>JADJYJ010000030.1 GCA_016719785.1 Candidatus Amarolinea dominans
ATCAGTGATTCAGACTTGAGAACCCGATCCACCAGGGATTGACCCACGTTTAGTCGGTATTTCGGATAGTTGATGCAGAACCATCGCCTGTCAACATACTCGTCCAGCGTGAGGCCGCCGCCCTTGCGATCGCCAGATCATGGCATATGAGACAAAGCGTCTTGTCCCATGGGTTTCTTTCCACGCAGTAGAACTTGAAATAGGTTTCCCGCACACTTCCTGGGATGTTCTCGCCCGTATGATCGTTGCCGGGAGGTGACGAACGTATGCCTGCGCCAGAGGGGTCTCCATGCCATTTTAGGGGTCGTTTTCAGGTCGCTCCTGCCTGACGATGATTTCCGGTAGAAGGGGATTCCAAAGACCTGGTAATTCTAGCGATGCGGTTCCACATGCGGCCAGATGGGCGTAACCACATCATCCCTCCACAAAACTGAGACAGATGGACCTCGATACTCGTGCCTGCCGTCTTGGTCTTGATGAAGATAATTTGTACTTGTGCGAGATGATCAAGATGCGCTCCGAACGACGATTGATGCCTGAACTGCAGTATACATCCATCCCTTGAACGCGTCAAACGATATTTACTGCCTCCGGCAAATCCGAATTTTGCCCCATTCGACATTCGCCCCCTCCCCAAGTTCGGGGAAGCCCAGTTCCCCTCAGGCTCCAGGTGCGTGAAAGAGGATCGCCCGGTACGGCTGCTCAAGGATGCCAACGGCCGCCTGAATGACGGCGTCAATCTCCCGGTTCAACGCGCCGCCGCAAACCCTCGTCCATGCCGTGCAGGCCAGAACGAGTGCGCAGGAGTCTCGACGTACCTAACCGCGCCCAGGGTCTCCATCCAATCGTAAGGTCTTGACCGCCACATTCTCGATGCCAATAGTCACGAAAGTTGCCCTCGATGACGGCCCGCACCCAAGCGGCGTCGCATCGGCTCGTTGGGCCGCTCGACCTGCGAAGCGCTGGCGAAAAACTTCGTCAATGGCCCGCGACAAGTCGGTTTGCGGGTCCACGCTGATCTGCCAGAAGAAGCAAAGGAGCCGCGCTCGCCCGAGCGCGGTCATTACTTTCTGGCGTAACCGGTTTCGGGGCGAATCCAGTGGAAGGCGTCCGCTGAAACGGCCAGGTCGGGAAGCCATGCGGCGCAGGTCGCAGGACTCGGAACTCGGCCCTTGGACGATGGTCACGTTGGGGTAAGCCCGGCAGTTCTGGGCCACGTGGCGCGCCAGGCGCTCGCCCCGAAGCTCGATTGCCAGCCAGGCGATAGCCCGCCGGGCGAACGAGAGACGGTCGCATTGCCCGCCCGCAGCCGATCTCCAGGATGCGCCCGTCCGGGTAGCGGCCAGGCGGATGATGTCCTCGATCAGCGCATCGAGATAGCGGGTGCACGTTTCATTATAGGGTCCGCGACCTCTCCGAAAATGATGCGGCGTGAGCGGTCAATACTCATCGGCTAAACCAGGTTCGATTCTGTGATCGTTCAGGGCGCCAGCTTCTTCCCAATCTGAGCCACGAGGGCCAAAGAACGGGCGAAGCCAGGCCGCGATAGCAAGATAGACGAAGTGCGAGGGATGGCAAGCAGAAAGTCAACCCCAAGCGCCCTGGCGAGTTGAAAGGTGCAGACGGTGTACATGCCGAGCGGGAAGACCAGGCCCCAATACAGCGGGATGATAGGTCAGCATCCGGTGTTTGTAGAGGTGACGCCATCCGCCGAAGACGAGCAGGAGCGGAATCCACCACGTTCCTATCGCCCAGAAAAGAAAGGTGAAGCCCTCGATGAACGACATCATGTCAGCGAGGAAGGATAGTTGCCGCTCGAGGATGATGTTGGCGCCGCCAGGGTGGTGATGGCGACGGCGCCCATGTTGATCCAATAAGGGGAGGCGTCGACTCCTGCGGGTTGAGCTTGAAGAACATGAAGCGGTAGAAAATGAGCGAGATGACGAGGATGTAGAACATGCATCCGAGCAGGAAGAAGCAGAGCATGGCGAAGAGGAAAATCTCTTGCCAGGCGCCGAAGCGGGGGGCGATCAGCGTTCCCAGCACGGCGACGGACTGCGTGGAGACCACCGTCAACAGCCAGGCGCCGTTGATGCCCCCTTCCAGCGGCGGTTTCTGTTCTTTGATGGTCATCAGCGCGAAGAAGGCGTAGATCAAGACGATCCAGAGAACCAGGCCGACAATCCAAAGCGCCAGCGCCGTTGGCTGTCGCTTTCAGGATGACGAATTGACCGCCCAGCACGTTCGTCCCGGCGACGAGGGTGAGAAAGCCCTGCGCTTCAGGTTGTGGTTGGTGAGGTCGGCGAGGATGCGCAGGAGATGACGAAAGAGCAAGCCCAACGAGCAGCCAGAGCGTTACAGAAAATCTGATTCAGGTAGAACAGGGAAGGGCGAGGAGATCCATGCCCAAGAGATGGCAGGCAGTGGAAACGATGCCCGTGGCGCGACGAGGAGCGAAGTAGGCGGGATGCAGCTCCGCGCTCTCACGATCGAATGGCCCAGAGAGAGGCCCTGGTTTCGTTGGCGGTTCGATTCATGGGTCTATCGCAGCGTCAGTTGTCGTTCCAGGTAGGTTCCCAATGCTCAACCGGTGTCGGGAACCCCTCGTAGCTCTGAACCAGCTTCGATGTCCACGGCAAGGTGAGGGTTGTGACGCCGGCCAGGCGGGTTTCGACATAGTACGCCTGGCCGGCACAGGCGCGACAGAGAATTCTCGCGTCCCGTGTCACCTCGCGCTGGTTGATGATTTCCTCGCCGCAGGCCTCGCAGTTCACGCGCACACCCGCGTGTCCGATCAGGCCGGCGATGTTGATCCGCATCGTCACCCATCGGGAATCGAGCAGGTCCTCGTCGGGCATGCGCTGATAGCCGAGTAGTTGCGCTTCCCAACGGCTGCGCGCCTCAGGCGCAAACGCCGCTTTCCGCCGCACGTCGAGCCGCGGCGCAATGCGAACGCCCGCTGGCTGCGTGTCCACAAAGACGGCGGCAACTTTACGGAAATCTTCCACGCAGCGTGCGCCGACCCACGTAGCAACCCGTTGCTGCGCTGACGCCATCCACGAAGCAGCCGTCGGTCTCGGTGATGGCGAGCAGGCGCTTGTCCGTTTGCGGCAGGTCGAGGGCCAGGAGGAGGCGCCAACATGCTCCCGCGCGTGCACCAGCACCTGCGGGCACAGGCGGTGATGGTGCGTCACGCAGTCGCGTAGGAGTTCATCCAGGTGTTTCATGAGCATTCTTTGCCACGAATTTCACGAATTTGCACGAATGGGGTGCAGTTCCACGCGCCGTTACTTTTGCACCGGCCTGGCGCGATTCCAAATGACCACCTGCAGCGGCCGCCAGAGGTAGGTAATCGGGTAGGTGACCACATGCACCAGCCGCGTGAAGGGGAAGATGCAGATGATGACGAAGCCCCACAGGTGATGCCATTTGACCACCAGGGGCAGCGCCGAGACATATTCGATCTTCGGCTGGAAGACCACCAGGGAGAGCAGCCACGGCTGCGCGGTGCGCAGGAACCAGTCGGACCCCCAGCGGTAGAAGAAGGAGACCCAGAAGCCCAGGATGACCTGCACGAGCAGGGCAAGGATGAGCAGCCAGTCAGCCCAGGTGGTGACGACGCGCACGCGGTCATCGGACATGCGGCGCAGGACGAGCAGGCTGATCCCAACGATGGAGACCAGCGCCAGCGCCATGCCGGTCACCTCGATGATGTAGAGCCGCGTCGGGTCAGCGGTCAGCGCGGCCCACACGCCGGGGAAGAAGAAGGCAAACAGGTGGACGCTCAGAATGGTGACAATGCCGTAGTGCCAGGGCACGGACCCCCAGAACAGGCGGCGGCTTTCCAGGAACTGCGAGGAGAAGCTGGAAAAGGAGAAGCGATCGGAATAGTAGCGGTAGATGCCGACTACTGTCGCCAAAATGACCGCGACGTAAGGAAAGGCAATGAAGGAGCGGCAAGAGGTATCAACGCCCCATCGGCCTCCCCGAAAGGGAGTCCTCCAACAAGAACTTGAACTAATCCACTGCGTCGTATGCCAGGGGAATTTCGTCGAAGGCCTCGCATTGCGCCTGGGCATGGTCTTCCTCCCAGGGCTCGGCCTTGATGAGCGGCTCGCCGACCGTAGTCACCAGCACATCGTACAGGGCTTGCAGCACGGCCAGGTAGAGCGGCAGCGCGGAATGATCGTTCTCGTCGCGCATGCGAGCCGCATGAAGCACCTTGTCCAGCGCCGGCAGGATGGCGTATTGGGTGAGCTCGCAAAACTCCTCCTCATCCTGCAGCACGTTCAAGTAGCGCAGGATGCAGACCAGGTGGTCCGAGAGTTCGCCTCCTTCGCTCAATCCATACGCATGGTAGCGGTTCTTCAGTTCGAGCATGAAGATGCTGCGCTTGTAGGTTTCACCGAGCAGTTGATAGCCGATGTAGGGATACGCGCCGCCCAGGTCGAAGGTGCTGGCGTAGGCCTCCTCCTGTAAGCCGTAGGCCATCGGCTCGACCTCGCGCGCAAACGCGGACAAGAGCGCGTCGGGCGACAGTTGGCGTGAATCTACCGCGAGGAACGGCAGCGCCATGCGGGCCACAGTCTGCGCGCACAGGCGAGATTTCTCGGCCAGGCCGGGCTGGGGATAGTCCAGTACGTCGGCGAATTGGGCCAGGGTGGTTGGGAGCATGGGATGAAGTGTCATGGCTAGAACCTGCGCCCGGGCTGCCGGCGGAAGCCGAAGCCTGTTTCTTGTTTGTTGGTGAGGGGCGGGATGTTTGCTTCGATGGCAACTTCGCGATTCATGGCCGGTACGACGAAGCGTTCATCGTAGGTCGGCAGCGCGGTCAGGCGGAAGATCGCGTCGGCTTCCTGCGGGTCGGTTCCACCGGTGGTGTAGGCCTTGTCGAGTTCCGCCGGCGACACATCCTTGACCGTTTCACTGCGGCGATGAATGCGGACAGCGATCAGTTTGCGATAGACCGCTTCGATCACGTCGGTGTTGCCCGCCGAGAACAGCCGCGCCATGAACTTGATGGGGGACGCGCGCCTTTTCCAACGCGCTCAGCAGGGGAGAGAGACCGTCCGCACCGCTTTGATCCACTTCGTAGTTGCCGTCTTTGGTCTTCGCCAGAACGGGCAGCATGGGCGGGACGTAGAACAGCATCGGCACGGTGCGGAATTCGGCATGAAGCGGCAGGGCGATACCCCACTGCTTGACGAACTTGTAGACGGGCGATTTCTGCGCCGAGTCAATCATGTTGTCGGGAATACCGTTGGCTTTGGCCGCGGCGATCACGGTCGGATCGAACGGGTCCATGATCATGCTGCGCTGCGCGTCAACCAGGCTGGATTCTGCGGCCGAGGCAATTTTCTCGATCTGATCGGCGTCGTAAAGCAGAACGCCGAGATAGCGGATGCGTCCCACGCAGGAATGGAAGCAGGCGGGCGGTTGTCCGCTTTCGATGCGCGGATAGCACAGGATACATTTTTCGGATTTGCCCGTGGACCAGTTGAAGTAGGTCTTCTTGTAGGGGCAGCCGGAGATGCACATGCGCCAGGCGCGGCATTTTTCCTGCGAGAGGAGGACGATGCCGTCCTCGCCGCGTTTGTAGATGGCGCCCGCGGGGCAAGCCGCCACGCAGCCAGGGTTGAGGCAGTGGTTGCAGATGCGCGGCAGGTAGAAGAAGGTCATTCGTTCGACTTCGTTGAGCTGCTGGCGCTCCTCTTGGGTCAGTTCATCGAGATTCTTGTCGTTCTCCGCGTAGACGGGCGAGCCGCCCAGGTCGTCATCCCAGTTCGGGCCGGCCTCGATCGTGTCAATCGGCTTGCCAGTGACGAGCGAGATGGCGCGGGCAGTGGGCTGGTCATCGCCATCGGGGGCGTCGAACAGATGCTGATAGTCGTACGTCCACGGCTCGTAGTAATCGTCCATGTTGGGCAGGTTGGGATTGAAGAAGATGTTGCCCAGCGCGCCCAACCGTCCCTGCAGCTTCAGCCTGAGTTTGCCATCCTTCTCCTCGAAGCCGCCTTTGTATCTCTCCTGGTCTTCCCAGCGCGTGGGGTAGCCCGTGCCAGGCTTGGTTTCCACGTTGTTCCACCACATGTACTCGGTGCCTTTGCGATCCGTCCAGATGTTCTTGCAGGCGATGCTGCACGTGTGGCAGCCGATACATTTGTCGAGATGGAAGACCATTGAAACTTGTGCGCGAATGTCCATGTTCTGCTCCTTGGTATCTCTCACCCCCGTCCCCTCTCCCAAAATGGGGAGAGGAGACGGGGGTGAGGGCTTCTTCTACCACTCCAACTTCTCCATCTTCCTGACCACGCAGTACGTGTCGCGGGTGAAGATGCCGATGGGGCCCCAGTAATTAAAGCCGTAGGTGAACTGGGCGTAGCCGCCCGCCAGCAGCAGCGGGTTGATGCGCGTGCGCGTCAGGCTGTTGTGACCGCCCGCGCGGCGCTTGCCGCGGATCTGCGACTTGGGGATGTAGATCGTGCGCTCGACCGCGTGATAGTACAGGCACATGCCAGGCTGCACGCGCGAACTGACATTGACGCGTGTCACGACCACGCCGTTGTCGTTGTACATCTCCACCCAGTCGTTGTCCACGAGACCAACTTTTTCCGCGTCCTTGTCGTTGATCCAGACGGGATCCATGCCGCGCGAGAGCGTCAACATGCGATGGTTGTCCTTGTACGTGGAGTGAATGTTCCACTTACCGTGCGGCGTGATGTAATTCAGCACAAGGCACTTGTCGTCCACCGGGCTGTTGACGATGTCGCCTGTGGCGCGCGGGTTCAGTTTCGGCTTGAAGGTCGGCAGGTGTTCGCCAAAGTCCAGGTACCACGGATGGTCAACATAGAAGTGCTGGCGCCCTGTCAACGTGCGCCAGGGGATGAGGCGCTCGACGTTGATGCACCAGGCGGCGTAGGCGCGCCCGTCGTTGACCATGCCCGTCCAGCAGGGGCTGATGAGCGTGCGGCGCACTTGCCGCGTCAGGTCGTGGAAGGTCATGTTGACGCCGCGCACACCTTCGGCGAGGTCCGCCAGCGGGAGTCCGACGCGTTCTTCTTCGTGTTTGAACGCTTGATACGAGACTTCGCCGTTGGTTTCGGGCGCGAGATAGAGCAACACGTTGGCGGTATCCAGCGCGTCTTCGAGGCTGGGATATTTCTTTCCGCCCCACTCCACACAGCGCGTGCGGCGCGAGTCGGGCGTGCCGCCGACAGGCTGTTCCATCAAATCATCGTAAAACTTCTCGATGGGAATCTGCACGCCGTTGCCGTTGATTCCGTCCGCGCGGATGTTCGGTCCGAGCGAGATGAAGCGGTTGTACAGATTGATGTAATCGCGCTCGACCACGCGGAAGTGCGGCATGGTCTTGCCAGGGATGGCTTCGCACTCGCCCGCGCGCCAATCCTTCACGTCGGTCTGACCGAGTTCGTCGGGCGTGTCGTGCATGAGCGGGAACGCCACGATGTCGCGCACGGGTTCGGGGAAGACCTCGGGCGCCATCTCGCTGACTCGGAGCGCCAGCAGTTTGAAGATTTCCCAGTCGGTCTTGGATTCCCAAACAGGGGGAACCGCCTGTCCGAGCGGATGCACGTACGAGTGCAGGTCGGTGGTGTTGAGATCGTTCTTTTCGTACCAGAACGCGGAGGGCAGGACGATGTCGGAATACAGCGCCGAAGAGTCCATGCGGAAGTTCAGGTCAACCACCAGGTCCATCTTGCCGCGCGGCACAGGCTCGCGGAAGGTGACGGTCTTGACCTTGCCTTTGGCGTGCTCCTCGGCCGCGATGTTGTCGTGGGTGCCCAGGTAGTGGCGCTGGAAGAACTCGGCGCCCTTGGCGCTGGAGGCCAGCGCGTTGCCGCGCCACATTATCCAGATGCGCGGCCAGTTCTGCTCCGCGTCCGGGTCGTCAATGGCGAATCTGGTCGTTCCATCTTTGAGTTGATCCACCACCCGTTTGATGACATCATCGTTGGACTTTGCGCCTGCCGCGTCCGCGTTCTTGACGACATCAAAAGGATTCTCGTCGAACTGCGGATACGAAGGCATCCAGCCCATGCGAACCGCCATCGTCGCCAGGTCGGCGGCGTGGCCCTTAGCCCATTTGGTCTTCTCAGGGATGGGCGCATAGTCGGTGAAATCGCCCTCGTAGCGCCACTGGTCGCTGTTGATGTAATGCCAGGTGGGAGTCTGCTGGCGGCGCGGAGGTTTGACCCAGTCCAGCGCGAACGCCATCGCCGACCACGGCGCGACCAGCGTCAGTTTTTCCTGTCCCACGTAGTGGTTCATGCCGCCGCCGTTGACTCCGCAGCAGCCGCACAACATCAACGCGGTAATCGGCGCGCGGTACATCAGGCTGTTGTTGTACCAGTGGTTGATGCTGGCGCCGACGATGACCATGGACTTGCCGTTGGTCACTTCCGCGTTGTGCGCAAACTCGCGCGCCAGGCGGGTGACGGTGTCGCGACCGATGCCCGTGTACTGTTCCTGCCAGGCGGGCGTGTACGGGCCGATTTCATCGTAGGATTTCGGGTAATCGCCAGGCAGTCCGCGGCTGACGCCAAATTGCGCCACTAGCAGATCGAAGGCGGTCGTCACGGGGACGCGTCCGCGATCGGTTTCCACGTAGCGGATGGGGATGCCGCGCAGGGCAACTTTCGCCTCGGCGAATTCGTGGTAGGCGACGTTCACAATTTCGTCGTGTTCGTCGAGGAAGGTCAGTTCGGGATCGAGCGGGGTGTCATCCTGCCCGTCCTCCATCTTGAGATTCCACTTGCCTTTTTCCTTGCTCCAGCGGTAGCCGACCGTGCCTTTGGGCATGCGCGGCTGATTGCTGGTTTTATCGAAGACCAGCAGTTTCCAGTCGCCGTTCTCCTCGTTCGTGTAACGCTTGACGCGGTTGGCGCGCAGGAGGCGTCCCGCCTTGTACGAGTCACCATCCTTTTCCAGTTCCACCAGGAACGTGCTGTCGGTGTATTGTTTGAGATAGTTGATGAAATACGGAACCTGGCGTTCTTCGAAGAATTCCTTCAAGATGACGTGATTGACCGCCATCCACAGCGCCGCGTCGGTGCCGGGCTTAACGGGGATCCACCAGTCGGAATACTTGGAGACCTGGCTGAAGTCGGGCGCGATCGAGACGTACTTGGTGCCGTTGTGCCGCGCCTCGGCGATGAAGTGTACATCGGGCGTGCGCGTCATGCTCATGTTCGCGCCGTACGAGACGATGTACTTGCTGTTGTACCAGTCGGCGGATTCGCACACGTCGGTCTGGTCGCCCCAGACTTCGGGGAAGGCGTTGGGCAGGTCCGCGTACCAGTCGTAGAAACTCATGTTGACGCCGCCGAACAATTGCAGGAAGCGCGAGCCGCCCGCGTACGAAAGGTACGACATGGCGGGGATGGGCGAAAAGCCGAAGATGCGGTCGGGTCCGTATTTCTTGGCGGTGTGGAGCATGCCCGCGACGACGATCTCCGTCACTTCGTCCCACGAGGTGCGGCGGAAACCGCCCTTGCCGCGCGCCTTCTGGATGCGCGTCCGCTTCGTCTCATCTCCCATGATGGAGGCATACGCGTCCACGGGACTTTTGCCCGCCGACCGTTCTTCGCGCCAGAAATCCAGCAGGACGCCGCGCGCGTACGGATACTTGACGCGGATCGGGCTGTAGACGTACCACGACGCCGAGATGCCGCGCTGACAACCGCGCGGTTCGTAGGGCGGAAGATCCTTTTCGAGAAGCGGATAATCCGTCTGCTGCATTTCCCAGGTGATGATGCCGTCCTTGACGTACACCTGCCACGAACAGCCGCCTGTGCAGTTTACGCCGTGCGTACTGCGGACGATGTTATCGTGCTGCCAGCGGTTGCGGTAGAACTCCTCCCACTTGCGTGATTTCGGGTTGACCAAGTCTTGGATCCAAGCCATTGCTGCTCCTCCAAACAATCAGATTTCACCCTCACCCTAACCCTCTCCCGCAGGGAGGGGCCCCCCTCCCGGGGGGGGGGGGGGGGGGGGGGGGGGGTTGTTTTTTCCCCTTTTTCTCCCCAGGGGCCCTGCGGGGAAGGGCTGGGGAGGAGGGGGAATTGTTTTACTTCTTTGCGTTGGCGCGCGCGACCAGGGGTCTGCGGACGCCCATCAGTCGTTTTCGCCACCAGACCTGCGCCGAGGCGAGCAAGACCACGCCGCCCGCGCCAGACAACCCCGCCAGCGTCCACAAGGTGGAAGCAGTTCGCAGCGGCGTGGTCGTTGTTTCGAAAAACGCCACCAGGTCTGCGCGCTCCTGGTCGGTCATGGGCTGGTTGGCCCAAATGGCGTTCATGGTGATGGTGGCCGGGCTGCCGAGGAAGGCGGTCAACCCTGCCTGGCCGCCGTAGCGGTTGAACACGTCAGTCAGGTCAGGCCCCAGCGCGCCGCCGCCCAACGCGCCAATGCCGGTCACGCTGTGACAGACCATGCAGGCCGGCCCGCCGTTGGCAAGTCGAGTCGTGCCCAGGAACAGCGCCTTGCCGCGCTCTAAGTCGCCGGCAGGGAGCGCAGGCGCGGCCGGAGCCGCGCGGGCGCCCCACCCGTATCAATGCTCACAAGATAAGCGATCAGCGCGGCCACCTCGCCGTCGGTCAGCCCCAGGTTGGTCATGGGAATCTTGTTGTACTCTTCGTACAACTGCGTGGCTATCGCGTCACCCTCGGCCAGCACCTTGTCCGGCTCCTTGATCCAGCGCGTCAGCCAGGCCCTGTCGCGGCGCGTGGTCACGCCGAGCAGATCAGGCCCGACTAGTTTTCCGCCCCCGATCGTGTGGCAAGCCTTGCATCCTTTGCTGGTAAAGAGTTTTTCGCCTTCGGATGCATCCTGCGCGCCGGCGCGCGTCGGAATCGCAACCAGGGCCAGGATCAACAAACCAAGCGGGATCAGGCAGAAGGCCCGGCAGAGAGACGCAGGTTTTCCGATCATTCGCATCATTGACTCATCCTCCTCAAGGTTTAGGTTTAGGTTTAGGTTGGAAGCCGGGCTGCGCCGCCTCCCAGGGATTGCTGGGCGGCAGGTTCAGAATGGCTTCCACAAAGTCCGAGCTGCGTGCGGGGAGCGTGTGGGCAGAGAAAACACGAAAGATGTTCTGTTCCAGCCCTGCACTGATAACGGGCAGGCTGGGGAACTGCTGCAGGATGGCGGAGGTGAGCGAGGAGACGTTCATCCTATTCTCGCCTTCATCCACGACAATGACCGCGTCGGGGCGCAATTCGAACAGGCGCGCATGGATGTTCTCCTGCGAAAGCTCCATGGGGCCGAGCAACTCCATGTCGTCCACCCGACGCAGAATGGTCTCCAGGCTTTCGCCAAACAAGTGGTGTGAACAGATGAGCAGGACACGACGTTTTACACGTTGCATAAAGTTTGACTCGAACCGACTTCAACAGACAGATGCTTGTTCGCCCAGGAATGAGAATTAAATAAGTGCCCGCTTTGGTGCTGTCTGTATGCTCAAAATTTGCTCGGAACTGGACAGTTAAAAAACTCTCATTCCCCCTGCCCGCACCAGGAAGCAGTGGATGCTTTCGACGCGGGTCAAGATAGGTCAAAAGGGGAAATGAAAAAATCCTCCGTTCGCCCATTCAAGAATGAGAAAAGAAGGATATTTCGGTTGCGCTGAATGCGAAGAACTAGTTCTTGCCTACAGCAGGCCCTTGCTCTTGGCGACGCGTGCGGCCTGGCGTCGTGTGTTCACGTGCAGTTTGGACAAAATGGTGCGCATGTGACTCTTGACGGTGTGAATGCTGATGCACAGTTCTTCCGCAATTTCCTTGTCTGATACGCCCCGCGCCGCGATGGTCAGCGTTTCCAGTTCACGCCTGGTCAGTTCTACCAGTTCGTCGTCATCGGCCGCGGAAAATACGGGCACACGCGAACCGAGGCGGCGAAACTCCTTCAATACTCGCCCGGCCATGCGCGGGCTGAGCGCAGCTTCCCCGCGCAGTGCGCCGCGCAGCATGGCGAGCATATCCTTCGAATGAATGTCCTTGAGCAAATAGCCCTGGGCGCCGCTCTTCAGCGCCTCGAACAGCTTTTCGTCATCGTCGCGCACGGTCAGCATCACGATGGTAGCATGCGCCACCATTTCCTTGATCTGGCGCGTCGCTTCGATCCCGTCGAGCGTGGGCATCTGCACATCCATCAACACCAGGTCCGGCTTGAGTTCCTGCGCCATGACCACCGCCTCCAGCCCATCGCTGGCTTCGCCAACGACGTCCATGTCCGGCTGCGATGTGATGATCCCTGCCAGCCCCTCGCGAAACAGCGCATGGTCGTCAGCCAGCAGCACACGATAGCGGCTCATGATCGCCCCTCCCCATGGGGAAACAACAGGGTCACGCACGTTCCCGCGCCGAGCGCCGATTCGATCAACAGTTTCCCGCCGATGTGTGCGGCGCGCGCCGTCATGACCCGTAAACCAAAGTGCCCGGCCGGCTGCACCGCCGGATCGAAGCCGCGGCCGTCGTCCTCGATCCTGACGAAGCCATGCCCGTTTTCCCGGCCAAAGCGAACACAAATGAATTGGGCGGCCGCGTGACGGCAGGCGTTTTCCAACATCTCGCGCGTCACGTTGAGAATCTGCTCCGTCACGGCGCGCGGAATCGCCGCCGTAAGAACACCCTCCTCCGCCTGCCAGTCAATCCTTGCCTGGTATTTGCCCTCGATCTCACGCACGGTTTCCTGCAAACGATCGCGCAGCTTACGCTCTCGCGGTGCGCCATCCATCAACTGCTGAATGGACGCGCGCACCTGGTGGGTGGCCTGATTGATCGTCCTGCGCATGCGCTCCAGGTTGGCGAGCGCCTTCGCATCTTCGCTCGCCGCCAGCAGGTCGACTGTTTGATCTGTCACAAGGCCCAAATAGCTCAGCATCTGCCCCAGTCCGTCATGCATGTCGGCCGCGATGCGGTTGCGTTCTTCCAGCGTGGCGATCTTCTCTGCCTGCGCAAATAACTGAGCATTCTGCAGCGCCACCGCGGCCGTATTGGCGAGCTTGGTCGCCACGTCCGCAGCCTCCGCGGAGAAATGATTGGGCTGCGAACTGCTCACGCACAAAGCCCCAATCACCTCATCGCCAATGCGCAGGGGAGCCACCACGTGGCTGGCCGCGTGCGCCTCATCCAGCAGACCGCATCCCCCCACGCAGCCTGCACGGCTGCAGACCAGCGCCCGTTGGCTGGCGAGCACCGCGCTGGCGCGGTTGATCGCAGACCTGCGCTCGACCGTTTCGCCGGTCTGCGCGCCGCAGGACGCCTTCAGCGTCAGATACTGATCCTCATCCTCCAGCAGGCACAGCCTGGCGGACTCCGCGTCCAGCAAGGTGCGCGCTTTCTCAGTGACAGAAGTCAACACATGACTGACATCGAGCTGCGAGCTGATCTCATGGCTCACCTCGCTGAGCGCGTTCAGTTCACGTGTGCGCTGCGCGACGCGCGCTTCCAGGGTGGTGGTCAGATCGAGCAGTTCCAGCCGCGACGCGGCCAGGTTCTTGCGCATGACATCGAACGACTCGGACAGGCTGCGTATCTCGCGCGGGCCTGTCACCTGGATCGGTGACTCAAGATCGTTGCCGCCCAACCGGTCCGCCGCGGCAGATAGGTCCTTCAGCGGCGTCAGGGCGGACCGGTGCGTCACCCACGCGCCCACGCCCAGCAGGACCAACGCTCCCACTAGAAAACTCATCTGCATGGCGCGCAGGCGATTGATCTTGGCCGTCGCGTCCGCTTCCAGCAAACGCACCACCGCATCCGCAGCCTCCACCAGGGTGGCCGCTTCATCTTCGAACGTCTGGCGCGTCAGCCAGAAGATGGGATTGCTGCGTGACGCCCACTGCAATTTGTAGAGCTGCGTGCGGAAGTCGCTCCAGGTCTGAGCCACCTGATCGAGCGCGGAAAGAATGCGAGGGTCGGTCGGTCTCTGCAGCGTCACTGAGGCGTCAGGCGGATAAGGCGCCGCGCCGCCTTCGCGCAGGGCGTACAGGGTGCGATCGAAGACTGCTTCGGCCTCCAGCAGCGCGGCATCCACCGCGCTCTTGCGGCTGTCTGCTTCGAGCGCCAGTCGCGTCATCTGCTGCGCCAACATCCGCTGCCGTCCCGCCAGGTTGATGACCAAAGCGTCCTGGCGCTGCGTTTCGCTCCCCCAAATCATCGCGCCGACGGAGACAACGACGAGCAGAACGAAGGCGACAAACAAAAAGATCAAACGCGCTTGCAAACTTTGGAACATCTGAACCCCTCACGTCTACTATAGCACAGGTGGGCGCAGATCAAAAACGCAGGTGAACTGGGTGGCCGGCCAGTCAGCCGCGTCTACACCAGTCATACCGGGCGTTCGTATGCGTACCGTATCAAGACCGCTGGGCCATCCCAACGCCCGGGCCGGGGGACGGATAACAACGAAAAAAAACGAGCATCCCGGCGTATCGTCCGCATGAATAAACCGTCATGTGTGCCGAGCCGGGTGTTCATGTCGCTCTCATGCAGACGATGCACAATGGAATGAGAATTAAATAAGTGTCCGCTTTGGTGCTGTCTGTATGCTCAGAATTTGCTCGGAACTGGACAGTTAAAAAATTCTCATTCTAATCAATGCGCTGAACACCTTGCATCGTACCCATTCTGCAACCCCTTGCACCTGAGCAAGGATTGGCCCCGCCATCCGGCCCCAGCAGGTGAGTCTGTTTCCCTGCCGCGACCGTGGCGCTCCAACAGAGCAATGACCATCCGGTCATTGACCCTGTCTCTGAAGGGAGATTCGTCATGTTACGTAAGTCGCTTCTCGTCTGTTGTGTTGTGTTCCTGGTCGTCCTATTGACTGCGTGCAGCAACCCGCTCGCACCACCCGCCACGGCAACCCCGCTGCCGCCCACCGTCACCCCCATTCCGCCGACCGCCACTCCCGTTCCACCCACTGTAACCCCGACCCCCGTTCCACCCACTGCAACCCCCGTTCCGCCCACCGATACGCCCACACCGGTTCCGCCCACGCCTACCCCAGTGCCGCCCACCGCCACGCCGACGCCTGTGCCGCCGCAAGCCGTGATTGGCGCCAAAGGCCTGAATCTGCGCGGCGGACCAGGCACGACCTACCCGATCCTGGCGGCGGCGAAAGGCGGCGAGAAGTTCGAGATTGTCGGCAAGACGGCCGACGACGCCTGGTGGCAGATCTGCTGCGTCGGTGCCAAGAAGGAGAAGGCCTGGGTGCAGGCTAAACTGGTCACGACCGAGGGTGAAGTAACCGCCATCGCGGTGGTCAAGGACATTCCGCCCCCGCCGCCCACCGCCACGCCCAATCCGAACGCGGCCGGCAGCGGGTCGCCCAGCGGTGTCCTGCTCTACTCCGTCGCCAACATGAGCGCCGGACGCTGGGAGCTGTGGGAATACAACTTTGGCAACGCCACGGCGCGCAAGCTGTTCGACTGGCGCACCGAGGTGGCCTACTCCGCAAATTACAAACAGATCGCCTATTACCTGTGGCCGCCCATCGGCGGCGTAACCGGGACAGGCATTTGGGTGATGAACGCCGACTACACAGGCGAGCACCTCGTCATCCTCGGCGGCGCCTACCCGTCCTGGTCACCTGATGGTAGTCGCCTGAGCGCCGGCGATGGCCGCGATGTCTACATCCTCAACGCCGATGGCAGCGGGCTGCGTCGCCTGGTCAACGGCGAATACCCGGCCTGGTCGCCCAAGAACAACTCGATTGCCCATCGCGCCTGCAACGGCGGCGACTGCGGCATCTACCTGACCGACGCAGACACCGGCGCGCAGCAGCGCGTGACCAGCGGCGGCAGCGACGGTCAGCCAGCCTGGAGTCCTGACGGCAAGCGGCTGGCCTACATCTCCAAGGACGACGGTAACTTCGAAATCTATGTCGTCAACACAGATGGCAGCAACAAAGTGCGGCTGACCGAGAATCTGACAAGCGACGGCCTGCCCATCTGGTCGCCCGATGGCGGCTGGATTGCCTTCCGCTCGGATCGCGAGGGCAAGTGGGCCGTCTACGCGGTGCGCCCCACCGGCGCCAACCTGCGCAAGGTCACCGATGCCGATGTGCTGCCTGTGTGGTTTTTCGAAAAGATGGGTTGGCGCCGCTGATCCGATCAACAGGGGGCAGGGCGGCGCCGCGCCTCAGGCGGCGTCCTGCTCCAGAATCTGGCCGGTCAGCTCATAGCCATGCGCAATGCTTTGATTGATCTTGACCGGATCGAAATCGAGCGAGCCGTGGAAAGGGTCGAACGTCGGTTCGATCACGGTGAGCCTGACCGGCCGGCGGTTGAGGAGCGGCCGCTCTTGCAGCATCCGCACCCGCGGCTGACCGGGTCATCGGCCCCGCGCGTGAGCGGCATCGCTTCTTCGATCTCGCGGCCCAGCGCGGCCAGGCGGTTGACTTCCTGCTGAAAGTAGATGTCGTTGCGCACGATCTCGCTGGTAAAAATATCAACCGTGCGCATCGTGATCGGGAAGATACCCTTGACCGGCCCTGACAGCGCGGTCTTCAACGAGCCGGCCAGGATCATATAAACGTGCTCGGCGCCCAGGTCCACCGCAGCCTGCAGCGGCGAAATCTCCCGCACGCCGCCATCGTAAACCTGATGATCGGGCGCCGTAGTCAGGGGATGGTGTGCTTCCATGAACACCGGCTGCACGCTGGAGGCCAGGATGGCTTCCACAATGTCGGGATGATGCTGATCCATCAATACCAGCTCGCCGGTCTGAAAATCCACCCCGGTCACGCGCAGCTCGATGCCGGAGGTGGCCACCTTGCTGGGGTCCAGGTGCTGCAAAATTTTGGCTTTGAGAGGAGCGGAGACAAAGAGGGATTCGCCGCCAATAGCCCCGGCCAACGCCTGCACCACATCCACCACATGACGGCGCACGCCCCAGAGCTGCAAGGCCTGCAGCAGCGCGCCGAAGACGCCCGGCGCCGCCACCGCAGTGCCAAGAAAGACTGCCAGGCGCCGCACCAACGCCTGCTCCAGCCCGCCCTGCAAGGCTTCGAGATCGTCCAGGTCGTTGATCTCCTGGCCGGACAGGCGACCCAGCGCGGCAAACAACTGCTGGAATTCCGGACTCCAGGCCATCACATCGGAGTTCTTCTGCAGCGAACGCCACAGCCCCTCCATCTCCTCGATCACCGTGGGTGTGCCTTCGGCCAGCTTGGCCCCGTTCAAAGCGCCCACCGAGGTGCCGCAGACGATCTGCGGACGAATGCCGGCCTCATACAGCCGTTTGAGCGCGCCCACCTGAAACGCGCCCTTCGATCCCCCTCCACTCATCACAATGGCGATTCGTTCACTCATGGTTTGGATCCTTCCTTCTCATGTCAATCTCACGTCAATCTCATGTCAACCGGGCTAACCGGGCTAAACAGCCGAAAACGACGTCGTGTGGCTTCGATCAGTTGTTGCTTTGCGCAGCGGCCACCCCGTCAATCCATTCAACGCGGGCGGCTGCAGCGGATTGAGGTTCAAACGTTCCCCGCGTGCCGGCAGCCAGGCCTGCGGGATTGAGTTTGCTGCTATTATGTCTACAGATATTGGGCGTCCATCTCCATGAAAGACGGAGACAATCAGAACCTCTCCATCTTCCGCGATCTCAAAAGCATCATGAAGGTCCAGCAGGCCTGCACGAATTTGTGAGAGGCGCCGATCTGTGAGTGGCACATACAACCACGTTTCGTTCGTATCGTTCTCATCAGCCAGGACAGCTATGAACAAGATGCCTTGCTTATTACGGCAGGCAAAAAGTAGCGGCCTGTCATAGAACTCGTATGTCTCAAGCAACTCAATTTGATCAAGATCAATCGTTGGTATACTGGTTATCATGGTGATCTATCCTCGATGGTCACTACTCGAAACCATCGCCAGGGTTTCATATCCTCATCCTCAGGTTGCCACCATGTATGATGAGATTGATAGATTGCGTTTGTCAAAACAAACGATGCGTGAGGTTACTCTGTCGAATTCTAGCAGAGCAAATGATCGTTGTCAATAGCGGGAGGGGATGGGGGATGAGCTGACCCTGGTCAACGGCGGCGGTCACCTGATCCTGTTGGCCGAAAACGATCGTGGCTATGCGAACCTAAGTCAGCTCACCGCCCTCTCCGGCTGCCGCCAAACTGTTGCTGGATTTCGCCAAGGGGGACGCCATCGAGCGCCGCCGCTGGACGAACCAGACCGAACTCGCGGCTCGCCTCGGCACTGTCCCAGACGTGTTGAGCCGTGTCATTCGCGAGTTGACGAAGGCGGGGCTGATCGAGATGGACAGGCAATCCATCCGCATCCTGGATCGCGCTGCCCTCTCCGCGCGGGCGATGATTCAGGGCGAGTAAATTCGGTACACGGATTACGCGGAACATAGGGATTTCGCGGATTATTTTAAAAAATCCGTGTCCATCCGTCCAACCCGTGAAATCCGTGTACAAAGATGTTCTTCAAAACCCGGCAAAAGTCGGGGCGCGAAACGGGGGTAAGGAGTAAAGTAGGGGCATAACAAGCTGTACGGAATCGGCTTCGCGCTCTATGCGCTGGCAATGATCTATCCCGTGAAGGAACTGTTCGAGATCGCGCGGGATGGGTTGAAGAAAATCGAAACGAATTGACAACTGGCGGGCCGCGCTGGCAAAGTAGGCTGGCGCGGCCGGTTCACAGAAGGAGTGCATCATGGAAATTACAAAAGACACACGTGTCTCAGACATCCTGCTGGAATACGGCGACATCGCCGATGTGATGGAAATCTTCGGCGTCAAACGCGTGGGGAAATACTCCTTGCGAATGTTCCTCGCCAAAGCGCTCACAGTGGAATGGGCGGCGCGCATCCATAAAGTGCCGCTGGACGAATTTCTCGAAATTCTCAATCAGGCCGTCGCAAAGAAATAAGGAGGCTGACATGCCTCACCCATACTTCCTTATGTCATTGCTTTACCTGTCCCTGGTCGCGTTGGCCGCACTGGCTTCGATCCTGACGGGGTTGGAGATCATTCCATTATTTGGCAGCTTGAAATGGCTGAGAGTGCACCTGGTTACGCTTGGCGCGTTAACTGAAATTATATTTGGACTTGCTCCAGTCCTCGTGGCATCTGCGCGCCGATTGCCGCGCCCGAAGATCCGCTGGGATACGTGGCTATTCCTGAACGCGGGACTGGTGCTTCTGCTAATCGGTATCCCGACCATTACGCGCTCGCTCATCGTCACTGGCGGAACACTGATAGGTATTGCCGTGATTCTGCTCATCAAGCAACTGATTGACCTGCGCCCCGCGCAAGCCTCCTCAAAAAATGCCGGCCTCGAAGGGCGCAAGTTCTACATCACCGGGCTGAGTTACCTGATACTTGGAGGTTTGGTCGGCACAGGGCTTTGGCTGGGATGGAGCGAAGTCTTGCACATCGCCTCCCCCATCGAAGTCCACGTCCACACCAACCTGTGGGGCTTCGCCGCCATCATCCTGGCCGGTTTGCTGGTGGACTTGTACCCCTCGTTCGCAAATCGTTCGTTGGCCTGGCCGCGTAGTATTCCGTGGATCTTCTGGTCAATGACGCTGGGCGCATTGGGGTTGATCTCCGGGCCGTGGCTGAACGTCAGTATATTTACCGTTGTTGGTTTGATCCTGCACACACTCGGAAGCATCCTGTTGCTCGTCATCGTGGTCAAGCCCGTGCTCGGCGACCGCCGCGTCTGGACGCCCGGCATGTGGCATTTGCTCACATCCTATATCTGGTTCTTCATCCCGGTCGTGGTCGCGCCGCTGATCGTTGCCCGCGCCACCGATTTCCCCGTGCAGGAAATCTCCGGCAGTGGCGGGCCGATCCTGATCTTTGGCTGGATCCTGCAATTTGGCTATGCCCTGGTTCCGTATCTGTTCACACGCTTCTTCGAGCCAAACAAGCCCGCGCGCTTGGGCGGGACGTGGTTGAGTCTCGTCACCGTGCATCTCGGAGGGATTCTATTCTGGGTCAGTCTGTTCTTCCCGAATGTCGAGCCGGTCTCGCGGGCGCTGGCGTATGGATTCTGGATTGTCTCCGGGCTCCCGATTTTGATCTCGCTGTGGGGAAGCCTGCGTTCCGGGTTGCAAAAAGTAGAGGAATCCCAGGCTGTGAGTTTGGAAGAATGAACGCCATAAGGAAAATTACAATGACCAACAAACTGATTTTGACGCTCATGGCATTCCTGCTCGCCTCGTGCGGCATGATGTCGGCTCCGTCGGTGGAACAGCCGACGCCCATTCCAACCTTCGCCTCCGCTGATTCAACCGCGCAGGATCCTGCCACGAATCAAGTCCCTGCGTTGGGTGGGAAACAAAGCGGCGATCTGCTGGTGTGGATCTTCAGCGATCCCAACCCACCCTCCCGCGGCGATAACATCCTCGAAGCGCTCGTCACTGATTCCAATGGCCAGCCGATCACCGATGCAACGATTTCCTTCGACATTGACATGACCAATATGAGTCACGGCCGGAATGTAACCGCCGCTTCATCATTGGGCGAAGGACGTTACAGCGCTGAAATCCATTTCCTCATGCCACGAAAAGGCCCTGGAATTCGTGCAAATTAGTGAAATTCGTGGCAGAGAAAGCTGGGCGGATTCTTGCCACGAGGGCAGAAGCTCGATTCGTGCAAATTAGTGAAATTCGTGGCAGAGAGGGCCGCAGCGATCGAAGCAACAAAAGAAGCCCGGTTCCTGCAAGGAACTGGGCTTCTTTCGTTCAAGGAGGAGAGGAGGAGAGGATAGTTGCATTGTGAGATGCACTGCGCGAAAATGGGGTGCGCGCAGAAAGATTTGCAGGGAGGTTCAAGATGAAAACGCAACACCTACCGTGGCTGGTCTGCTTCTCCGTACTACTTTTTGCCGGTGCGTCGGCCGCGCCCCCCCCATCGTATCAAGACCACGCGTTGTTCCTGCCACAGATGTTCCAGCGCTTCAGCCGCAACCCGCAGTTCGTCGGTCACCTGGGCGGCGAGATGAACACGGTGGCAATCAGCGGGACGCTGGCCTTCATGGGCATGGGCGCGTACCTGACGGTGATTGATGTGTCCATCCCGCTCAGCCCCACTCAAATCGGGCATATCATGCCTTCTTCAGGTCTCGTCCAGGATATTGCATTGGTGGGAGAATATGCCTACGTGGCGAGCGCCGGGGCAGGTCTTTACGTCATCTCGATCTCCGATGCAACCGCGCCGGTCGTGGTTGGCCATGCGCCGGGCGGCGCTGTAAACGTGACAGTCGTGGGAGACTACGCCTACGTGGCGGCTGGCGGTGACGGCCTGCGCGTGATCTCAGTTGCCAACCCGACCGCGCCCGTGGAGGTTGGGTTCTATGACACGCCCGGCAATGCCAACGGCGTGGCCGTGGCGGGGCAGTACGCTTATGTGACGGCCGAACGGGAGGGATTCCGCATACTCTCCATTGCTGACCCGACCGCGCCGCTGGAGATTGGTTCGATGTTTCCGCGGGGGGATGCCCACGGCGTGGCGGTGGCAGGAGAATACGCCTACGTGGCAAGCGGGTATGGCGGCTTGAGCATCATTTCGATTGCCAACCCGGCCGCGCCGTATCAGGTGGGGTTTTGCGACACGCCAAGATTTGCGTGGAGCGTGGCTTTGGCGGGAGAGTACGCCTATGTGGCCGACTCGTTTAGCATGTTGCGCGTGATCTCGATTGCCAATCCGACCGCGCCCGTCGAGGTGGGTTCTGTCGTCACGCCGGACGGAACCAAGGATGTCGTGATGGCGGGAGCGTATGCCTATGTGGCAAGCAGGCATGGCGGCCTGAGCGTGGTTTCGACTGCCGATCCAGCGGCTCCTGCGGAAATCGGGTTCCTCAGGGCGCCGGAGATGGCTCAAGACCTGGTCGTGGCAGGGCCGAATCTTTACGTCGCCACCGGATGGTTGAGCAACCTCAAGGTGATCTCTGTCGCTCACCCGGCGGCGCCACGGGAAATCGGGGCTATCTCCATACGGGCCGTGGGTGTGGCGTTGGCGGAACCTTATCTCTACGCAACGACTGGCGATTTGGAGGTCATTGCCATCGCCAATCCGGCCATACCGGAAGGAATCGGAGTCTACAATACGCCAGGAGACACCACCAACGTCGCCGTAGCCGGCGATCTGGTCTTTCTGGCCGACGGCTTCAATGGCCTGGAAATCGTACGGTTCCCAGGCGACTCGACAGGACAAGATTCAAGCGATTCGAACCTGTTGAGCCTCGCTGCAGCCGATCTGAAAGCTGCCGTGGCGACAAAAGCGGCAGATACCGCCCAGGAACCTGGGTCGCGCCTGTTCATGCCAGCCATCAGCCAGCGCTTCACACGTAACCCTCAGTTCGTGGGCCACCTGGGAGATAACATTGACACCGTGACCATCAGTCATACCCTGGCCTACGTCAACATGGGACGACACCTGGCGGTGTTGGACGTCTCGAATCCGGTCAACCCCGTTCTGGTGGGGCAAACCGCCCCCTTTCCAGACAATGTACAAGATGTAGCAGTGGCAGGGGAGTACGCTTACGTCCTGTTGAATCACCTGTATCAAAATGGCAGTCTTCGTGTGATCTCCGTGGCCGATCCTACCTCTCCGGTCGAGATCGCATCCTACGATATACCCACAGGCGTCTTTGCCGTAGTAGTGGCGGGACAATACGCCTATGTAGCGACTGACGACCTGTACGTGATCTCGATCGCCGACCCAAGCACGCCGACTGGGATCGGATTCGTCGCCCTGCGTTATGCTGAAGACGTAGCAGTGGGCGGATCGTATGCTTACGTGACAGACCGCGACGGCCTCCATATATTCTCTATTGTCAATCCCTCTGCGCCGACCCAGGTTGGATTCTACGCCACACGCGGGGGAGCGAGCAGCGTGGCCATCGCAGGAACATATGCCTACGTCACGGATGTCGGCGCTTACTCCGCCCTGCGAGTGATCTCTATTGCTGACCCGACTCGACCGGTGCAAATCGGGTACTGTGACGCTTTCTGGTACACTACTCGCCTCACCCTGACGGAAGGTTATGCGTACGTGGCAGAGCCGTTCCACGGCGTGCGCGTTTTTTCGATCTCGAATCCTGCCGCGCCCACCGAAGTGTGGTTTTATTACACACCAGGCTATTCCAGGAATGTGACGGTGGCGGGGGAATATGTCTACGTGGGCGATGGCCCTGAAGGCTTGCGCATAGCCTCCCTGGCAAACCCGGCTTTACCGGTTGAGGTTGGCGTTTATGATCCATTTTCCTATGCCGCTGATGTAGTCGTAGTGGGAGAGTACGCCTATGTCGTTGGCCATGGCATGCACGTCATCTCGATCGCCAACCCGAGGACGCCCGTGGAAGTCGGGTCGTACAGCGCGGTGCGGAGTGTCTCTGCTGTTGCAATTGCCGGACAGTATGCCTACCTGACAACTTTGTGGCCGACCGGCCTGAGCGTCATCTCGATCGCCGATCCGGCCGCGCCAGTCGCAGTTGGATTCTGCGAGACGCCGATCTATGGTAGTGACGTGGCAGTAGCAGGAGACTATGTCTTTGTGGCAGATGGGACATACGGCGTGCGTGTCATCTCAGTTGCCAATCCGGCCGCGCCGGTGGAGGTTGGATTCTATGACACCTATGCGGCCATGAATGTCGCCGTAGAGGGCAATCTGATCTTCGTCGCCGACGAGAAGAATGGGCTGCTCGTCCTGCGCTTCGATGGCGATTGGAATGCGGAGTGATCGGAAGTCCGATCCTGCACGCGCCGATTCTCTTGCCCCTTGAACTTCCGCCTTGCCCGCTCCTATGCTATACTCAAGGAAAGTCAGCCATATCAGCGTTGATTCGATTGATTCAAGGGAGATTCAAGACTAATGAAGTCAGTAAAGTCAGTAGAGGCATTACTGGAAAAGCTCAATATCCAGGAGACCAATTTCGGCGCGTGCTCCGGCCCGGACGGCTGGATCGAAGATCGCGGCGGGCGCGAATTGGTTTCGTACAACCCCACCAACGGCGAGGCGCTGGCGCGGGTCATTCAGGCCACGCCGGCCGCGTACCAAACCCTGATGACGCGGGCCAATCGCGCCTTCGAGACCTGGCGCCTGCTGCCGGCCCGCGCCGCGGCCAGGTGATCCGCGACCTGGGCTACGCACTGCGTGAGATGAAAGAGCCGCTGGGCGAGCTGGTCAGCCTGGAAATGGGCAAGATTCGAGTCGAAGGCCTGGGCGAAGTGCAGGAGATGATTGACATCTGCGATTTTGCCACCGGCCTGGCGCGCCAGCTCTACGGCCTGGTGATCGCCTCGGAGCGGCCGCTGCACCGCATGATGGAGCAGTGGCACCCCCTGGGCATCGTCGGCGTCATCAGCGCCTTCAACTTCCCGGTCGCGGTCTGGAGTTGGAACACCGCCATCGCGGCCGTGGCCGGCGACTGCGTGGTTTGGAAACCCTCCTCAGACGTGCCGCTGTGCGCGGTGGCCGTGCAGCACATCACCAACCGCGTGGCCGCGGACTACGGCCTGGACGGCGTCTTCAACCTGCTCATCGGCCGCGGTTCTGAGGTGGGCGAGCTGATGCTCAACGACCCGGCCATGCCGCTGATCTCCTTCACCGGCTCCACCAACATGGGCCGCCATGTCTCCGAAGCGATCGCCCGGCGCTTTGGCCGCAGCATCCTGGAGTTGGGCGGCAACAACGCCATCATCGTCACCCCTCACGCCAATCTCGACCTGGCCACCCGCGCCATCCTGTTCGGCGCGGTGGGCACGGCCGGCCAGCGCTGCACCTCCACGCGGCGCATCATCGCCCATCGCAGCGTGGCCGCGGCGCTGAGCGATCGCCTGGTCAGGGCCTATCAGCAGGTGCGCATCGGCGACCCGCTGGACGCGGGCACGCTGATGGGGCCGTTGGTCAACCAGGGCGGCGTGGATGAGATGATGGCCGCGCTGGAGCGCGTGCGGGCCGAGGGCGGCGTCATCCTCACCGGCGGCAATCGCCTGCCGGACAAGGGCGCCCTGTTCGTGGAGCCAACCATCGTCAAGATGCCGGCGCAGACGCCCATCGTCCAGGAAGAGACCTTTGCGCCGATTCTCTACATCCTGGAGTACGACACCCTGGCAGAGGCGATTGCCCTGCATAACGGGGTGCCGCAGGGCCTGTCGAGCAGCATCTTCTCCACCAACATGCTGGAGATCGAAACGTTCCTGTCCGCGGCCGGTTCGGACTGCGGCATTGCCAATGTCAACATCGGCACGTCAGGCGCGGAGATTGGCGGCGCCTTCGGCGGTGAAAAAGAAACCGGCGGCGGCCGCGAATCTGGCTCCGACGTTTGGAAGTACTACATGCGCCGCCAGACCAACACCATCAACTACTCGACCGAGCTGCCTCTCGCGCAGGGGATCAAATTTGGGGAATAAGGAGATTGCGCTATGGCCGGTTTGGGGATTCGCAACATAGACACGAAAACCATCATCAGAATATGCCGAGAGCATGATGTCAGCAAGATCGGTGTCTTTGGCTCATTGGCGCGCGGAGAGGCCAGTGAGGCCAGTGATATTGACTTACTGATTAAATTCTCTAAACGAAAGAGCCTGTTGGCGATGATCGCTCTGGAGCGCCAATTGTCAGTCACACTGGGACGAAAGATTGACCTGTTGACCGAAGCGGCCATCAGCCCATACCTTCGTGATCGTATCAAACAAGAAACTCGGACGATTTATGAAGCACGATGACATGATCTATTTGGGCACGATGAGACACACCAGCACGAGGATTGATCTTGACGAATACTCCTGATCTCGTTGCCAGACCTGACGACTTGTGGCGAGTCGTCAGGGGCGCGATAGTTCAATTACAGACAGAAATAACCTGGAAGCCGGGAAAAGCAGTCGAGCATATTCGAACTAGAATTCGATATGGACATCTGTCATCGAATGCGACTCTGGCCGACTATGAGACAATCATTACGGCCGTCGTTCGAGATGCGAATGCGCTAGTATATGTCTATCATTGGCGCCATGATATCTACCCCGCTGTCGCCGGTGTCATTCAAAAACAAACATGGCTTGTGATGTTCAATCCTCGAGGTGTCATGGAGACTGCTTTTCCACCCGAGGATGCAGACCAATACCTGTCTGATCGCCGGTTCCAGTTTCTGGGAGTCTTGGGAGAGTTGTTCCATGAATAGGCTATTGCAGCGATATTTGATTGCGGTTGAATCATCAGAAGTGAGCGGTTTCGAGCATCTTGATATGCTGATGCTGCGAGATAAACTGGCAGAGCAGAACCAACAGCTTACCGCCCGTGAGCGTACGCTGCTCGTGGCGGCGGATCGCCGCCTGTTCGAACAAGCGAGCATGTTCGATGCTGCACTCAGCCAGATCACCAGCCTGGCATATGAACGCTCACAGCGAAATCCGCCGCCGTCACATTGGTGGTGGTATCTTGATGTGGTGGCGGGTGTACCGAAAACCGTACAACGCGCCGCTCGGCGGATTTCACCGGCAGCGAGCCTTGAGCTTGCCAGATAGGAGAGACCAGTCATGAGTGGTGACCCACGGCCCTGGATTCGCCAGGTTCCGGTTGACGAAGCGACCGGCCTGTTGAAGCGCCTCTTCGAGGAGACGCTGAAACGCGCGGGTCGCGTCTGGCGCATCGTCCACATCATGAGCATCAACCCGCGCGCCATGCAGGCCAGCATCGGCTTCTACAGCGTCATCATGCATGGCGAATCGCCCCTCAGCCGCGTGCAGCGCGAAATGCTGGCGACGGTTGTGGCCGCGGAGGTGGGCTGTCACTACTGAACGCAGGCCCACGCCCACGATCTCCGTGTCGAGATCGGTCATGTCAACACCGATGCCAACGCGGCCGACGCGTTCGTGCATGCCATCGTCCGTGACTGGCGCCAGGCCCCGCTGGCGCCGGTGGATCGCGCCCTGTGTGAATTTGCCGCCCGGCTGACCCATCAGCAGCGCAGCATGGGGCCGGCCAACCTGGATGCGCTGCGGACGATGGGCCTCGATGATCGCGCCATTCACGACGCCGTCCAGGTCATCGCCTACTTCAACTACATCACCCGTATCGCCGATGCCCTGGGCGTCGAACCAGAGAGCTTCATCCCGCCCTGGGGAGAGCCAGACCAGGCGCCCAAGCATCACCATGATCGAACTTAGCGACCTCCTCGACGCCACGCACGGCCGCCTGCTCGGCCCGGCGTCGGCCACACGCTTCAGCGACTTTGCCTTCGACACCCGCACCCTGAACGGCCAGGCCGCCGATCCCGGCCCGCTCTTCGTCGCCATCAAGACCGAGACCGGCGACGGTCACGATTACCTGGAACAGGCGCAGCAGGCCGGGGCAACCGGCATCCTGTGCGAGCAGCGCCGCCCCGCCCCTTGCCCATCACCTGCATCCTGACGCCCGACACCCGCCAGGCCTTGCTGGCCTACGCCGGCGCCATCTGCCGCCTGCGGCCGCTGGAAGTGATCGCGGTGACCGGCTCCAGCGGCAAAACCACGGCCAAAGAACTGATCGCCGCCAGCCTGACCGGCGCCACGGCAGACGCCGCTGACGGCCCGGTCTTCCGCAACCCTCACAGCTTCAACGGCCGCTTTGGTCTGCCGATCGCGCTGGGCCGCCTGCAGCCCTGGCAGCGGCGGGCCGTGCTCGAACTGGCCGCGGATGAGTTTGGCGAGATCGCGCTGCTGGCCCAGGTGACGCGGCCGACCGTGGGCCTGATCACCGCCGTGCATGAAAGCCACCTCGATGTTTTTGGCAGCCTGGACGCCATCGCCCGGGAGAAAGGCGCCCTCCTGACCGCGCTGCCCGCGACCGGCCTGGCTCTGCTCAACGCCGATGATCCGCGTGTGCTGGCCCTGGCGCCTCTCAGCGCCGCGCCGGTGCTGACCGTCGGCCTGAGCGCGGCCGCGGACGTGCGCGGCGTGGTGCGCATCCCCGCGCCCATCGTCGCAGCAGCCGACGCGCAAGACCAGCCGGCCGGCGAAATCGAAGTGACCTTCAGCCCGGCTGCGCAGGCGCGCCTGCCCCTGCCGGCGGCCGCCGTGCGCCTGCCCATGCGCCTGCTGGGCGACCATCAAGCGCCCCTGCTGCTGGCAGCCCTGGCGGTGGGCCTTTTCTACGGCCAGCCGCTGGACGCCATCCTCGCAGGGTTGGCGGCTTGTCGGCCGCTGCCCGGCCGCCTGCGGCCGCTGCCCGGGCTGGCGGGCGCGGTGCTGCTGGACGATTCGGCCAACGCCAACCCCGCCTCCATGCAGGCGGCGCTGACCACCCTGGCCGCCGCGGGCCGGCCGGCCTGGGCCATCCTGGGCGACATCGGTGACCTGGGCGCGCACGAGGTCGAGGCGCATCGCCGGCTGGGCAGCCAGGCCGCGGGCGTGGTCGGTCAGCTCATTGCCATCGGCGACCGCAGCCGGCGCCTGGCCGAGGCTGCGGCCGCGGCCGGCCTGCCTGCGGAGCGCATTTTCCACACCTACAGCAAGGCCGAAGCGGTCCGCCATGTGCAGGAGATGTTGGCCGCGGTCAGCGCCGATCCGGACGCCCAGCCGCCGGTCATCCTCATCAAGGGCGGCCGCGCCCTGCGCCTGGAGGAGGTGGTGGCCGGCCTGCTGGCGCCGGCGGCCGCGGCCCAGGCGTCAGCCCTGCTGGTGCGCCAGGATGCGGGCTGGCGCCAGGTGCGCCTGGCGCGGCCCGACCGCCCCACCTGGCTGGAGGTGGATCTGGAGGCGATTGCGGACAATCTGCGCATCCTGCAGCAGGTTGTGGGGCCAGGCGTGGACATCTGCGCGGTGCTGAAGGCGGACGGCTACGGGCATGGCGCGGTGCGCGTGGCGCGCACGGTGTTGAACAACGGCGCGCGGCTGCTGGCCGTGGCCTGCCTGGCCGAGGCGATCACCCTGCGCCGCGCGGGCATCGCCGCGCCCATCCTGATCCTGGGCTACACCCCGCCCTGGCAGGCGCGTGACGTGGTGCTCAACCGGGTCACGCCAACCGTCTTCGATCTCGATTTTGCCCAGGCCCTGCAGCGGGCGGTCAGCGCGCTGGACGCCGGCCAGCCGGGCCGCAGTCTGCGCACTGCGGCCGGCTTTGCCCTGCACGTCAAGGTGGATACCGGCATGGCGCGGCTGGGCCTGGAGCCGGACGCGGTCATGCCGTTCATCCAGGCCCTGCACGAACTGCCCGATCTGTTCGTCGAAGGGATTTTCACGCACTTTGCCACGGCCGACAGCGCGGACCAGACCTACCTGCGCTGGCAGTTGGGCCGCTTCCAGGCGGTGTTGGAGCAACTGACGGCCCAGGGCCTGCGCCCACCCTGCGTCCACGCGGCCAACTCCGCGGCCACGCTGACCCTGCCGGCCAGTCATTTCGACCTGGTGCGGACGGGCATCGCGCTGTACGGTCTGCAGCCAGGGCCGGAGACGCCCCTGCCGCCGGGGATGCGGCCCGCCCTGCGCTGGAAGAGCACCGTGGCCCAGGTCAAACGGCTGCCGGCCGGCGCGTTCGTCAGCTACGGCGCCGCTTACCGCACTGAGTGCGAGCAAACGATTGCCGTGGCGCCGGTGGGTTACGCGGATGGTTTTCGCCGGACGCCCTTGACCTGGCCGCCGGTGCTGGTGCGCGGACAGCGCGCGCCCATCGTCGGCCGGGTCACGATGGATCAGACGATGTTGGACGTGACGCACATTCCCGGCGTGCGCGCCGGCGACGAGGTGGTGTTGATCGGCCGCCAGGGCGCGCAAGAGGTGACGGTGGATGACGTGGCCGCGGCGCTGGGCACTATCAACTATGAAGTGGTGAGTGAAATCCTGGCCCGCGTCCCGCGCGTGGTATAATGTATGATGCATCTTGATGATGCAAGCGAGAGCGCCTGCCCTGTGGGCCGCGATGAAACCGATGAAACCGATGAAAGGCAAGCATGGCGATCATACTCCTGGTGGTGACAAAGCGTGCCGATTTTCCGCGTGCCGATTGGCGCGCGCTGGCCGAACATCAGATCGAAGTGATTCATGCCAGCTCACAAGCCAGGGCTTGGGAGGCCATCGCGCAGGCTCAGCCCGATTTTGTGCTGCTCGCGGCCGCGGCCACACGCCTGGTGACGCGTCCATTCATCGAAAAGGTGCGCCAACTGGCGCCTGAAGCCGGCCTGATGGGATTGGCCGACGCGGAATGGCCGCTGGCGCCGCTGCTGGATCATCTGCTGCCCCCATCTGCCACGGACTGGGACCTCTTGCGGGCCATGCCGGCCGTCAAACGGATGCGCAGTAACCACATCCTCATCGTCAGTCCCATCAAGCTCGACACGCAGCAGCGCCGGCTGTGGATCGGGCAAGATGAACATCACCTGACGCCCAAGCAGTGTTGTTTGCTCGGACTGCTGATGCGCCGCCCTAATGAAATTATCACGCGCCGCGAGTTGATGGAACAGGTGTGGCAAACCGCCTACCTGGGCGATACCCGCACGCTCGATGTGCATATGCACTGGCTGCGCAAGAAGATCGAAGTGGACCCGAAAGCGCCCAAGATCCTGGTCACAGTGCGAGGGCAGGGGTTCAGCCTGCGCGGCCCGGCGTAGGAGGGGATGGCTAGGAGACCGGAGATTGGGGATCGGAGATTGGGGATCGGAGATTGGAGACCGGAGATTGGAGATTGGAGATTGGAGATTGGAGAGAGGGGGACGCAAAAAGCCCATTTCACGCTGCGATGGGCGTGAAATGGGCTTTGCTGTCGAATGAATCGGCGCTAAATCAGGCCGCCGGGCGAGCCGCAAATGTCCGGTTGTACGCCAACATGAGGCGAGACTTGCGCCGGGCCGCGTTGTTGGGGTGGATGACGCCTTTACCTGCCGCCTGATCCAGGGCACTGACAGCCATGCGCAGGGCTTCCTGTGCTTCGATTTCGTTTTTGCCGGTCAATTTCACCCGCGCACCCTTGAGATAGGTGCGCATGGAAGTCAGGACCAGGCGATTATGCTGATGTGCCCGCTCATTGCGGCGAATGCGCTTCAACGCAGACTTATGGTTAGCCACGAACTCTCCTCCAGAATCTTCTAGTTACCGCTTAGTGATAGCAGGTTAGTATAGTCGAACACCCTGGTTCTGTCCAATTTACGAGGCTACAGCGTCGAGGCTTTGCAACGCGTCGGCCATGGCGTCTTGAATGTTGGGGTAGGCCAGCCACGCCGACGCCAGGCCAAAGAGGGCGCCGGTGGCCGTGCGTAGAAGATAATTGCTCTCGCGCCAGCCAAAAAGCTGCGTCAAACCATCCACAGCAATCGGCGCCAGGAAGATCAGATAGGTCTTGATGGTCAGGCGCGGCAAAACGACACGGCCGCGCAGGAGACCAAAGACCCAACCCCCCAGCAGCACTGAGCCATAGATTGCCAGGTCACGCTGGCAGAGCGCGATCTTGTAGCCAAATTGCATGTCGCCCAGATAGAGCGGCCGCTCCAGGATGCTCGGGCCTGGCAGCACGCCAGCCGCGGTCAGCTCGGACAAGGAGTAGAGGGGCTGCGGGCCGAACAGAAAATAGGAGCGTTCGGGCAGCTCATGGCACAACAGCCGATAGAAGGCGTAGATCAAGCGGGCCGAACGTTCATGACCGCTTTGCATGAGGATGGGCGCGGCGACGGGGACAGCCAGGTAGAGAATCAGCAGGACGCTGAAGAGCAGCAGCCAATGGCGCGCAATCCAGGCCACCATCCCATTGACGGCGCGCGTCAAGCGGTCCGGCGGCGCGGGGACGCGATCAGCCAGCGGGCCAGGTGTAGACATCTCAGGCAACCTCCTCAAGCTCTTGCAGCAGTTCTTCCATGTCAATCGGCGCGAAAAAGGCGCGGGTAGGGGTCTCGATCACCGGGATCAGGTAGCGAAAACGCTGCCAGAGCGCCGGATCAGCCGTGATGTCCACCTCCTGCACGCGGATGCCGAGGCGGGCGGTGTGGGGGCGCAATTCCCAGAGCACTTGCTCGCACAGGTGACAGCCGTCCCTGTGATACAGGATGATTGTGGGCATGGCGGGCGCTACAGGATGGGCGCCAGGTTCTTCTCGATCAGCGACGGCGTGAGCACGCCCAGCCAGCGCGCGCTGACCTTGCCGTCGCGGTCAATGAAGAACGAACTGGGCATCACGCGCACCTGGTAGGCCCGCGCGGCCGTGCCATCATCCATGACGATGGGCAGCGCCATGCCGAACTCCTCGGCAAACGGGGTGATTTTTGCGGCACTCTCTTCCAGGTTGACGGCGATGACCACAAAACCGGCCTCTTTGTGCTTCTCATAGGCCGCCACGATGTCGGGCATCTCCAGGCGGCACGGTCCGCACCAGGTGGCCCAGAAATTGATGAGGATCGGCCGGCCGCGCAGGTCGCTGAGGCGCACCTCCGCGCCGTCCGCATAGCGCATGGCAAAATCGGGCGCCGGAGAGTTGGCCGTGGGCTGCGCCTGATCGTTGTTGATGTCATCGGGCATCGCGGCCGTTGCCAGGTCGTCGGCCGGCTGGGCGGGCACGCGCAAGGTGCGTTCACCGCCGGCCGTGGGCGCGGGCGCGGGCGCGGCGCAGGCGCTGAGCGTCAACAGCAGCAGGCCGCTGAGCAGCAGGCGCAGGCCATGACCCCGGCTGCGGTTCCAGGCGAACAGGGGGCGTTGGACGCGGTGCAGGTTAGCCATTGCGAGTTGTGAACTCCGTCAGCCAGGGGAGAAGCTCTTGCAGCCGCGCGCCGAGCGCGCCGAGCTGATAGGTGAAGAGCAGGTAACCGATATAGACCAGGAAAAGGCCGCTGATGAACGAAATGATGCCCAGGTAGGCCCGCGCCCGGCGCAGCGCGCCGGTCATGGATTCGAGCAGCAGGCCGGTGAGCAGGAAGGGGATGCCCAGGCCCAGGGAATAGGCGGTGAGCACGACGATGCCGCGGGTGACTGAATTGGCAGAGGAAGCGGTCAGAAGAATCGTGCCCAGGATCGGCCCCACGCACGGCGTCCAACCGGCAGCGAAGAAGATGCCGACCAGGAAGGAGGAGAAGAATCCCAGGCCGGGCCGGGTCTGCACATGCACGCGGCGTTCGGTGTAGAGCAGCGAGTTGAACCAGCCCAGGACCGGCAGCGCAACCTGGCCCACGGCGCTGTCGCGCCAGGCCGGTCGCGCTTGAATGGCCCGTTCCAGCGCCGTGAACAGCCCCATCATGTGCAGGCCGAACAGGATGACGATGACGCCGCCGACCCGCTGAATGGCGTACACCTGTTGATTGAGCAACTGTCCGAGGGCGCTGGCAGTGGCGCCCAGCAGGACGAAGATGGCGGTGAAGCCCAGGACGAAGAAGATCGCGTGCAAGAAAGTGACGTAGCTGTTGCGCTCCGTCGTCCCCACGGTGGTCACAGCGGTCCCGCCCAGGTAGCCGATGTAGGCCGGCACCAGGGGCAGCACGCAGGGAGAAACAAACGAGATGAGGCCGGCCACAAACGCCGGCACGATGCCGATGTCCATGTCGGGGCTATTCCTCCGCGCCGCCGTGCAGCGCCTGCCATTCACGATCGGCCGCCTGGAAGCGGCGCAGCAGGCTGACGACGACGAAGGCCACGATGGTAAGTGCCAACAAGTAAGCGGCAATCAGATATGACATAGGTTTTTCCTGGTTCTCCTGGTTATCATGACGCGCTCTGCTGTTCGCGCAGCGCGGCCACGCGGTCGCGCAACTGCTCCAGCCGCACGCGATGAATCATCAGGGTGATGAAGAGAAGCGTATAGACGATCATGCCCGCGATCATCGCCAGGCGAATGCTCGGCCCCATGGCGAAGCTGCCCTCCGCGGCCGCGTTGTCGCCCCCCATGACCATCGGGTGGATCGTGCGCCACCAGCGGATCGAAAAATAGGTGAGCGGCACGCCCATGAAGGCAAAAATGCCATACACGGAGGCGAAGCGCGCACGCTGTTCTGGATTCTCCACCGCGCCGCGCAGCATCAGATAGGCGATGTACAGGAGCCAGACGATGGCCGACGTGGTCAGGCGGGGATCCCAAGTCCAGTAGGTGTTCCAGGTTGGTTTGGCCCAGATCGAACCGGTGATGAGGGTGCCGGTGGCAAAGGCGATGCCCAGTTCCACGCCGGACAGGCCGATCGTGTCCCAGATCTTGCGGCGCGTGATCAAATAAAGGATGCCGGCCACAAAAGTCGCCAGGAAGGCCAGGCCAGCCGCCGCGTTGTTGCCCATATGAATGTAGAAGATGCGCTGGGCCGCCTGCTCTGCACCCTGCAAATTGGCCGCGGGCGGCGCCCAGATCAGCGCCATATAAAGGAAGATGACCAGGGCCACGCCGGTGATGATATTCAGAATGGTGAGGGGAAGACTGCGCTGTGCGGTCATGTACGGTTTCTCTCCTCTCTCTGTGATTCTCGCTCTTTCTCGCTATTCTTCGACAATGAAATCAAACGTCATGAACGACGCCGCCAGGTACATGATGTCGAACACCAACAGCACCTGGAGCCAATTGCTCAGCTCAGCCAGGGTGTCGCCGTCCAACAGACCGCCGGTGGCGCGCACCCCCGCGATGATGACCGGCACCATGACCGGCAGCAGCAGGATGGGCAGGAGCACCTCGCGCGCACGGGTGTTGACCGCTAACGCGGCGAAGATGGTGCCCACCGCGGCAAAGCCAATCGTGCCCAGCAGGACGATCAGCAGCACGGCCGGCGCCCACAGCGCCACGTTGAAAAGCACGCTGCACAGGGGAATCAAGAAGGCTTCGACCACCAGTATGAAGACCAGGTTCGCCAACATCTTGCCAAAATAGATCGCGCTGCGATCCACCGGCGTCAGCAACAGGCCTTCCAGACTGCCCTTGTCCTTCTCCAGAGCGAAGGAGCGATTCAGGCCCAGCACGCCGGAGAAGCTGATGGCGACCCACAGGACTCCCGGTACAACCTGGACGGCGTTATCCACGCGCAGATCGAAGGCGAACTGGAAAATGATCACCGACAGCAGCGCGAAGACGAACATGGCGCTGAAGATGTCCTTCGTGCGCAGCTCGGCGGTGACATCCTTCCAGAACACCGCGGCGATTTTTCTCAGATAACGCATGCCTGCCCCATCCTGCTGCGCCTGTTCAGGCCGCCGCGGTGTGTGTTCGATAGATTTGCTGAAAATCGGCCGCGCTGAGCGCAGTGGACAGCCCTTCGTAGCGAATTTTGCCGCCGTTGAGAATGACCGCCCGGTCGGCCCAGGCCAACCCTCGCTCCAGGTTGTGGGTGGTCAGCAGCACGGTGCGACCGCTGCCCCCCACCTCTGCCAGCACCTGGCGCAGCATGTCGGCCGCGGCCTGATCCAGCCCGGTGTCCGGCTCGTCCAGCAGCAGAATGGGCGGGTCGTGCAGGATGGCCCGGCCGATCGCCAGGCGCTGCACCATGCCGCGCGAAAAGGTGCGCACCGTCTCCAGCCGCCGCGGCCACAGGCCCACGCGGCGCAGGACCTCTTCGGCCCGGCCGGCCAGGTTGGGCACATCGTACATGGCGCCGTAGAAGGCCAGGTTCTCCCAGGCCGTCAGGTTGTCGTAAAGCAGGGGGGCATGGGTGACGACGCCCAGGTAGCGCCGAATCTCATCGCCGGCCTTGCGCACATCCACGCCGCCCAGAAGCACATCCCCGGCGCTGGCCTTGCTCAGCGTGGCGATGATGCGCATGAGGGTGGTTTTGCCGGCCCCGTTCGGCCCCAACAGCGCCACCCGCTCGCCTTCGACCAGGGTCAGGTCAACGCCGCGCAGAACCTGCTGCGCGCCAAAGGTCTTGCGCACCTGACGGACTTCGATCATGGGTGCAGGACCGCTCATGCCGCGCCAGCCTGGGCCGCGGCTTCAAGATCGCGCAGCATCTGTGCCACGGCCAGCAGATCGGCCTTCAGGCGGCCGCGCTGCGCCGCATAGTCCGTCTCAGGGATGTTGCCGCTGGCGTGGCGATCATCCAGCCGGGCAATCGCCAGGATCAGGCCCTGGCGGCGGCGCTGCAGGGCGGCGACATCGGCCCCGGCGGCAGCAGGGATCTTTTTGTCCTCGTCTTCATCGCCCTCAGCCTCGGCGATGCGCTGGCGCTGGCGCACGGCGTAGTAGAGCACGCCGAGCAGGCCCAACGCAGCAAATACCGCAACGCCGACAGCCAGCCAGGGTGAATTGGCCTGCGTCGCGGCGGCCGTTTCCGGTGACCGATTGAAGGGAAGATTGGTCAACTTCAACTCAATCGTCTTGCCGGCCGGCACCTCTGCGGCGGTGAAGTTGAAATAGGTGGCCTGCTCCACCTGACGCGCCGGGCCTTCCTGCAGATCCGGGCTGCTGACCTGCGCGCCCACATCGGCCACCAGCACGTTCAGGCTGCGCAAAGGGACGGCCACCGGGTGCTGCAGATCGAGAGTAAGGGAGGTGAACGGGATGACGTAGCGCAGCAGGGTCTGGCGCACGCCTTGTCCAGGCGGCAGCGGCAGGGTGTCGGCCGCGCCGTCTGGCGTGAGCTGGTAGCGGCGGCCAAGATCGCCATCGTCGAAGCTCAGGTTCTGGAAATCAGGGGGCAGCGCAAACGGCAGCACGCTGCGCCCGGCGTCATCGTCCTCCGACACGGCGCCGACGTAGACGCGATCGCTGTTGTTGCTCCAAATGTAAAGCTCCGCCATCAGCAGATTGGACTGGTCGAACTCCAGGAACCAATGCGCCCGCTCCACCGCCAGCACGCTGCTGTCGTTGGTCGGCTCGTAGACGGTAACGGAGCCATCCTGCACAGGCGCTTCGGCCGTGAACGTCATCACACCGGTGCTGTAGGGCACATCCTTGAAAGAGAGGTTCGCCACGTACAGCCAGCCCGGGTCGGTGTTCAGGCTATCGAAGCGGTAGAGGCCGGTGACGGAGGTGGTGCTGCTGATTTGGGTTGCCAGATCGAAGTCGTCGAACACGCTGAGGGTCACGGTCAGGCCGGCGGTGACATCGCCCTGCGGCGTGTCGTTGGTCACCACGCCGCTGATGGCGCCGTTGCCCGGCGCAAACGTGCGCGCCTGCAGCGGCGGCAGCGTCCAGGTGCGCACAAACTCCAGGCTGGCCCAGCGCTCCGCGTCGCTGAGATCGGCGACGCGGCTGTGCGCGGACGACTGCAAGGAGTCGAACCAGTCGCGCTGGCTGCGGTTGGCCGTGGCATCCAGGCTGGTCAGGTCGAGCAGGTCGGCGCCGGCGTCCGGGCCATCGCCCTTGCCGGCAGCGCCATGACAGCCGGCGCACGCCGCCTGGTAGACCGCTTCGCCCTGCTGCAGCTCGGCGGGGTCGAGGTGCAGCGACCAGACGTAAGCCAACACATTCCAGAGGTTCTGATCACTGGTGCTTTGAGCGAAGGGCGGCATGAATCTTTCGATGCGGCCATTCTTGGTCACCGCAAAGAGATCGGCCGGCGTCCTCCCCCACATCGCTGCGGTGTCAGCAAACTGCGCGGGCGGGAATTGCAGTTGTGCGGCCTGAGGCCCGTTGCCCATCCCAGTTTCGCCGTGACAGGGCGCGCACTTCTCCAGGTAGATGGGCAGGCCGGCGCGGGCATCCGCGGGCAACGGGGGCGTTTCCTGGGCCGGGGGCGCTGCGGCCGCGGGCGTGGAGAGCAGCAGCCAGGACGCCAGCGCCAGGAGCAGGCCGGCCGTCGTCAGGAGCGCCAACCAGGGGCGCAGATCGAACAGGCGACGGCCCGCTGCGCCTGGCGTCCCATCCCGGCCCGTGTTTCGGTTCAACGCGTCACACCGCCGTTCGTTCAACTGATCTTCTTGACTTCTTGGGGCGCTTCTTCATAGCGCGAAGGGCACTTGAGCAGCAAGGTGTCAGCATCGAGGACGCCGTCGGGCCGCAGGCGACCTTCGACGATGGCAACCGAGCCTTCACGCGTCATGTTGTCCGGCTGCACGCCATGGAAATGGACTGGCAGCTTTTCGCCCGTGCCCCGCTGATCGAGGATGGTAAAATCGAGGTTGAAATTGGTGGGGTCCCAGCTCACCGTGGTGATCTCCACCAGGCCGCTGACGCGCACCTTGCGGTCCATCAACGCCGCCTGCTGCGCCTGCACCTCACCGACTTCCTTGTAATAGGCGCCTTCGCTGCCGATGACGGAGATGATCAGGTAGAGAACGACCGCGGCAATGAGCACGCCGCCGAAGATGAACTTGAGCTGCTTGTTCGCGGTGCGACTGCCGCTCTGGATGCGAGAAATGGCAGAAGATTCAGCCATGTAAGCTACCTCTTTTCAGTATAGGTTCGATCGTACGGGAATTATAGCATCTTATCATTGGCCTGTCAACGACAAAAATCACCGCCTGGCGTCGAAGGCCTTGAGGCGCAGGGAGTTCGTCACCACGAAGATGCTGCTGAAAGCCATCGCGCCGGCGGCCAGCACCGGGTGCAGGCGCAGACCGAACAGTGGATACAGGGCGCCGGCTGCAACCGGAATCAGGATGACGTTGTAGAAGAAGGCCCAGAACAGATTCTGCTTGATGACCCGCATCGTGCCGCGGCTCAGGGCCAGCGCACGGGGCACGCCACGCAAATCACCGCTCATCAGGGTAACGCCGGCCGTCTCCATCGCCACATCCGCGCCGGTGCCGATCGCAATGCCCACGTCGGCCTGCGCGAGGGCAGGCGCATCGTTGATGCCATCGCCCACCATCGCCACCAGGCGCCCCTCTTGCTGCAGGGCCTTGACCTGCGCTGCCTTGTCGCCCGGCAGCACCTCCGCCAGCACCCGCTCGATGCCCACCTGGCGGGCAACGGCCTCGGCCGTGCGCCGGTTGTCGCCGGTAATCATCACCACCTGCAGGCCCAGCTCGTGCATGCGGGCAATGGCCGGCGCCGATCCCTCTTTGACCGTGTCCGCCACCGCGAACACCGCGGCCGGCCGACCGTCCAGCGCCGCCAGCATGGCCGTCTTGCCCGCGGCCTGCAACTGCGTGACTGTCGCAGCTATTTCACTTATGTCAATCTTCTCCTGCTCGAACAGACGCACGTTGCCCACCAGGATCGCCTTGCCCTGGACGCTGGCACGCACCCCCATCCCGGCCAACGCCTCGAAACGATCGGGCGAGACCAGCCGCATCCCCTCCGCCTCGGCCGCCCTGACAATGGCCTGACCCAACGGGTGCTCGGAGCCTTTTTCCGCCGATGCCACCAGGAACAAAACCTCTGCCCTGGAATCCTGATACGGCCCGGCAAGCACCAGATCGGTCATGGCGGGCTTGCCGTGGGTGATCGTGCCGGTTTTATCCAGCACCACGGTCGTCAGCTTGTGGCTGCGCTCCAGCGCCTCGCTGCTCCTGAACAGAATCCCACTCTCCGCACCTTTGCCGGCGCCCACCATGATCGCGGTGGGCGTGGCCAGGCCCAGCGCGCAAGGGCAGGCGATCACCAGTACCGCGATCATGTAGACCAGCGCCTGCGTGAAGCCGACCTGGCCGACAAAATACCAGCCCAGGAAAGTCAGCGCCGCGATCGCCAGCACCACCGGCACGAAAATAGCCGAAACCTGGTCGGCCAGGCGCTGGATCGGGGCTTTGGAGCCTTGCGCCTCCTGCACCAGGCGGACGATCTGCGCCAGCGCCGTTTCGCGGCCCACCTTCGTCGCCTCGAACTTGAGCATACCCTGGCTGTTCAGTGTAGCGCCAATCACCAGGTCACCCGGCTTCTTGTCCACCGGCAGGCTTTCGCCGGTCAACATGGACTCATCCACGGCCGAACGGCCTTCGACCACGATGCCATCCACCGGAATCTTCTCGCCGGGCCGCACGATGACGTAGTCGCCGCTGCGCACCTGCTCGACCAGGATTTCGATCTCTTGACCGTCGCGCACAACGTGTGCGGTGCGCGCAACCCCATCAGCGCCTTGATCGCGGCCGAAGTGCGCCCCTTGGCGCGCGCCTCCAGCAGCTTACCAAGCTTGATCAGCGTGATGATGACGGCCGCGGTCTCGAAATACACGTGATCGCCCAGGCCATGCCAGCCGAACAGGCTGCCGATCAGGATCGCCAGGCTGTAGAAGTACGCAGCCGAAGACCCCATCGCCACCAGCACATCCATGTTGGCCGAGCCGTTGCGGATGGACTTCCAACCGCCGCGATAGTAGTCGCCGCCCACGTAGAACTGCACCGGCGTCGCCAGCGCCAGCATCAGCCAATGCACCCACTCGCCGTGCGCCCACATGCCGAGCAGATTGAGGTCGCGCGCCATGCTGAAGAGGAAGAGGGGCGCGGCAAACGTCACGCCCACCCAAAACTTACGCGTCTGGTCCGCGATTTCCGCCTCGCGCGCGGCCGCTTCAGCGTCTTCCAGCGCCTCATCGCCCGTCGTCTGCACCACGCCATAGCCCGCCTTTTCCACGGCCTGGATCAAATCCTGACGGTTGGCGACGCCGGGAATGTAGACCACGCTGGCCTTCTCACTGGCGTAATTGACATTGGCCTCGACGACGCCCGTCACCTTGCGCAAGGCGCGCTGCACCGTGTTCGCGCAGTTGGTGCAGGTCATACCGGTGATGGGCAGGTCAACCGCAGCCTGGGGCACATCATAGCCCGCGTCGCGAATGCGCTGCACCAGTTGATCTTCCTTGAGCAGGCCGGGGTCGAAAGTAATCACCGCGCGCTCGCTGGCATAGTTCACCAGCGCGTCGGTCACACCCGCGGTCCGCTTCAAGGTGCGCGTGATCGTATTGGCGCAGTTGACGCACGTCATGCCGATGACCGGCAGACTCAGTTCTTTGGTTGACATGGCCCGTTTCCTGTAATTTACTTCTCAGCCGGGTAGCCGATTTCCACCAGGGTGGCTTCCACCGCGGCCAGGCGGCTGGCATCCACCACCTCGACCATGACGGCCTTACTGCTGACATTGCCTTTGACCGAGGTGACGCCGGCCACATCCTTCAGCTCGCGCTCGATGGTGTTGACACAGTGATGGCACGAAATGTTCGGTACTGAATAGGTCTTGACTGTCATTGTTGGAATCCTTTCGACGATCTTGCTTGTTACAGTTTACTGCCGGTCTCGAAAACGTGCAGGAGTTCGCCCAGGACGCGCTCCCGCTCCTGCGAATCATCGCTGCGCACCGCAGTAATCACGCAGGAATTGAGATGGTTGTCAAGCAGCAGGCTATTGACCCGATCGAGCGCCTTCTGCACGGCCTGCACCTGACTAATGACATCAATGCAGTAGTTGTCATCAGTCACCATACGCTGAATACCGCGCACATGGCCTTCGATGCTCTTCAACCGGCTCAGGACCTGCTCTTTAGTCTGCGCGTTCATGGTTTGCTCCTGCTCTAACCCCCACCCCCCACCGGGGGGGGGCATAGGTTCATTGTAACACCATTCGCGAGGGATGTCAACCAGGGATCCAAAGAGGAAAAAAAGGCTGCCCGGCGGGGGGGCGCGCGCCCGCCCCGGGGGGGGGGTTGGGGCCGAAAACCCCGGGGGGGGGGGGGGGTGCGGGGGGGAGCGGGGGGGGGGGTTTTCGGGAAAGGGGGGGGGCCGGGGGGGGGGGCCGGGCCGGGGGGGGGGGGGGCCCTCGCCGGGGGGGGGGGGGGGGGGGGGGGGGGGGGGGGTGCCCGGGGGGGCGTGCGGGGGGGGGGGGGGGGGGGGCCCGGGGGGGGGGGGGGAGGGGTGGGGGGGGGGGGGGTGGGGGGGGGCCGGGGGGGGGGGGGGGGGGGGGGGGGGGGGGGGGGGGGGGGGGGGGGGGGGGGGGTGGGGGGGGGTGGGGGGGGGGGGGGGGGGGGGGGGGGGGGGGGGGGGGGGGGGGGGGGGGGCGGCGGGGGGGGGGGGGGGGGGGGGGGGGGGGGGGGGGGGGGCCGGGGGGGGGCCGGGGGGGGGGGGGGGGGGGGGGGGGGGGGGTGGGGGGGGGGGGGGGGGGGGGGGGGGGGGGGGGGGGGGGGGGGGGGGGGGGGGGGCCCCGGGGGGGGGGGGCCGGGGGGGGGGGGGGGGGGGGCGGGGGGGGGGGGGGGGGGGGGGGGGTTCGCGGGGGGGGGGGGGGGGGGCGGGGGGGGGGGGGGGGGGGGGGGGGGGGGGGGGGGGGGGGGGGGGGGGGGGGGGGGGGGGGGGGGGGCCCGGGGAGGGGGGCGCCGGGGGGGGGGGGGGGGGGGGGGGGGGGGCGGGGGGGGGGGGGGGGGGGGGGGGGGGGGGCTGCGGATATTTGCCACGCTGGGCCATGTGTGCTAAACTGGCTCCATTCTATCTGAAAGGGGGCGCCGTCAGGCATGACAAATCAAGAGTTCTCCTCACCTCTCTGCTTCGATGCGTGCGCCCTGTGTCTGCGGGAGTCCTAACGGCTTCTGTTCACAGTTTCAGCCTGACCTCTCACGGCCACGGGTGCATATTCGACCCGTGGCCGTTTTGTTTTCCTGCTCCAGCCACAGCCTGCGCCTGCGCCCCGACGCACCTGCTGGCCCGAACTGCGCCAGGCACAGACATCGGCATCCGCTAAAGAATCTGCGCGGCCACGGGATTTGATTCCTGTGGCCGCTTTTTTTTGCTTACCGCCGCAGGGCGATGCCACAGCAGTCTGTCCACAGAGGTTTGGCCACGGCACGACCTCTGCCTTGATCTGACCTCTTGTGTCGCTGACACAAGAGGAAACATGAACACCGACCGTACGATGGAGCATCAGAACGATGGATTTACGTTCTTACGAAGACAATGAGGGATTCATCCCCTACCTCGTGCCCGACCGACGCGCGCATCGGGCAGAGAGAGGGCAACGCGAAGCGCGTCCGCCGCAACGGCTGCCCGTAGTCATCCCTGAGACCGCGGTCATGATCAGTGACGAGAATGAGATGGTCATGACCTTCGGCGCGGGCGCCAGTGAGGAAACATTGCTGCAGACTGCGCTGGGCGGTTTCTACCGCGACCATGTGATTACCGATGTGCTGGCGCGCGTCAAAGGCGGCAAGGAGGCCAACGTCTACTGCTGCCAGGCGCATCCGGGCACCGGACTGTCGCTGATTGCGGCCAAAATCTACCGGCCGCAGGCGCATCGCACCATGCGCAACGACGCCATCTACAGGGAGGGGCGTTTGATGTTGGACGACGAGGGTAAGGGCATCATGCGCGGCGCGCGGCTCAAGCGCGCCATCGCCAAGAAGACCGATTTCGGCCGCGAGGTGATGACCTTCTCCTGGATCGAGCACGAGTATGACATGCTGCAACTGCTGCACGCGGCGGGCGCGGACGTGCCCCGGCCCATCGGCCATGTGAGCAATGCCATCCTGATGGAGTACCTGGGCGATGTCAACGACCCCGCGCCCAACCTGAACAGCGTGGTCTTGAGTCGGACCGCCGCGCGGGTCATGTTCAAGCGCCTGCTGTGGCATGTGGAGCTGATGCTGAAGCACAACCGCATCCACAGCGACCTGTCAGCCTACAACATCCTGTACTGGGAGAGCAAGGCCGTGGTGATTGACTTCCCGCAGGCCGTCGTGGCGCTCACGAATCCCCACGCGTTCGACCTGCTGCAGCGCGACATCGAGCGCCTGTGTCAATACTTTGCGCGCTACGGCATCCAAGCCAACGCCCCCGCCCTGGCCGCCCGCCTGTGGCAAGACTTCATGGAAGCCAGGCTGTAAGACAGCCACGGCCCGCACATTATCCTCCCCTTGCGCAGGCTGGCTGCACCACAAATCGTCGGGCAAGCCGCAATTGCACGACACAACAGCCAACTGCAGTCGCCTAATGTTGCACCACCGGCAGGAACACCTGCAGCGGCGTCAGTTCATCCTCCGGCAGCACGGTCACTTGCACGGCTGCCGAGGCGGACGCGCCCTGTTCATCGGTAGCCGTGACGGTGATGGTGTGGCTGCCGACGCTCAGCCCGACGACCGTAAGCTGCGCGCCGCTCCCCAACGGGCCGCCGAGGCTCGATTCCCACCGCACCTGGTCATCGTCCAGGTTACCGGTGTCAGCGTCGTAGGCATCCGCCACCAGGGTCAACGTCTGCCCGGCCATGATGACCACAGCGCCCTCCGGCTGCACGATGGCGACGGTCGGCGCCAGGTTGGGCACGACGAACGTGCCATCGGACATGTCGCTGGCGCTGTGAATGCCATCGCTGACCCACACCCGGAAGCGCGCCGCCGTGCCCGCGCTCAGGTTGGCGCGGGGAATCTGCGCGCTGGTCCCGGTGATACTCTGCGTGACCATCTGCCAGGTAACGCCATCGTCGGGCGTGAATTGCACGGCAAAGGTCAGCGGGTCACCGTCCGCGTCGGAGGCGCTCCAGGTGACCGTTACAGGGCCGTCGCCGGGCGTTTCGCCGCGGTTGGGGGAAAGCACCGTCACGGTCGGTGAATTCGCGCCGGCCGTGACGGTGCTCAACACGTCGCCGTCCGGCCCCTCGATGTCAACCCGCACCGTGCCCGCCACGTAGGGCACCAGTTCGCTGATGCTCAGCAGCTCAACCTCCCGCGGGTCGGATGATTGCAGGAGCGGGCCGCCCTCCATCTCGGTGGGGGTGAAGGGGTAGCGCGCCAGCTCACCGTCGTCAGTATCGCGCAACACGATGGCATAGGGGCCGGGGATAGGCGGCGTGATCTCCGCCGCGTTCGGGATGACGTACAACGACTCCAGGGCCACGGCAGCCGTCGCCGGGTCAATGCTGCCGCTCACCAACAGCCGATCGGTGGCCGTCGCAGCAGTCAGCAGGCCCCTTCTGCTCTGGAACCGGTCCAGCAGCGCCTCAAAGGTGAAATCGCTGATCCATTCGTTGGCGCAGTAGGTCATGACGTCGGTCCAGGTTGGTCCGTAAACCGTCTGGGGGCCGGCGTCGAAACCGTAAAGCGCAGTTGGCCCTGTCAGCACCGGACTGATCCGGCCGCCTGGGTAGGGGTAGCTGGGGCCGCCCACTGCGCCACAGAAGTTGGCATGGCGCCGGCCAAAGGAGTGCGCCAACTCGTGCCCGCCGTACCAGTCGCCGTAGCTGCCATCGGTATCCCAGCCCCCCGCGCCGCTGCCGGTGGGGCCAGAAGCGACCTTGCCAGGAATGGGCGCGCACCCGCGCATGAACGCGATGGTATCATCCACCATGCCGTAGTAACGCGTGGATGATGAGATCTTGCCGGTGAGGTAATCGAAGTCCCACAGCAGTTTCAGTTTGAAGTTGACCCCGTTGCACGTGGGAGAAGTGGACTGCCAACTTCCCTGCCCCGTGTTGGGGTTGACGACCCATTGCCGCGTCATCGTACCCCAGTACAGATCCCTGGCGACGAACTCGATTTTCGGGGTGGGATAGGCCCGCCGTAGCCAACTCATCAATTGGGTCACATGGTTCTGCGCCGGGTAATAGGTGGTTCCCTGAAACGTGTAGCCGATGCGGAAGATGACGATGCTCAGGCCAGGGGCGGTCTCATAGCTGACCTGCGCCGAGGCGAAGTTGTTGGCCGGGGTGGAGTCGGCCACGCCGGCCAACGTCTTGACCTGCGCATTCAGGCTCACCGTGCCATAGCGGAAGGTCTCCGGCAGGCTCGAACAGGAACGCTTGCCCCACGGCCCCGCGGTTGGGCGAGGGTGAAACCAAAATCTTGCCCAGGACGCCGTTGATGGGCGTCAGCACGGCCACGGCGTCCCCGCGCTGGACGGTGAGCTTGGCGGTACCCCAGGGCGACCCGCTCATGCCGGAACGCACGTGGAAGCGCACGAAGGTGCGTTTGCCGGCGACCAGGCGCACGCTGTTGTTCAGGTCTTGCACCGCCTGCGTCACTTCCAGGCCGGTGGCAATCAGGTCGGCAAACTGGAGCGGCGGGGCCGTGGGCGTGCGGGTTGGGGTGCGCGTGGGTGTAGGCGTGCGGGTGGGTGTGCGGGTCGGCGTGGCGGTCAGGGCCATCGTCGCGGTGGGCGTCGCGGTGGGTGCGTTCAGATGATACTCGACATAGAGCAGCGGTTCCTGGCCACTGAATTCACGCGCGGAGAAGTCGCGCAAGCCGGGGGCGGCGCCATCGCCGCGCAGCAGGAAGCCTTCGTTGGGCGCCAGGCCAGTCAGCCAACGGTCCACGATGCGCAGCACATCCCAACGCTTGAGGCCGGTCGCCTGATCGAGCGCCATGGGCGGGTCGTCTCGATAGGTTGCCGGCGGCCCTGTGCGCCAGGTGGTCGCCATTTCATCCCAGGGCGCGTTGACCTCGTCCACGTAAATGACAAAGCTGGCCGACTCACCGGCCGCGCGCTGATAGAGGCGCAGCTCGGCCCGGTCCAGGATGGCGCCGGCCGGGATGCCAGCAAGATCGAAACGCACCAGGAGGTGGGTCTCCGTGGGCACGCGGCGGTCAGTGCGACCGACCGACAAGGTGCGGCTATCGCCGAAGTTGGCCGCGGGGTCGGCTTCATCCAGGTAGGTGTCGCTGACCGCAATGAGCGTTGCCTCGGTCAGCGGCGCAGGGGACCGGCGGTCCTGGGCCTGGATCGGCGATGAGACGGCCAGCGCCGCCGTGACTATCAGCAGCGCAATCAGCAGGACAAGGAGCAGTCTACGCCATGTGATCATATCGCCCTTCTCCTCAAGAACAGGCCTGCCTCAGGGCAGACGCGGAGGGTTCGCCAGCGGTTGAAGAAATCATTCAACCCCATCCCTGAGCCTAGAAGGCGCTTAGGTGGTGGTGGCGTCGGTGGTAACGACTTGTTGGGCGCGCCCCTGTTCAGGAGTCACTTCACCGGACACTAGCCGCGCTGGCTCCACTTCTAATAGGTGAACATACGCTCGTGTTCGAGCGAAAGTCGGACGAGTACATTCGGCAGAGCGAACTCTACTGGCTTGCCGCTCAAGTCAGCCTCGGTTACGCCACGCCCTTTGCTGGACATCCCCGACAGATAAAAGCGTCCACCACCCGCGACGATGGCGTCGTAGAGTTCGCGGAGCTTGCCTGTGCCTAAACCCACGAGGCTGTCCAGCACTGCATCGCGGATCAGCTGAACGGCCACTCATTTGACTTTACGACGTTTGGTGGATTTGCCTTCGGGGCGCGTCAACTGTTCAACATCCAGTAAGTCTTGGGGACGCCCTGCCGCACGTTTGGCCGCGATGAGGTCTTGCCGGGCAATGAACGGCACCAACAACCCATCGAAGTCCACCTCCGTACGTCTCGGCCAAGCTTCAGCGAAGACCGCACCAGGAATACCCATCAAGATATCCACGCGTACGGTGGCACACCCATCTGGTAGAAGTAACCTTCTTGGGCGAAATCGGCTTCGGTCAAATCCGTCAAAGGCGCGCCGAATTCGCGCAGGGCGCGATAAACGGCTGTAGCGTTAGTCGCGTCGGCGCTAATCCAGAGATCCGGGTCTTTGGTGTAACGCGGCTCGGCGTACTGAATCAGCGCATAGCCGCCGATGACCAGATACTTAACCTGGTTGGTGTTGAAAAGCCTCAACAGATCGCTGAAGTCGGAGTTGACGAACATCGCCGCCTTTAACCTTGTTCGCGTGGACGATCAGTTCCCAGGTGGCGTCGAAACGCGCCTGGGCTGGTTGGTCTTGCCAGAACTCGAGGTCGAATGACCGGTCAAGTTTGGTCAGTTTGCCGTATCGCTCGACGAATCCTGTTCTCATCGTTCGCTCTCTGCTGGCGTGGGGGAAGTGCGTTGATTCATGGCATTCTCGCCTAGCATTATACTTCAACGGCGAGTCATGCGCCATTTTGCCGGTTGTCCACTGTGTTACATTGGCCGCCCAACGTTCCGCTTCACCCGCTTGCGTAGCGCAGCGAAGCGAAGCGGAACCGAGCGAAGCGAATCAGGTGCAAGCCGGGATTATTGAGCGGCGTTCTCCGCCCCGTTTCGCAATTCATCTAAGCAGAAAAAAGGTAATGACGAAAGGGGCGGCCGCGGCGCCTAAGCCCAAGAGGGAGACTGCTATTCCGGTTGCCGACCTGGCTAAGGTGTGGCTACCGCCAGGCACAGATCCGGCGCGACAGGGTTATCCCGCGCTGTCGTAGGCTTGTCTGATCCAGGTCATGAGCTCTTCATCAACTTCCTTTGCATCGGTGACGTCAACTTTGTACTGACACATACCGCCCACTGGCAGCGCAACTAATCGCGCTGTGGGCTCAACGCCCTTCATGTTCAATCCGACTTCGACGCGCGTCTTGGTGGCCGGACCGATCATGGCGAACTGTTTTTTGCGACGCAGGCTGACGTATGTTTTCTTCGGCGCAATCTCAAATGGCCCGAGCCTGGCAATGGCTGCCATCAGCGTCTCATGAATTGGCAGCAGGTCGGCTTTGGCGCCAGCATAGAGCGCGTTCACGGCATCATCGGTCGTTGCCACCGCAGCTTGTGCGGCGCGTTCACCATCGGATTGCAGAAAGGTGAGGGCGAGCCTGTTAGCGTCACCATGCCCCATACCAAGGTCGCGCTTGAGCAACTCCAGGATCTCACCATGCTTGGTCAGGCCGCTCTTCCGAATGAGGGCGTATAGCTCGTCGAGCGTTTTCCCGGTTTTCGTCTGAATGTTCTCGAGTTGAGTCTCAATAGCTTTGTCAACACTGTTCATTTGTCGTCTCCTTTGGGGATATTCAAGCCTTCTATCAGGGCGAATCCCACCGGTTGGGTGTACGCTGCGTTGGGCGGCGGTGTTGCCCAAGCATGTGCCATGATTTTACAATTGTGGCGTTCTGTACTCAAGTCCTTGTGGAGATGGCTTGCCATAACGCGTTGTAAGCCAAAGCAAAAGGATATAAACCAACGGCCAGATAAAGTCCATGTAAAGCGTAAGCCCTGCGTTGCCCGTCGCCAGGTTTTGATGTTGGACGAGGTCAACTACATGGGTTATACCAGCGATCCAAAGGAAAGCAGTTTTGGCAATTACATAGGGAAGCCAGAAGTCGCGTCGCCAGAAACCCAAAAAGCCGAGCAATCCCACGGCGAGATTAGCTCCGGCAACCTCCTTCTGAAATGGATTGCCTGGTGGCCAACCTATCGAAATGGCCACCATGTCCGAAAAGAAGAAATGTGTGATGAACGATGCAATACTGGCAAAACCGCCAATTCCGAAAGTAACCATAGTAATGACTTCAAAGATCTTTCCACGTGTTCGCTCTTTGAGACCAGAAATGATCACCCACGAAGAAATGACGATGCCTAGTAAAGTTGAGCCAAAGCGGAATAAGTCTGATGTAAAGAACAAATCACTCATATTTCTCCTCCAAAGGCAAAAAGGCACGGCAGTACGAGCTTATGTCCCGTGTACCTATGATTGATACATGCCCCGCCTCCCTGGAAATAGATGCGTTGTTCACACTTGGTCGCCCTACGGGCCGAGATAATGCGCGTTACACTGCCTTCCTCCGCGTGTACACAGAGCTACTCGGCCAACAGCAGGCCAATCTTCTGCAGAACCTCGCGCGTTACTGCGTCTGGCAAGGCGCAGCTGAGCTCCACGGCACGGGCTTGCCAATCCAAACTCTTGACTTGATCCGCCAAAATGACGCCACTAATGGGTAAACCGTGCGGCAGGTTGACCTCGAACGGATACCCTTTGACGGCGCTGGTAGGCCGGTTCTGACCTTATTACCAGCTACTTTTTTGTTCAACGATTTTCCAACCTTGCCAGATCGGAAATTGAAGAAACACAAGCATCCAAATCCTTTAGAAACCCGTCTGAGATGGCATAAATCCAACCATGTATGGTTACCATTTGATTTCTTTGCCATGCTTCTTGAACAATTGTTGTGTTAGCAACATTCATTACTTGTTCAATCACATTCAACTCACAGAGCCGATTGATCCTTTCTTCTGCCGTAGAAAACCGAAAAAGTTCGCTGGCACTTCTTTGATAAATGTCACGAATGTGACGAAGCCAATTATCGATCAATCCATGAGGTTGACTTTCGAGCGCAGCCTTTACGCCGCCACAGCCATAATGACCACAAACAATAATGTGTTTGATTTTCAGAATATCTACGGCATATTGCAGCACGGAGAGACAATTCATATCTGTATGAATTACAAGGTTGGCGACATTACGATGAACAAAGAGTTCGCCGGGCAGGAGGCCGATGATTTCATTAGCTGGAACGCGACTATCCGAGCAACCAATCCAGAGAAACTCCGGGGTTTGCTGTTGAGCAAGCCTGGAGAAAAAGGAAGGATTAGTTTCGGAAATTTGAGCGGCCCATTTCCGGTTGTTCTCAAAAAGAAGGGAGAGAGTATTCATTGGAAAAACAAAGAGCACTTTTCACTATATGCAGAGGCCCAACAATTAACGTCACCTGCGCCTGCGGCCAGACTACTTTCGCGACCCACGATCCCCCCGCCGCAAGCGTCAGGTGGACGTGGTGTTAGGCCCTGTCCTGACTCACCCCGCAAAATAAGCCCCGCCCGCCGCCGATCACAAGATCAGGCAGGCTGCTCCAGAGATGCCGAATTTGCACCGATTCGACTATTGAATTCCATCTCCATCAGGATTTTTAGGATCACCGCCGCCGATTTCAATGTAAAATAGATCAACCAACATTGGAGCGCCATCGCCGCGGCTCCAATAAACAAGGCAATGAATAGAGCCAAGAGATCTCCTTGCGGATTCCCCGCAAAGTACGATGCAATGCTCCGGTGAAGACTGAACAAGCTCGCAAGACTCGAAACAATGGTGGCTACAACGGCAAGTGGCGCGAACTTGTTTAGCCGCTGGACCAACCGAAGAACTTGGGTGGGCCGGTAAAAGGCCGCGGCACCTTTTGGATGTGCAGCTTTCTCAGCTAGTATCCCGACATCATAAGACCCATCCTCATCGGGTTCCAAGTGTTCAAGAACAGGTTCATTCTGCGCCGGCAGTTCGACACGGCGCTGTTCAAGTATGGACTTGATCACATCGAAAGCGACGTTCCTTGCGCGACCCCTGACCTCTCCGCCACGCCAAAGTGCGAGCTAACCTTGTTTCGTCTGCCAGATACGCAATTTGATCTTCCGATATGCTCGCCGGAAATATACACGCTCGAACACGCCGTGCAGGAGATAGATTCCAGCAAAAAGGATACACATGCCTACTGCGACGCCACCAATGATCGCAAACAGCGACCATAGCCTGAAATCAGGGGTCGATCTCAAATAGATCGTTCCCATCACGACCGCCATCCAAGCGGCTAGGATGAAGGGTGAGACTAACGTCAGACGGCTTATCCTTCCTTCAACGTGAACTTCGTGTCCGTCCCAGGTAATTTGTCCGATGGTGCCGAGGGCCGACAACCCAAAAGGCAATCTAAAACGACACAATTGCTTTTCCTCAAGCCGAAAGACACACCAACGCGCCTTATGGTTCTGCCCCTGTGCTAAATGGTTTTGTTGACCTAGTTCAGGTTCGGTGAAACGAATCCACGGCCACCATTTGTGGTATTGGTCAATCTCCAGGCGCCACCATCTGCGCAAATCCCGAGCTTCCATGAGGATTATTAGGACAAGCGGGGCGAATAGAAAAGTGAGAAGGATAAGATCATTCATGGTGTGGTCCTTTTCGGCATTGCGTGCAGTTGTGACCTCTCCAGTCACCTTATTTACGCGGCAGAGGCCTGGATGCCCTGCGTCATGAGGCACTCGGGTCTAACGGCCCGCGTAAGCTGCGGCTGCGCTCGACATAGTCTGCAATCCGGCAAGCTCTTGCCGGCGCAGCCGTCAGCTTGACACAATGTTAGGCCCGTACCCCAGCCACACCTGCCCAACGCGACCTGCTGCCCATGACGGCAAACCAAGCCAACACCTTACAGCGAAGCAGTGTGGTCGCCGTAGGCAGGCTTTACTTGTCATCATAGTTCGTGGGAAACAATAGGCGAACCTTGTCGTCCCACGTTAGATTATTGAAGACCCATTCGGTTTCGGGTTTATAGAAGACAAACATCCAACGAATCGCATGACGCTCGAATTTCTCAAGATAGACGAACTCCGTTAACGACTCACCGACCATATTCTGCTGAATGAACTCCACGCCAATAGGCTCACCATATCTTGCCTTACGTTTATCGAGTTCCTCGACGGTGAGCCGAGCGATGTTCTGCACATCCTCTTTCCCTTGCGGCCAAGTGGCTTTAGAGTCGATGAGGGCGAAAGCACCGTTGACATCGTTTTGAGCGACTTTAGCCATGAAAGCATCTAGCAAAGCCTTCGCTTCGGGCGCAACAGCTTCGATGGTGCCTTTCTGCGGCTTGACCTGTCCACAACCTACCGGGAGCATTCCGACCAGAAGAACGAACAGGAGTGACCATCTTTGCAAGTTCATTGGTTTTCCTTCGCGCTACAGTATTCCAAGTGAGGCCGCGCTAGTTGACCGCCGGACTTTCCTCCGGGAACGTAGCCACGCTCGGGTTAGTTCTGGCCGTGTTCCTCGTCGGCTTCCTGCTCCATCTTTTGGAGACGGGTGTAGTAATCCGCAAACTCGTTGAGATGAGCGAGCGCGATTTTGCCGGTGAGGATGGGGTCGTTGCCCGTCACGTCGGTGGATGGGTCGCGCCGACCGTGCTCCAATTCGACATCCAAACCCATGCGGAACTGTTCCACATCAAAGCGGCTCCAGTCAATGCCGAGTTTGTCACCAATGTCGCGGGCCTGCTCAGTCGTGAAATGCTGTTTGGCTGACATGTAGGTTCTTCTCCTTTAGTAAGGGCATCCAGGCGATTGCCTGAATTTATCAGGGTAAATTTTCTGTGACGAATGATCGTTGGGGTTGCTTGACTGACAGAAACTGATAGACCGTTTACGTTTCCTCCTTGTGCTTTTCTGCCCTGGGTCAGGCATGGGTTCTACAACACCTGACCCGTAATAGTACAGCGCAACGTGATTCCTATGCGCCGCCGCCCAAGGGTGAGCATGAGCGGCGGGCGGTTGGGCCGCCTTTATCTTATGCACTCCGCAGCTGCTCTGGGTGCGACGATCTGGAATTCATAGTCGCATTTGTCCCGCTGCACCGATAGGCAATGCGACCCCGGCGTGATGGCGGTGGATAGCGTGATCGCTCCCTCGCAGAGATTGACGTAGCGCTGCAACTCGCCGATGTATTCATTTTACAACGAGCCGCCCAACGCCAACCGTCAGCCGCCGGGGCCGCCAACACCGCCAACCGGCCCAGATCCTCCCCGGTCAGTGTACGGAATGTTGGGCAGCGGTGCCACCAGTAGAGCCTGACCGGACGAGCCTGGGCAAACCAGCGGGCCATTCCAACCACCTGCCCGTGGACGGCCATCGAAGCTCCGCCCAACGCCAACCGGTCTCCGGTCTCCGGCAGAGTCGCCCAACGGCTCGCGTCAGCCGCTCGTCGAGGCGCCGCCGAATGCGAGTCGGCTGGACGCGGTGTTAGCCCCGCACCGATGCCAAAGGCGGGTGCGATGCGAACACGCGCCAGGTTTGTGCCTAGGCGGTTTTCGCCGGCCGTAATGCCAAACTGGTCCAAATAGCTCCCAGCAAATCCACGACCCCAAACAGAATGAGGGGTGGCTCGGCGAAGCCTGCCAGAACAAAGGCGGCGAAAAAGAGAATGACCGTCGCCCGGACATAGACCGTCCAACGGAAGAAGTCGGTTAGTTCCTTGCGCGCCGATTGGGTGTAGTAAAAGCCCAAAAAGAGCAGCAGCATACCGACGACACGAATCCACACGTCAGTGGTTGCGGGGAGAGCGAACATCCCCAGTAGGAAATTGGGTGCTACCAGCAGGACAATGCCGAGCAGCGCGAGATACAGACCAAACACAAAGATACTACGCGCACTGTTGCTCATCTTTGGCTCCTTTCAACTCTGAGTGGACACGCATGGGTCGTTGCCCGCCGTCTGTCACTTGACTCGTCCTTGAATGACAAAGGCAAGAAGGCCCACACGCCTTTTGTGCTGATGATTAGCAGGCTAACAGCTAGGTTCAACTGCGCCTGCGGCTGGCGAACCTCACGCGACCCCTGACCTTACCGGCGCAGCCGTCAACTGCACGCTGGTGTTAGACGAAAACAGAGAAACCGACGGCCCTATGAAGCCGTCTGTGATGTCTGATGCGCCTCCATGTACGCTCGTAGTAGCGAGTTGATCCGCGCCTGATACCCTTCGCCTTGATCACGAAACCACCCCAAAACATCCTCGTCCAGACGGATTGTGATTTGCTGCTTGCTGGGCGGCGGCTTGAGCCCGCGCCGCACCACCGCCTTGGCGAACAACTCCGGCGTGATTTCAGGAGCATCACTCAGGTCGATGTCCTCATCTTGCAGAGCGTCAAACCGCTCCCAGTCAGTCAGTGATTCCTTGGAAATAGATACGTTGTTCATACTTGGTCGCCCTACGGGCCGAGATAATGCGCGTTACACTGCCTTCCTCCGCGTGTACCACGACTATCACCCGTCCTTGAAGTAGTCCAAGTGAGACGAAACGGCGTTCCCCGTAGTCGAAACGGTCATCTTCCATCAGCACCGTGTCACCCGCAAAGACCTCGACGGCGTCGCGAAAGTCAATGCCGTGCTTGCGGGCGTTGCTGAGGCGTTTGTACTCGTCCCACTCGTATTGCATGGCCCAAGTATAACTACAGGATGTAGTTACTGCAAATCGGCCGCTCAGGGACATTGGTTGCGCCCAACGCCAACCGTCAGCCGCCGGGGCCGCCAACATCGTCAACCGGCCCAGATCCTCCCGGTCGGTGTACGGAATGTTGGGCAGCGGCCCCCCAAGCACCACCTGACCCGACCAGCCTGGGCGAACCAGCGACCTCTTCCTACTTCCTCATTCCTCATTCAGCAGAGCCGCCCAACGGCCTCGAGCTAAGCTGCCCGGCGGAAGCAGGCAGACTCCACCTGATTGTCGCGCATGCCAGCGGGCCAGGCACCCTACCCTGTCCGCCAGCCCGCCGGGTCAGCTTCAGCGAGTTGTTATGCGGCGACCTCGCGATGAGACCCTTCTAGACGGTGGGTGTCATGTCATAGTTGAGAAATTCTTGTAGCCAGCCCGGCACGGCATCGGCATACTCGGATTTGAACGGCTCCCCCTCACCTGCGGTGACCCGGCGCCACGTCAGCGCGCGGCAGACCATCCCCACCCGATACGCCAGCTTGAGGGCCGCGTTCAGGCTCTCAAGCGATGCGAAACACGTCCACGGCTCAAGGTAGACGTCGTAGAGCCGCACAAGCTCGGGGGCGTTTTCCTCCAACTCGAGTCGCCACGCGATCACGCGTGACGTCACCAGCAATGTGCAGAACGGATGCGCCACGCCGCTCTCACCCCAATCAGCGAGTGTATAGTGATTGTTGCGGACAAAGATGTTGGCGTCGTGGAAATCCTCGTGGTGAAGTGTCTCGGGAATGCCATAGCCAGCCAACTGCTCGCACATGCCACGGAACTGTGGTGCGAACTGGCGCAGGCGCTGATACGCCTCCATGCTGAGGCCTTTCGGATGGCCGATGAGCAAGGCGTCGGTGTCGGTCAGCAATTGCTCATAATAGTCTGGCAGCATTGTGAGGCGTCGATCGAGCACGCCGAGTTCCAGTAGCTCGTTGACGCGGCTAGTCAGGTCGATCTGCACCTCAGCGTAGATCCGCAGCACTCGCTCCCAATGCCCCAGATCGCGCGTGGATTGGACGAGGCTGCGGAGCGTCACCCCCAGGTTGGGCATCAACATCCAGCCGCGTGCGAGATCGACTGCCAGCACCGGCGGCATACAATCGGGGCGCCATCGCCACAGCGCCTGCGTGAGTGCTGGCTCGTGTGCCAGGGTCGGACTGGTCGCTTTGAAATAGATGTCACCCGCGGTTGATGGCACGCGTAGGACCGTCGAATGCACCTGAGGTTGCTCGATGGTACCGGTCACGTTAATACCCTGATGTCCTAGCGCAGCGTGAATCCAGGTGCTGGCCTGCTCAAACCAGCCCGGTTGCAACCAAGGTAGTTGTATCGCCTGATTCGGCATCATTACTTCTATCCAATCAATGTGGAGAGTTAGTGAGAAGGATGTCGGGTCACATCCAGCTTTCGAAGACAAAGGCTGCTACGCTGATCGAAGCCGCATAACGGCCAAGTTCAGCGGCGGGCCGGTGACGCCTGACCTTACATAACGGGCAGCGCGGCCCGTCCGCTGGAACCAATGTTAGGCCCCGCCCAAGCACCACGCCCCAAAACGAGACCCGCTGCTCATGACGGCAAACCGTACTGACCACTCGCAGCATAACCACAGACCTGTCGTGAGTATCCGTCAAGGCATCAGCCCGCGGGCATGACGTGAGGTGATGTGTGCGTGCGCGCTATCGTAGACGGGCGTGCCTTTGGCGGACGTTTGACAAACGCAGGCGAGGCAGCCTGAATCTGGCCCAACGCCTCACGGTCAAAGACCCGTTCGCCACACACGGGACACTCGTAGAAGGTCAGTGCAGGCACGACATAGGTCTGGCCGCGGTATGCGCCTGTCCAATCACGGCAAACTTGTTTGATTTGGTCGCTACCACACGTTGGGCAGTGCGTAATGTGCAGTTTCATGGGCTTCACAAGGCTTTCTTGGATGAGATCAGAAAATAGTACCGCTCGATACCCGCTTCCTCAACCAACTTGCCTTTGCTGTAGATCATCAGGCCATCGAGATTGGTGCTTTGAATGATATGCAAGTACTCGGTGCGTTGCTGTCGCCAGGGGCTTTGCGAACGGAGCGTCTTGTAGATGGCGACGGCATTCAGAATGGATTCAGCGATGTCCAACTCGGTCAGGCCATCGGCCTCCATTTCGAGGAGCGCCTTTTCGCTGAAGGCATAGTTGCCAGCCAACACCGCACGTTTGATCCGGCGGAGAATGTCGCTGCTCATAAATGACACCCCATCCTACGGCCATCGCTTCACGACTAACAACTTCTTGAACGTACGTCGTGTGATAAGCTTATTATATCACAGCTTGGGGTGAAGCTGTGCATCGATTTATGGTGTTGACGGCGCGTCGGCCTTGCTCTGCCGGCTCAACCGATGTGTTGGGTTTCTGCGCCCAACGCCAACCGTCAGCCGCCGGGGCCACCAACACCGTCAACCAGCCCAGATCCTCCCCGGTCGGCTGCACCCCCCCTTGTTCATCACAATCCCTACGGCAGAAACGGGACATCGTGTATAATGATCATGGTCAGGCGAGAAGCTACAATCGTAACACTCATTGGTATGCAAGAATCCGCGCTGCACCCTGATTCTCGGTCACGAGTGAATCCCACACTGGTGGTAGGCGCCTGTATACCACACAGATGCCGAACCCCGATGAGTAAGCTACTATATTTTACCTGTGACCGGGCTCGCCTGTCCAATCTATCGTTACTATGTCAATCAACAAGGAGGATCGCATGTCCAAATCAAGCAAGCAGGCGCAGGCCTATTCCAAGCAGGGGTCGCACAAGAACATCCCTGCGCCAGCGAGCAAACCGCTCTCCATTGTCTACCCCCATGCCGCCGGTCTCGACATCGGCAAAGACGAAATCTTTGTGGCCGTGCCTCCAGATCGTGACCCACAACCGGTGCGCGCCTATCCCACCTTCACACCCGACCTCATCGCCCTCGCCGACTGGCTGCAGGCCTGCCAGATCGGCACAGTCGCTATGGAATCCACCGGCGTCTACTGGATTCCCATCTACGAACTCCTGGAAGCACGCGGGATCAACTGTTTCCTGGTCAACGCCGCCCACCTCAAGCGCGTGCCCGGTCGCAAGAGCGATGTCCAGGATTGCCAATGGTTGCAGCAATGCCACAGCTTTGGCTTACTCGCTGGTTCCTTTCGCCCCGACAGTGAGATGCTGCAACTGCGCACTTACCTGCGCCATCGCGCTGAACTAATCGAGCGCCGCTCCCCTCATGTCCTGCACATGCAGAAAGTTCTTCACCAGATGAACCTGCAACTCGATGTCGTCCTCTCCGACATCATGGGCTTGACCGGCCAGGCGATCCTGCGTGCTATCCTCACCGGTGAACGCAACCCCCTCACTCTCGCCCGTTTGCGCCATCCCAACTGTCATTCCAGTGAGGAGACAATTGCCAAGGCCCTCACCGGTTCCTACCGAGACGACTATCTCTTCGTCCTCAAGCAATCCATGATGATGTACGACTTCTTCACCAACATGATTACTCAGTGTGACGCCGAAGTCGAACACTGCTTTGCCGCCATCAAGCCACGCCATGAAGTCCCTGAGCACACCCCGCCCCCGCTTGTCCTTGACCGCAAGAAGCGCAACTCACACAGCAAGAACGAACCAAGCGGCAACACTCGCCAACACATTGTCCGCATCACCGGCGTTGACTTCGTGGCTACCATTGGTCTCTCCAACTCCCTGGTGCAAACCATCTTCTCCGAAGTCGGAACCGACATGAGCAAGTGGCCAACCGTCAAGCACTTCTGTTCCTGGCTTGGACTCGCCCCCCGCAATGAAATCTCTGGCGGCAAAATCCTGCGTTCCAGAACCCCCAAGGTGCGTAATCGCGCCGCTCAAGCCTTCCGTCTGGCTGCTTCCTCCGCCTCCCACTCCAACTCAGCCCTCGGCGCCTTCTATCGCCGCCTGCGGGCGCGCATCGGTCCCGCCCAGGCCATGGTTGCCACCGCACACAAGATAGCGCGCATCTTCTACTACATGCTCAGGGATAAACGCCCTTACGAACACATCAGCGCCCAACGCTACGAAGAACAGTTCCGTGCGCGTGAAGTGAAGAACCTGCAACGCAAAGCCGCCCAGCTTGGCTTTTCACTCACCCCGCAAGCGGCCTGACACGAGACCGATCAAGCCTACCTGGCCTGTCCCTTGAACTGCGTTCCATCCAGCACGGTTCATCTCTGCGCGCCCACAAAACACCTGTTTTTGCCTCAACGCGCCCTCTTTTTGCCGCCGCAGCCCGCAATCTACGCCTTTTGCGCACCTTCTTCAGTCACTTCCACACCCCTTTCCCCCCGCGCCTTGGACCGTTTCTGAGTACGGAATGTTGGGCAGCGGCCCCCCGAGCACGACCTGACCGGACCGACCTGGGCAAACCAGCGGCCCCTTCCATTTCAACCGCCCGCCCGTGAACGGCCCTTCGACGGACCGCCCCACGCCAACCGGTCTCCAATCTCCGGTCTCCGGTCTCCAATCTCCGGTCTCCGGCAGAGCCGCCCAACGCCAACCGTCAGCCGCCGGGGCCGCCAACACCGTCAACCGGCCCAGATCCTCCCCGGTCGGCTGCACGGAATGTTGGGCAGCGGCCCCCCGAGCACGACCTGACCGGACGGGCCTGGGCGAACCAGCGCTTCCATTCCAACCGCCTGCCCGTGAACGGTCCGTCGCAGGACCGCCCAACGCCAACCGGTCTCCAATCTCCGGCCTCCGGCAGACCAGCCCAACGGTCGGCTTCACCTGCGGCTGCGCCTCCGTGACTTTCGCGGCCCCTGACCTCACCGGCGCAGCCGTCAGCTTGACGCAATGTTAGGCCACGCCCAAGCACCAAGCCGACAAAACGAGACCCGCCCGCCCCCGATGGCGAACTGTGTTGACCACTCGTCGTCACAGGGCACGTGTTCGTAGACCGATTTCAACTCTTGCGGCCTTGAACCAATTCCTCATTGATCCATTCGCGAGAAACTCAGGATGTACCTGGACGTAGTCGAGAAACCATCCCACGAGTCCATCCCAAATGTGGAAGTCCCCAGGCGGATGAAGTGTCCAGCCAAGTTGCTCCAGAGTCCAGTTCATCTTGGCACTGTTGCGGGCCATGGACGTCGTGACCCAGTTTGAGTCATCATCCGCTCCTCCGTGTGTGACCGGAATGAGATGGTCAACAGTGGCACTCAATTCCCAGTACGCTCGATGCGTGACATCCGTCTTCCAGTTCGGGTGGTAGGGGAAATCGATTGGCAGCGCCATCGAAATCACTCGGAGCACCGGTGGAAAGACCAGACGTTCACCTGTGTACCGATCGATGAATCCATCACGGATGAAGATACGGATCGCCTCTTGTGGGCCGTAGGTGCGCTTGATGACTTGGTCAGGGGCAAACGGGTACTCGCATCTGAGTAGATCGGCTGCTGTATCCAACGCTCCTGTCCGAATCGCTTCGCAGACAGTTTTCAAGACGCAAATCTTCTCGATTTTCTACCTCCAACGCTTGCGCCTTCTTGCCCAACGGACAAGGTTCAGTTGCGGCTGCGCCTCACGTACCTCCCGCAACCCACGGCCCCACCGGCGCAACCGTCAACTGGAACCAGTGGTTAGGCAAAGCCCAAGCACCAGACCCGCATAACGAGACCCGCCGCCCGTGGTGGCGAAACTCTCTCATCGCAATTGTATGACGGGCGAGTATGACCTTGCCGAAGCAAATTATCACAAGGTCTCAGTATGATACTTATATAGTGTAGACCTATAAGTATCATCCGTGCATAATTGCGACATGCCAAAATCGCTTCTTCACAAGCTCGGAGATAATATCCGCCAGCATCGTCTAGCGAAGGGTCTCTCGCAAGAGAAACTTGCTGAGCTGACAGGTCTACACCGTACTTATGTCGGCAGTGTTGAGCGAGGAGAGCGCAATATCAGCCTTCTCAACCTGGCCCGTATAGCGACGGCTCTGGATGCCTCCCTATCCGATCTCGTATCTGGAGTAGAACAGTGATATCACCCTACTTGGGACTGCCGATAGAGAGTTGGGAAAACCGGACTCGTGAATTGATCGATGAACATCCTCTTGAAATGATCGAGATAAACGATGTCGTTTTGAAAGTATGGAACGACATATTTAGTTCTGGAATCGGCAGCAAGCCCTTCAAAATCGGCGAGGATCTTTTTCCACGGCCACAGATCATGGCGTATTTTCTACATGAACTGATCCCCTTAGAGTTTTCTCGTCGCTATCCGGGAACTTGGAGGCGTGAAGAAACCGCCGATGAGAAAGACCTTGTCTATACCCCTGATCCAAAGTATTCTGTGGAGATCAAGACCTCTTCAAGCGCAAAGAGCATATTCGGAAATCGAAGTTATGCACAAGAGACAGACAGTCCAAAAAAGAACAAGTCAGGCTACTATCTTGCTGTTAATTTCGAGAAGTTCAAAGCATCAGTGCGGCCCAAAATAGTAGGAGTCAGATTTGGCTGGCTAGATTATTCTGATTGGATTGGACAGGCAGCAGCAACCGGACAACAAGCACGACTCGATCCCAGCGTGGGAAAATACAAGCTACTCAAACTCCCCCTCCAATAGACGCATCTGCTGAGGCGCGGTGAGAAACCTCTCGATTCTGTCAGCCGTGATTTGGCAGTAACCAGTATTTACCTCCATCCCCACAACGCTCCTGTCTAGTTGCAGGGCGGCGATAGCGGTTGTACCTGAGCCAATAAAGGGATCGAGTATTATTTCCCCGATATTCGATGACGCTTTGATTATTCTCTCAATCAACGCTCGCGGGAATTGGGCGGGGTGTGGGGTTCGCTCTCTTGAACTTCGATTTGTCCCTGACGTGACCTTTGGTATCTGCCAAACGTCTGAGGGATTCTTTCCTAGTGAGTTGACTTTTATCTTTCCGTTCTTTTTCTGATTAGGATATTTGACATTTGGGTCACGAACCTCATCAAGATTGAAAGTGTAACTTAGCGAGTCCTTTACGTACCACAGAAACTTCTCGTTACGTGGCGAGAAGAATCGCTTGCCAGCGACACCAGCACCATAGTTCCAGACAATTTCCTGAACCAAAAAGAAAGGCATTCGATTCCACAGCAAATAGGACAGTGGAATAGCCTTAGAACGATTAGGAATGGAGATGTATCCTAGATTTAGCCAGAAGGCTCCGCCGCATTTTGTCAGCCGATATACCTCCGCGATCCACTTTTCGCACCAACTGAGATAGTCATCGAGAGGCAGTATTTGTTCGTACTCCTTCCCGATATTGTAAGGAGGACTTGTGACAGTCAGATCTACGAAGGATTCCGGTATTCTTCTCATTGCGTCCAGACAGTCGACATTATAGATTGCACAGTTGGGTGCTTCATAGAATGGCTTTCCGAGATAGTTAGTTATGTTTCCGATCATGTGAGCAAGTCCTGGCAAGGCATCGTGATACTTATCATAGTCAGAGCCTCTTCTTCGCCAAGTTATCTTTCGCAAGCATTTTGGCTATCTCTGGATGCCCAACGCCGACCGTCAGCCGCCGGGGCCGCCAACACCGTCAACCGGCCCAGATCCTCCCCGGTCGGCTGTACGGAATGTTGGGCAGCGGTACCACCAGCAGAGCCTGACCGGACCGGCCTGGGCAAACCAGCGAACCATTCCAACCGCCTGCCTGTGGACGCCCCCGCCGAGGCTCCGCCCAACGCCAACCGTCAGCCGCCGGGGCCGCCAACATCGTCAACCAGCCCAGATCCTCCCCGGTCGGTGTACGGAATGTTGGGCAGCGGCCCCCCGAGCACGACCTGACCGGACGAGCCTGGGGAAACCAGCGACCCCTTCCATTCCAACCGCCTGCCCGTGGACGCCCCCGCCGAGGCTCCGCCCAACGGCACCTGCGGCTTCACCTGCGGCTTCACCTGCGGCTGCGCCTGCGGCTGCGCCTGACGGCTGCGCCTCCGTGACTTGCGCGGCCCACGATCCTACCGGCGCAGCCGTCAGGTGGAAGCAATGTTAGGCCCGTGGCCCTGAACCGTGGCGACCTGCCGCCTCGATCGCCGACAGATCCACTCCTACCGACCACATTGTTACTTTGGATTCTTGCCCTCGCCGCTCTCGCCTTCGGTGGCCTTGTATGTGAGCTTGCGTAGTTCGTTGATTTGCTCTTTCATTTGCTGACGCTGTGACGGAGAGAATACCGAACCAAACATACCCTCAGTGATTTCGAGTTCGAGGAGGCGAGACTCGGCCATAAGTACGTTTAGGCGATTCATGGTCTCCACGGCTTGCTTACCTTCTTTAGCCAGATTGCCCAATTCACGCTCAATCTCGACAGGGCCGATTTTGGCTCGCTTCACATCTGTTCCCGCAAATTGATCGATCAATTTGCGCAGAGGCTTTCTGAAGATGACAAGGGCCAACAAGATCATTACAGGCAAAGAACATAACAATGAACCAATCGTCTTTACCCATTCCATGACTTCGTTTGACGGCATATGAGTATCTCCCGCGAACGTCGGTTAGTAGTCTCCCTTATCCTGCATCCTGCGGCGTAGGTGACGGCTTGCGCGCCCAACGCCAACCGTCAGCCGCCGGAGCCGCCAACACCGTCAACCGGCCCAGATCCTCCCCGGTCGGCTGCACGGAATGTTGGGCAGCGGCGCCCGGAGCACGACCTGACCGGACGGGCCTAGGCGAACCAGCGAACCCTTTCATTCCAACCGCCTGCCTATGGACGCTCTCGCCGAAGCTCCGCCCAACGCCAACCGTCAGCCGCCGGGGCCGCCAACATCGTCAACCGGCCCAGATCCTCCCCGGTCGGCTGCACGGAATGTTGGGCAGCGGCCCCCCAAGCACGACCTGACCGAACGAGCATGGCCGAACCAGCGAACCATTCCAACCGCCTGCCCGTGGACGGCCCTTCGACGGACCGCCCAACGCCAACCGGTCTCCAATCTCTGGTCTCCGGTCTCCAGCAGAGCCGCCCAACGCCAACCGTCAGCCGCCGGGGCCGCCAACATCGTCAACCGGCCCAGATCCTCCCCGGTCGGCTGCACGGAATGTTGGGCAGCGCCGCCACCAACAGAGCCTGACCGAACGAGCCTGGGCAAACCTGCGACCCCTTCCATTCCAACCGCCTGTCCATGGACGGCCGTCAAAGGGCCGCCCCACACCAGCCGGTCTCCAATCTCTGGTCTCCGGCAGAGCAGCCCAACGGTTTGCGTTACCTGCGCTGGGGCGGGGACGGCGAAGCCGTCCAACTGGAAAAATGCTAAGGCGTGTAAAACTGCTTGGGATGTGCGCAGAATCCCCAGCGTCAGGTGCACGCTTTGTTGGGCAGGTTTTGCAAGACGGTCTTGAATTTGGTACTGTATTATTTACTTTCATTGGTGCATATATATTGGTGGATATTTTACCCAAACTTATCCATTAATTTTGGTATCTCTGACATATCGCTAAATGTAATTGCGCCAGGAAACGTAGGGCAATCTTCGTTTGGTCGATATTGCAAGGCGAACATTTTTGCGGCGCAAGCAGCTTCAATTCCTATGTTGCTGTCATCAACTACAACACACTGCGCAGGAGCGAAGCCCATTGTACTTGCGGCGTGTTGAAAGAGTAAGGGTTCTGGCTTCCATGAGCCAACTTCATATGAACTAAAAATATGATTATCAAAGTAAATAGATAAACCGCTTACTTGAAGAGCTTGACGAATTTTTTTCGTTGGGGCACTGGATGCAATGCATATTGGAAATCTAATAGAATTAAGCATTTCAATGACGTTTGGCATAGGCTTAAGTTGGCTAGAGAAAAGTTCGGAAACATGCTGCCGATAATCTATTTCAAATTGTTTTGGCAGGTTATGTTTAAGGCGTTGTTCGATATCAGCAAAAATTAGGCTAAGTTTTTGACCACGATAACGTTGCGTCAATGTTCCAACCGATTCGTTCAACTCTGGTAAAAGATCAAGGAATGCCTGATTGCATAAATATTCGCTGTCAACAAGTGTTCCATCTAAATCGAAAATTATGCAAGATGATTTCATGATGATTTCATGGTGACTGCCCAACGCCAACCGTCAGCCGCCGGGGCCGCCAACATCGTCAACCGGCCCAGATCCTCCCGGGTCGGCTGCACGGAATGTTGGGCAGCGGCCCCCCAAGCACGACCTGACCGGACCGGCCTGGGCAAACCAGCGAACCATTCCAACCGCCTGCCTATGGACGCCCCCGCTGCAGAGCCGCCCAACGCCAACCGTCAGCCGCCGGGGCCGCCAACATCGTCAACCGGCCCAGATCCTCCCCGGTCGGCTGCACGGAATGTTGGGCAGCGGCCCCCCGAGCACGACCTGACCGGACGAACCTGGGCAAACCAGCGACCCCTTCCATTCCAACCGCCTGCCCGTGAACGGCCGTCGAAGGATCGCCCAACGCCAACCGGTCTCCAATCTCTGGTCTCCAACCTCCGCTCTCCGGCAGACCCGCCCAACGCCAACCGTCAGCCGCCGGGGCCGCCAACATCGTCAACCGACCCAGATCCTCCCCGGTCGGCTGCACGGAATGTTGGGCAGCGGCGCCCCCAGCAGAAACATGACCTGCCCCCGCCGCCAGCAGAGCCTGACCGGACCGGCCTGGGCAAACCAGCGAACCCTTCCATTCCAACCGCCTGCCTGTGGACGCCCCCGCAGCAGAGCCGCCCAACGCCAACCGTCAGCCGCCGGGGCCGCCAACGTTGTCAATCAGCCCAGATCCTCCCCGGTCGGCTGCACGGAATGTTGGGCAGCGCCGCCCCCAGCAGAGCCTGACCAAACGGGCCTGGGCAAACCAACAAACCCTTCCAGTCCAACCGCCTGCCTGTGGACGCCCCCGCAGCAGAGCCGCCCAACGCCAACCGTCAGCCGCCGGGGCCGCCAACATCGTCAACCGGCCCAGATCCTCCCCGGTCGGCTGCACGGAATGTTGGGCAGCGGCCCCCCAAAGCACGACCTGACCGGACGAGCCTGGCCGAACCAGCGACCCCTTCCATTCCAACCGCCTGCCCGTGAACGGCCGCCGAAGCTCCGCCCCACGCCAACCGGTCTCCAATCTCCGGTCTCCGGCAGGCCCGCCCAACGCCAACCGTCAGCCGCCACCATCTCTACCCGAATCGCCCGCCGCGACAGATGTAGGCGGAGTTCGGCGAGCTCGGCGAGCCGTCGGCTGAACGTACTGTTAGGCGACCCCACGCCTGACCTACCCCGCGAGGCTGGCTTGCTCTGACCTGTACAACTCCCCCTGTCTGAATTGTACACTAATTTCGACCGTTCAACTGTCTCAGCCTTCATTAGGCACAGGCGGAGGCGCGCGATGTGCCGCGTCGCGTCCCCTCCACCTGCTTGCCCTGCTGGGTTATGTGATGAAGGTGTCCCCAATCTTAACGATACCCTTGTCTTGAAGGGTGTCATTTATCGCATCCATCATTCCCAAATCCTGTGGAGTTCCCTTTCCGGCAAGCACTCTGCGCAAAGCCATAAAAAAGGTCATCTCGCCTATAGAATGCTCATCGATCTTGGCCGATCCGGTTTTGATCTTCTCAGCATACGCGTTAAGTCTGCTTTCGATGAATTCAGTTGTTCCCACGATTTCCTCCATTGTGTTTTGAGTGAGTATTCAAGATTCTGATGTCAAGGGCATTTTTTCTGTTCGATCACGCACCTCCTTTGCTCATATAATTCGGGCAGAGTCCAACATCAACTGTGATGGCGAGTCGTGCGTCATCCTGCCTGTTGACCCACACTGTTACATGGGACGACCCAACGCCAACCGTCAGCCGCCGGGGCCGCCAACACCGTCAACCGGCCCAGATCCTCCCCGGTCGGTGTACGGAATGTTGGGCAGCGGCGCCCGAGCACCACCTGACCGGACGAGCCTGGGCAAACCAGCGACCCCCCTCCATTCCAACCGCCTGCCCGTGAATGGCCGTTGAAGGGCCGCCCAACGCCAACCGGTCTCCAATCACAGGGCAGAGATCAGAGATCAGAGATCAGGTGTGTGGAAGGCGAGAGTTCTGCGGTCTCTGGTCTCCAACCTTCGGTCTCCAACAGACCCGCCCAACGGCCAGGTTCAGTCCGAAGCCCTCTCGGCGTCCGCAGTCCACTCGATTCACCATCAGCATGACAACATCCCCCGCTGAGGCTCGATCTATTCATCTGTCCGCGCCAGCAGCGCGGTTCATCATTCAATGGAATCATCAGACTCTGACAGCTCAGCACTTGCGTAGCAAATCGTTCAGGGAGACCCACCGGTCCCGCCAGGCGCGGAACCCTTCATGGCACTGTCACTGCATTCAGTATACAACCCTTCTGCGCCCCTGTCAAGACCTCATCACCGGTCAGAGGTCAGAGATCAGAGATCAGAGATCGGGTGCGTGGAAGACGGGAGTTCTCCGGTCTCCGGTCTCCGGTCTCCGATCTCCAGTCTCCGATCTCCAGTCTCCAGTCTCCGGTCTCCGGTCTCCGATCTCCGATCTCCATCTCCAATCTCCCTCCCTTCCAACCACGAATCAACCGCCTTCCACGTAGGTCTCTGATCTCTGGTTTCCGTTCTCCGTTCTCCAGTCTCCGGTCTCTAATGCAGCGTCAGGTTGACGGTGCGAGCGGGCGGGTCGAGTGCGGGCGCGGCCGCGGCCTTGTTCTGCCCGGCCTGGCCGAAGTTGGTGGCGAGGAGGGAGAAGTCGAGCAGGGTGACGCAGGTGTCGCCGTTGAAGTCGGCGCGGGCGTCATAACCGGGCGTGCCCGTACACTTGCCGAAGGTGGTGACCAGGATCGAGAAGTCCAACAGGGTCACATAGTTGTCGTTGTTGGCATCGCCTTCACGCAGGACGCCGACGGCGGTCGGCGGATTGGCGCCCGCGGCCAGGGTGACGGTCTGACGGTTCTGCAGGGTGTGGCTGTGCTTGACGCGCAGGTCGTAGGTTCCAGGAACGATGCCGGTCAGGGTGAAGGCGCCGGTGGCATCGGTGGTGGGCGCAAAGCTGTAGGCCGGCGCGCCCTGGCCGGAAAGGGTCAGGGTGACGGTCAGCGGCACACTCCAGGCTGGATCGGGCGGCGCGGGTCGGCCCTGCAGGAGCACTGACGCCTGGAAGGAGGCCAGCGGGACATCGGATGCGGCGACTTCGGGACAGGCGCCGCTGACGCCCGCCGCGTTGCGCGCACAGACCTGGTAGTAGTAGGTCGCGCCGCTGGGCGCCGTCTGGTTGAAGGTGAACTGCCCGCCGCTGGCGCCGAAGCGGAAACTGACATCCGACGGCTTGACGGAGCCTTGCAGGGTGGCCGGGCCAGGCGTGAAGCCGGCGGTGGCGCTGCGATGAATGTCGTAGACGGTTGCCAGTTCACGCGCGCCGGTGGTGTCGGTCATCACGGTTGACCAGGTCAGGGTGACGCTGGCGCCGGCGCGCACGGCCGCGAGGGCGGGCGCGGCGATCGGGGTCTGCACTTTGGCCGTTTCCAGCAGCACAACGCCCCAGTTGCTGGCGACGGTCACGCTGACCGCGCCGCCGCTGACGGTGGTGGTGACGCCGCTGAGGGCATCAACCAGCACTGTGCCATTGGGCAGGCTGTAGGGCGCGGCGTTGAGGCCGCTGAAGCTGGCGGGGTGGGCCAGGTTGTCGCGGTTGAGCGCCATCAGCGCGGTCTGGCTGCCGTTGGTGCGGGCAAAGCCGTACAGCTTGTTGGCGTCTTCGATGATGAGACCGTGCTGCACATCGCCATCTTGCAGCGCGGGGTAGCTCCAACGGATGCTCGCCATCTGGCGTGAGAAGCCGGCCAGGTCGGCGGCCTGCGCGTTGGCGTCGTAGCTATACGCGCTGCCGCTGGCGTCCGGCCAGGGGAAGGGGGCGCGATTGTACGGGTCGTCCTCGTACTTCGTGCCGGCGAAAACGCCATCGTGGCTGAGGCCGATCTCATCGCCGTAGTAGAGCGTGGGTGCGCCGGGGTAGGTGAAGGCGAAGAGCCACCATTCCTTCATGCGCTGCACCGCGGCCGTGTCGCTGTCGTTGTTGCTCTTCTTGAGCAGGAAGCGCACGCGGTTGGTGTCGTGCGAGCCGGGCAGGTTCATCATCGCGTTGAAGGCCGGCGGCGGGTAGTCTTCCTGGATGGAGCGCAGGCGCGCGTTGAACTGCGATGGGGTGATGACGCTGATCGCGCCGCTGGAACTGCCCGCGTTGCTGTCGTTGTCCTCGAACGTGGTTCCGCCGCTGCAACCGTTGCCGGAGCAGCCGGTGAAGAGCCAGTTCAACATGGCTGAACGGAAGCGGTAGTTCATGACGCTGTCCCACTCGTTGCCGAGCAGCCAGGCCGACGCATCGCCCCACTCCTCGCCCAGGGTGACGGTCTGGCTGTTGACCGCGCGCACCGCGGCGCGGAAGCCTTCCCAGTAGTCGTTGGCCGGCGCGCAGGTCAGGCCGCAGTCCACATCCCCGCCTACGTCGAAGCGCCAGCCGCTGGCGCCCTGGTTGGTCCAGTAGGGGCCGACGGAGTTCAGGCCGTTGTTCCAGATCAGGCTGCGCACCGGGGCCGAGTTCGCCTGCAGCTTGGGCAACGAGCCGTAGCCGTACCAGGCATCGTAGGTGTTGGCGCCGCCGTAGCCGGGCGGGCGGCACGTGACGCGGTCGGCCGCGTCGCAGACGTTAGGATCGCCCGTACGGTCCGGTTCACAGGCCGGTGTGCCGATGTCAGGGATGTAGTACCAACCCGCGTACGGGCTGCCAGCAGACTCGCACGCGCCGCTTGCGGCGTAGAGCGCGTAATAGTCGAAATAGGGGCTGTCCGATGAGGTGTGGTTGAAGACGCCATCGAGAATGAGTTCGAGGCCGTGGCTGTTGGCGGCCGCGGCCAGGGCCTGGAAATCGGCCAGGTCGCCGAAATCGGGATCAATCTGCAGGTAGTCGGCGGTGTCGTATTTGTGATTGGAGGGCGATTTGAAGATGGGATTGAGGTAGAGAACGCTCACCCCCAGGTTGTCGAAGTAGCCGTCGTTGATCTTCTGCGTGATGCCGGCCAGGTCGCCGCCGTAGAAGTTGTCGCTGTAACGCTTGTTACAGGTGGGCGACGCCACGTTGCGCGGGTCGCACATGGTGGCGTTCCAGTCCGCGCTGTTGGAGCGCACGATGGCCGAGTTGGCGCCGTAGAAAAAGCGGCCGGCAGCCGGATCGTTGCTGGCGTCGCCGTCACGGAAGCGGTCGGGGAAGATCTGATAGACCACGCCCTGTTGCATCCAGGCCGGCACGTCGAAGGCCGGGTCGTAGACGGTGATCTGAAAGCTCTTCTGGTCGTTGTAGGCGTCGCTCATCGCGCCGCGGCCGCCGCCGTAGAACTTGGGGTCGTCGTCAGTGTAGAAGTCCTGATCGGCCGGGCTGCAGCCGCCAAAACCGTTGTCGTTCAGCTCGAAGAAGTAGTACAGAATCGTCGGCTGGCTGCCCACGGCGATGTCCGCAAACCACCAGTCGTAGGTGACAGGATCGGTGTCGAACGCGCCATCCCAGGTCATGGCCGCATAGGTCTCGCTGTCGGTGCGGTCGTTCCAGACGCGCACACGAGCTGTGGTGATGTCGCTCTGCGCCACGCGCAGCCGCAGTTTGACGGTCGTGCTCGGGGTGGTGGGGCCAACGGTCGAACGGTAGTCGCTGTCGAAGGTGTCGTGCAACACTTCAGTCCAGAAGATGTTGCAATCGGCCGCGCCCTGCGGCGCGGCGAGACCGGCAGCCGGCGGGTTGGCGGAGTGGCTCAACTGCGGCCATGAGACCGCTGCCAACAGAATCAACCCGCACAGGCGCAACCAACGCCATGTTTGTCGCATAAGAACCTCCAGAAATTTCCTTCGCGTTTCGATCAGGGGGGCGTGCAGATCTGCGCTTCGTTCCAGTGCGCAGAAGCCAGCATGATGTCGCGCACATCAATGTCGCGGTCGGCGTCCAGATCGTAGCGGAACGCGTAATTGGGCGTGCCCGGATCGCCGTCAGGATCGGGATTGTCGGCGGTGAGCAGCCAGCGCAGGGCAATCTGCACCATGTCATCCACGTCAACGATGCCATCGCCGTCGAGGTCATAACAGTTGTTGGCGACGATGACCACGCCATCTACCGCGCCGGCCAGGATCGAGCCAGCGCCGAAGGTGACGTCGGTGCGCCGCGGCGGCGTCAGGTTGAAGACCAGGGGCATCCCTGCGCTTGGCGCCAGGGCTGACAGGCGCACCTGCACGACGTCGAAAGTGCCGCTGGGGAAGCCGCTGAAGGCCCCGGCCGCGAAATCTACCGTGCCCGCGCTGTTGCTGAACTGGCTCTGGATGAGCACGGGCAGGGAGGCGCCGGCAGTCAGGGCTTGCACCTGCACGATGGCCGGATCGAAGTTGAGGTAGGCGGCCGCGCCGTTGACCGGCTGGCTGCCGGCTTGCACGCGCACCGTCACCGTGAAGGTGTCTCCGACCATGACCGTGCTGCTCTGCGGCGCCTGGAAGATGACGACGCCCGTCGGGGTCGCGGTGGGGGTCGCGGTCGGCCCGGTGGTTGCAGTCGGCGTGTTGGTCGGCGCAGTCGTCGCCGTCGGCGTGTTAGTCGGCGCAGTCGTCGCCGTCGGCGTGTTAGTCGGCGCAGTCGTCGCCGTCGGGGTGTTGGTCGGCGTCGGCGTATTGGTTGGCGCGGTGGTCGCCGTCGGCGTGTTGGTCGGCGCAGTCGTCGCCGTCGGGGTGCTGGTCAGTCCGGTTGTCGGCGTCGGCGTGGGGGTGTGCGTCTTCGTTGGTTTCGGGGTCTTGGTCGGCGTAGCCGTAGGAGTGGATGTCGGTCCGGCTGTCGGCGTCGGCGTGCTGGTCGGCGCAGTCGTTGGCGTGTTCGTGGGCGCGGCTGTCGGCGTCGGCGTGCTGGTTGGCGCAGGCGTGGGGGTGGGCGTCGGCGTGCTGGTGCTTCCTGCCACAATGATAACCAGGGCATCGTTGACCGCACCCAGGACGGAAGCGCCGCCAAAGGTGACATCGCTGCGCCGCGGGGTTGAGCGGTTGAAGGTCACCGGGGCGCCGGCGCTGGCGGCGATGGCCTGCAGACGCACGTAAGCCACATCGAAGATTCCGCTGGGGAAGCTGCTGAATGCGCCGGCGGCAAAATCCACCGTGCCTGTGCTGTTGTTGATCAGATTCTGAATCTGGACCGGCAGCGCGCTGCCGTTCGTCACCGCCTGCACCTGCAGCAGCGCGGGGTCGAAGTTCAGATAAGCAGCCACGCCGTCCACCAACTGGCTCCCCGCCTGGGCGCGTATCGTCAGCGTGAACACCTGCCCCACGCTCACCGTAGATGTGTCAGGAATGAGCGACAACGTAACCGATCCGGTTGGCGTCGGCGTCGGCGTGGCCGTCGGCGCAGTGGTCAGCGTCGGTGTGGCCGTCGGCGCAGTCGTGGGCGTTCTGGTTGGCGTCGGTGTGCTGATCGGCGCAGTCGTCAGCGTTGGTGTGGCCGTCGGCGCAGTCGTCGGCGTTCTGGTCGGCGTCGGTGTGGATGTCGGCGCAGTGGTCAGCGTCGGTGTGGCCGTCGGCGCAGTCGTCGGCGTTCTGGTCGGCGTCGGTGTGGATGTCGGCGCAGTGGTCAGCGTCGGTGTGGCCGTCGGCGCAGTCGTGGGCGTGCTGGTCGGCGTCGGTGTGGATGTCGGCGCAGTGGTCAGCGTCGGTGTGGCCGTCGGCGCAGTCGTCGGCGTTCTGGTCGGCGTCGGTGTGGATGTCGGCGCAGTGGTCAGCGTCGGTGTGGTCGTCGGCGCAGTCGTCGGCGTTCTGGTCGGCGTCGGTGTGCTGGTCGGGGCAGTGGTCAGCGTCGAGGTGGCCGTCGGCGTCGCGGTCGGCGAGATCACGGTGTAGCTGTAGTTGTCGCTGCCCGCTGCGTCCGGGTTGCGCACCCACTGCCCCAACGGGTTCTGATAGCCGCTGCCCGCACTGTTCGCCGCCTTGAGGTAGGCGCTGGCCGTGCCGTCGTTCACCTGCACACGGTAGTAGACCGTGGTCCCCGCACTCTGCGCCGGAATCGTCCCCTGCCACAGGTCGTAGGTGTACGAGGGCTGGCCGTGGAACGTCGTCGTGATGTTCTTGATCCACACCATCGGCAGGTAGGTGTCCCCCCCGCCGGTCGAGTAGATCACGTTCGCGCTGGTCAGGTCCTGCCATTCGGTCAGGATGTAGATGTCCACCGCAGTCGTCGGATAGACATTGCCCGAACTGTCCACGCTGCGGAAGGTGTACGCCTCGCCCGGCACGAACTCCGTCTGCGGATCGTCGCTCGGCGCGGCATGGTACAACGGATCCCACAGAATGTTGTTGCTCCCACCGCCGGCCGGGGTGGTGGTCGGCGTCGGCGTGTTGGTTGGCGCGGTCGTCGGCGTCGGCGTGTTGGTCGGAGCCGTCGTCGGCGTCGGAGTATTCGTTGGGGCCGTCGTCGGCGTCGGGTATTCGTTGGGGCCGTCGTCGGCGTCGGAGTATTCGTTGGGGCCGTCGTCGGCGTCGGGGTGTTGGTCGGAGCCGTCGTCGGCGTGGGGTGTTCGTGGGAACGGTCGTCGGCGTCGGCGTGTTCGTGGGAATGGTCGTCGGTGTGCTGGTCGGCGCAGTCGTCAGCGTCGGTGTGGCCGTCGGCGCAGTCGTCGGCGTTCTGGTCGGCGTCGGCGTGCTGGTCGGAGCCGTCGTCGGCGTCGGTGTATTCGTGGGCGCCGTGGTCGGCGTCGGAGGCGCAGCCGTCGGCGTCGGCGTGTTGGTCGGAGCAGTCGTCGGCGTCGGCGTGGCCGTCGGAGCCGTCGTCAGCGTCGGTGTGGCCGTCGGCGCAGTCGTGGGCGTTCTGGTCGGCGTTGGTGTGGATGTCGGCGCAGTGGTTGCGGTCGGGGTTGGCGTCGGCGTCGCGGTCGGCGAGATCACGGTGTAGCTGTAGTTGTCGCTGCCCGCTGCGTCCGGATTGCGTACCCACTGCCCCAACGGGTTCTGATAGCCGCTGCCCGCACTGTTCGCCGCCTTGAGATAGGCGCTGGCCGTGCCGTCGTTCACCTGCACACGGTAATAGACCGTGGTCCCTGCGCTCTGCGCCGGAATCGTCCCCTGCCACAGGTCGTAGGTGTACGAGGGCTGGCCGTGGAACGTCGTCGTGATGTTCTTGATCCACACCATCGGCAGGTAGGTGTCCCCCCCGCCGGTCGAGTAGATCACGTTCGCGCTGGTCAGGTCCTGCCATTCGGTCAGAATGTAGATGTCCACCGCGGTCGTCGGATAGACGTTGCCCGAACCGTCCACGCTGCGGAAGGTGAAGACCTCGCCCGGCACGAACTCCGTCTGCGGATCGTCGCTCGGCGCGGCATGGTACAACGGATCCCACAGGATGTTGTTGCTCCCACCGCCCGCCGGGGTGGTGGTCGGCGTCGGGGTGTTGGTGGGCGCGGTCGTCGGCGTCGGCGTGTTGGTCGGAGCCGTCGTCGGCGTCGGAGTATTCGTTGGGGCCGTCGTCGGCGTCGGGGTGTTCGTGGGAACGGTCGTCGGCGTCGGCGTGCTGGTCGGAGCCGTCGTCGGCGTCGGCGTGGATGTACTGCCGCTCACCACGTCGCAGTTAGCGTAGTTGACCAGGTTGCTGGGATCGTCCCAGCCCGTGGATTGATCGTCGCTCGGCGTCGAATCGTAGGCGCCCTTGCCCGCGCCGCCCTGGGTCGCGAACAGTTCGAGCTTGATGTTCGTTCCCAGGCCGATGCCCAGGGTCGCCAGGGGAATCTTCAGCTCGACGCCCTGGCTGTTGGCGTAGGCGATGTTGCTGCCGCTCTGCCCGCCGCCGCTGATGCCGCCCCAGTTGACGCCGCCAGCGCTCCACGCGCCGGCGGTCCAGGCGCGCAGCTCGGTCCAGCCGTTGTCGCCGCCGTCCATGCCCGCGATGTGGCCGCGCACGAGGAAATCGGGCAGGGTGGGATGGCTGAAGGTGATGGCGTTGCCCCAGGGATCGCTGCTGCCGCCGCCGCTCGAGTTGAGGTCAACGGTCAGGCCGATCTGGCCGCTGGAACCGGCCTGGGTGTAGTTGGGCAAATCCGCATAGACGTAAACATTCGTGTCGTCGTTGGCGCAGTAGAGATTGGTGAGATCGGTCCAGGTCGTGCCAGACCAGTCGGCAGGGCCAGGGCTGGCGAGGTCGCCGCTGGGGTCAATGGCGATGGCAGAGCCGTAGGCCGTGTCGCGCACGCCATCCAGGGTGATCGTTCCATAGCCATCGCGGCCCGCGCCGCCGGCGCCCGGGCCGTCGTTGCCTGAGAAGGCAACACTGAAACTGGCGACGGCCAGGGTCAAAACAAGCAAGAAAGCCCCTAACTTACGCATGATGACAATTGCCTCCACGAATCAACACGGGAACTGCCAGCGAGCAGCGACCCGCATGACATCCACCACATCAATGATGCCGTTGTGATCCACATCGTAACGAGCCTGGTAGAGCGGGCCGCCGGTGACCGCGCCCCAGGCCGCGGCCACAGCCGCGATGTCGTTGACGTCCACCTGGCCGCTGTCGTCGAAGTCGTAGCAGAAGGCGACGACGGTCCCGCCCGTGCTGCCGGTCAGGACCGATTGGCCGCCAAAGGTGGCGTCGGTGCGCCGGGGCAGCGACGCGTTAAAGGTCAGGGCTGTATCCGGGGCGGTGACGGCCTGGGCGATGAAGCGCACCTGCACGACATCGAAGGCGCCGCTGGGAAAGCCGCTGAAGGCGCCGGCGGCGAAGTCAACGTGGCCGACGCCGTTGTCGAACTGATTCTGGATGACGGCGGGCAGCAGGTTGTTGGGCTGCGTCAGCGCCTGCACCTGCAGCAGCGCCGGGTCGAAGTTCAGATAGACCGAAACCCCATCTACCTGCTGGCTGCCGGTGTTGATGTGCGCGGTCACGGTAAATGGCTCGCCGACCCGAATTTCCGTCGCGACGGGGACGATTTCAAGCGTCACCGCAGAGGGGCGCTGCGCGATGGGCGGGAGGGAACCGGGCGCAACCCCACCTGGCGCGCTGGCGCCGGCCTGCCCAAAATTGGTGACCAGCAGCGAGAAGTCCACCAGGGTAACGCAGGCGTCGTTGTCGAAGTCGGCGCGGGCATCGTACGCGGCGGCGCCCTGGCAGGTGCTGAAGGCTGTGACCAGGATGGAGAAGTCCACCAGGGTCACGAAGTTGTCGTTGTCGGCGTCGCCCTCGCGCAGGATGCCCAGGTTGGCCGTGTTGGCGCCGTTGTTGAGCGTCACCGTCACCTTATTCTGCAACGTGTGGCTGTGCTTGACGCGCACCTCGTAGACGCCGGGCGTGATACCGCTGATCGTGAAGCTGCCGTTCTGATCGGTCGTTGGCGTGAAACTGTAGGCGGGCGTGCCTGAGCCGGGCACAGTCAGCGAAACCGTCAAGGGGACTGCCCAGCGCGGATGGGGCGGGGCGGGGCGGCCCTGCAGCGTCACCGAGGCGGTCAGCGAGGCGCTGGCGCTGGCGATGACCACGGCGCCGTGCTCGACATGGTCCAGGACCGAAGCGCCGCCGAACGAGACATCGCTCAGGCGCGGGTTGGCGGAGGCAAAGGTCAACGGCGTACCCGGCGTGACCGCCAGCGCCTGGAAGGTGATCTGCGCCAGGTCGAAATCGCTGCCGGGGAAGGGGGCGGACAAGATGCCGGCCGCGAAGTTGATCTGGCCGGTGACATTGTTGAACGTATTCTGCAGGATGGCGGGGAGCGCGGCGCCAGGACTGATCGAGACGACCTGCAGCAGGGCCGGATCGAAATCGAGATACGCGGCCGCGCCATCCACCGCCTGGCTGGTGCGCACACGCACGGTGACGCTGAAACTGCTGCCGACGCCGGTGTTGGTGGTGGCCGGCGAAATTGCCAGGATGGCGCCGTGCGGGGTGGGAGTGATGGTAGGCGTCGGGCTGGCCGTCGCGGTCGGCGTGGGCGTCGCGGTCGGCGCGCCGCCGGTCGGCGTGGCGGTGGGGGTTGCGGTGGGCGTGGCTGTCAGTCCGCCGGCGCTGGTGGGGGTAGACGTCGGCGTGCTCGCCAGGTTGACGTGCAGGATGCGGCCCCATTGTGCGGGCACGGACAGGCTGAGATTGCCGCCGGACACGGTGAACGTGCCGCCGTTGAGCAGGTCGGTCAGCACCGTGCCATCGGGCAGGTGCGCCGCGACCGGAACGACGCCGTTGGCCGCGCTGCCGCTGTTGTTGGTGATGACCACGATCTGCTCGCTGCTGTTCCAGCGCAGGTAGCTGTAGAGCGAGTGGGTGGCGTCAATCAGGAGCGTCGTCATGTCGCCGCCGCGCAGGGCCGCGTGCTGGTTGCGGATGCCGATCAGCGTCTTGAAGTGCTGGTACATCGCCATGTCGGGGCTGCCGCCGCGGTCGCTCCACGGATAGGGGCGGCGGTTGTCCGGGTCGCCGCTGCCGGGCAGCGACACCTCGTCGCCGTAATAGACCGACGGCGCGCCGGGCAGGGTCATCTGCATGATGACGGCCAGTTCGAGGCGGTTCGTGTCCTGGTTGAGCTGGCTGAGGAGCCGCGGGGAGTCGTGGCTGCTGATCAGGTTCATCATGCCATACCAGGGCGACGGCGGCAGGAGGTTGCGGAAATTTTGCCAGGAGGCGTCGAAGCTGGCCGGCGAGCCGCCGTTGGCATAGTCGCGCAGCCAGTCCCGAAAGCAGTAGTTCATGGCCGAGTCGAGTTCGCCGGCGTTGACGAAATCCTGGTAGGGATAGCAACCGCCGGTCACTTCGCCCAGCATCAGGACTTCGCTGCTGCCGTAGACGGTCTTGACGTAGGGGCGCATGTCGCGCCACCAGTCGTGGGTGATGTCCTGCGCCACGTCGAAGCGCCAGCCGGCAATGCCCTTCTCCAGCCAGTAGCGCGTGACCGACTTACCGCCGGGACTCTGCGCGCTGCCGTCGCGGTAGAAGAACGCGCGCACGTCGGCGCTGGCATCTACGAATTCGGGGATCGTTTCGTAACCGTACCAGCCCTTCCATTTCCAGCCGTCGGTGCAGCCGGAACCGCTGCCCCCGGTGGTGAACCAGGAGCGGTAGGGATTAGGCCCTTCACACGCGCCAATGTCGGCGGGCCAACGGTTGAGGCCGTAGCCGTCCATGTACTTGCTGTCAGAACCGGCATGGTTGAAGACGCCATCCAGGATCACGCGCAGACCGTGCGCGGTGGCCGCGGTCATGAACTGATCGAACGTGGCATTGTCGCCAAAGCGGGGGTTGATGTTGTAATAATCGTTGGTGTCATAGCCGTGATTGGACGAGGCGTTGAAAACCGGATTGAGGTAGAGCGTGTTGACGCCCAGATCGTCGAAGTAGCCCTCGTTGATCTTGGCGATGATGCCCTGTAGGTCGCCGCCGAAGAAGTCAATGCCGTAGCCGGGCGTGCGCGGTAGATCGGTCCAACTGCTGTGCAGTTCGGTCACGCACGCGGGCGCGCCGGGGCCGGGATAGCCGTTGCAGGTAGTGGGGCCATAGACCGTGACGCCGCCGATGTCGTTCGACGCGCTGCCGTTGCGGAAGCGGTCAGGGAAGATCTGATAGATGACCGCATCCTTCAACCAGCTCGGCACGGTGTAATCTACCGGCGGCGCCGGAATGGTAGGCAGACTCCAGGAAGGGTTGACCGGGCTGGGACTGGCAACCCAGACGCCAGGCCCGGTGTTGCCGCCAGCAGGGTGGTAATGCCCGAGCAGGCCGGCGTCGGCGATGCGGAACTGATACCACTGGTCAATGTTGTATCCAGGGCCGGGCGCCAGGTATTCCCAGATGTCGTAGGGGCCGCTTGGGTCGGTGGCGACGACCGTGGCTGTATAAATAAAGCTGGGGTTGACGCCCGCGCCGGTGGTCCAGACCAGCACGTTGACGGTCTGCACGTCGCTGTGACAGGTGCGCAGGCGTACGGCCGCTTCGCCATCGGGCAGAATGCCGCCGACCGGGTCACGCCAGGCTACCTCCAGGTTGTTGTGATAGAGGGCCGTGGTGACGATGGCGCCGTCGCCGGTCTGCGCGGACGCGCATGAAGAGCCCGCAGTCGGCGTGGGGGTGGGCGAAGGCCCAACCGTAGGCGTGTTGGTCGGCGTCGGCGTGGGGCCGGTGGTGGGGGTGTTGGTGGGCGTGCCGTTGCTCTCGATGGCGCAGGCTGCATAGGCGCTTTGCGTGGTCGGGTCGGTGAGGCCCGTCGCCTGGTCATCGGACGGCGTGGTGTCATAAGCGCCGTGCGTGACGCCCTTCTGCGTGGCGAAGAATTCCAGGTTGACCGTCTGCCCGCTGCTCACGCCCAGGGTGCTCAGGGGAATCTTGAACTCGACGCCCTGGCTGTTGGCGTAGGCGATGCTGCTGCCCACCTGGCCGCCGCCGCTGAGGCCGCCCCAGTTGACGCCGGCGCCGCTGTTCCAGTTGCTGCCGTTCCAGGTGCGCAGCTCGGTCCAGCCGTTGTTGTCATCGCCAGCGATGCCGCTGCGGCCGGGGATGTTGCCGCGCACTGCGAAGTCAGGCTTGTTGGTGTGACTGTAGGTGATGGCGTTGCCCCAGGGGTCGCTGCTGCCGCCAGCCGCGGTCGCCTTGTCCACAAGCAGGCCGATCTCTCCGCTCGCCGTCATATTGCTGTAGGCCGGCAGGTCGGCGTAGACGAAGAGGAAGTTGTCATCATTCGCGCAGTAGAGCGCGGTCAGGTCAGTCCAGAGGGTGTGGGCCTGGCCGCTGATGGCAGCAGCCAGATCGCCGGATGGGTCGGCGGCGATGGCGGCGCTGTAACCCGCCTCACGCACGCCGTCGAGCGTGATGGTGGCAAAACCGGCGCTGCTTGGTCCAGCCGTGAGGAATCCTGTGGTTATGACGCTGAACGCAATCAGCGCGACCGTCATCATGCGAGAGAACACGTTTGCTTGCTGCACTGTCTACCCCAACGAAGTCAATTTTTCATGATGCATCAATACTTGACAAGTCAACTAAATTATAAACAGGAATAGAGACCATGTCAATTTTGCCGTCACCTACTGATTCTTGGCCACCATTTGGTTCAACCTGGACGGGCTGCCGAGCACGGCGATCACATCGCCGGCGCTCAAGCGGCGGTCGTGGGCCGGATGTAGATCAGGCACGCCCTGGTGCCGCAGGAGGACGATGCTGACATCATCGCGCTCCTCGATCTCGGCAATGGTGCAGCCGACCAGGGCCGAGTGTGCGACCAGATTGAAACGCGCCAGGGAAAGCGGCTGGCCTTCGATCGTTAGCGGGTAGGTGATGTCCACGCCGGCCGCGGCCGCGGCAAAGGCGGGCGCGGCCATGCCCGTCGCGCTGAAGGCCTTGAAACCGAACTGTTTGTGCAGGGACTCGGCGAAATCGTCATCGAAGATGCGCAGCACGACCTGGATCGTCGGGTTGAGGCTGCGCGCCTTGACCGCCATTTGCAGGTTGAGGCTATCCTGCTGAGTACAGAGCATGATGGCGCGCGCCTGGCGCACGCCGGCCGCGAGCAGGGTCGTCTCCCGGAGGCCATCATCATGAATCACGGGGATATTCAGGGCGCGCACCTCGGCCACCAGGGTTTCGCTCGGGTTCATTTCAATCGCGACCACATCCTGGTGCATACTGTGCAAGTGCTGAGCCACGCGGAACCCCAGGTGTCCCAGGCCAATCAGCACGACATGCTGGCTAAACGTCGAAGCAACAGCCATTTCCCACTCCTTGCCGCGCGCGCGACGGTTGAAGAGCATCACGCCAAAATCGGTCAGGCCGCGCGCCAATGTGCCGATGCCGATGAGGGGCATGACAAAATAAAAAGCCTGCAGGTACCACTGATTGGGAAAATCGCCGGCCGACTGCAAGAACGCCTGCGACAGCACGATGTAGATGGCTTCGGGAACCGACTCGATCGGCGCGTGGGCCTCCTGCGCCAGGGCGAAGTAGAGCAACCCGCCGCCGCCGAAGGCGATCACGGAAATGAACAGCGGCAGGCGAAATTCACGCAGCAAGATCAACGTGTCGCGCCAGGATGCACGCCACTCACGCCACCACAGGCTCAACGGCATTCCTCCCACACCAATCGCTCGAAGCCCAGGCTGACGACGGCGTAGCAGCGCAGGCGTAAGCGGTCGCCATATTTGGCCTGCAGCGCCGTCCGATACTCCGCCAGGCGGGCGGTTGCCTCCGCTACGCGCGGCGCTACCACGGGTACCGCACGCAGCGTCTCCGCCGTCAAACCACGCACCTGCTCCGCCGTCATCCCCGCCTCTGACAGGGCCACATACTTGAACTCGAACAAGAGGTCGGGCAGCGCGTACTGTCGCATCTCCGGCCGCACGATCATGCTGAGATCGGCATACGCCCGCGCCAATGCCGGCTCCGAATCCATGATGTAGGCAATATCGTTGAACAGCAGCGTCAGAAACACCGTCTTGACCGTCAGTTCATTGGCCCAGCGGTAGTCACGGTTGTCGAAAACCCGGAAGTAGCGCTGCTCCACGAATGCACACACCGGGCCCAGGTCGCCGCTGAGCAGAAACTGATCGGTCGCCTGCCGTCCCGCATCCTGGGCGCGGACGTCTGGCAGCAGCATGTCCTGAACGCGCTCGACGTACAGCTTGCGCGCCACCAGGTTCGGGATGCGCAAGATCAAATGGCCCAGGGACGTGCGCCCGCCGAAGGTCAGCACACCAAAATAGTAGAGAAACGACGCCATGAACGGCGCATCCTTGGCCGCCGTCAGCATGTCCTCAACCCCGAAGCGGTCGGCCAGCACCGACAGCGCCAGCGGCGGCTCCTCCTGGACGGCATCCAGCAGCACCTGCCCCCCGTCGGGCAGGCTGGCGATGTACGCCAGCTTGCCGCGATCCATCGCCAGGTTGCTGTCCAGCATGTGGCTGGGATTGCGGCAATTCTGCTGGAACTCCTGCATGAAATAAAGCGCCAGGGTGGGATTGTAGACCGGCGGTGCAGGTTCCTCGCAGAAACGGTAGCCATTGTAGAAGGTACGCATCATCTCCAGCGCCTCTGCAGTCTGGCTGGCGGAAAAGCGGCAGGCATCAGCAACCTGGCTCAAAGCATCAGCAATCTCGACCTCCGTGAAGCCACACAGATCATTCAGGGCAGGCTGCAAGTAAATGTTGCGCGCTGAGTTATAGCCGCTGGTCAAGTCGCTCAGCACGATCGGCGATACTCCTGTGATGAAGACCCGATCCAATCCAAATCCACTGGTTGCGCCCTTGACGGCCTTGAACAGCGTCTTCAGCGCCCCTTCCCCGCGCAGCAGCGCATCGTAGCGCGCCTTCCCAGTCGGCTGTCCGCTCATGGCCAGCTCGTTGGCAAAGTTGTCGTACTCGTCAATCAGCAAGTACAGCTTATGCGGAGTTTGGCTGATGGCCGTCAACACCGATTGCAGCGACACCAGGGCGTCGGTTGGGTGAATCTCGATAGGGCCTGGCAACATCTGTTGGTAGTAGGTCACAAAGTCCTGGATACGACCATTGACATGACGGTGCAACGCCTGCGCAATCTCATTCGCGTCGCCATACGCAGCGACCAGCGAAAAGTCCCAGCGCAGCACGAAATACTGATTGTGACGCGGCGTCGGGTTCTGCCCCACCGCCAGGTGACCAAACAGGCGCTCGAATTCCCCGGCCCGCGCGACGTCGTAATAGTTCGCCAGCGTCGAAAGCCATAGACTCTTGCCAAAACGCCGCGGCCGCAGAAACAGCAGCTGCTCGCCCATTTCTTCAATCACCGGGATGCGGTCGGTGCGATCCACGTAGAAGTAGTCTTCCGTAATCAACTTATGAAAGTCGCTGATACCGTATGGAAATTTCATGATGCCCTCCTGCACTCGCCCAAGCCTATTGTACCACTGGAATACCTGGGCGCGAAATGAGCGGTATTTCGGTTTGTCTTTGTCGGGGTTTCGTGCTATGCTGAAATGGGTCGAGAATCGCACAAGGAGTGCGCCATGTCTGCAACTTCTGTCAACGCCGGGCCGCGGCCCAGGCGGGTCAGTCTGTTTGTCACCTGCTTGTTGGATCACCTCTCCCCTCAGACGGCTGAGGCGGTGGTCACCATCCTGGAGCGCCAGGGGTTGACCGTGGATGTGCCGGCCGGGCAAACCTGCTGCGGGCAACCTGCCTTCAACGGCGGCTTCTGGGACGAAGCCCGGCAGATGGCCCGCCACACCATCCGCGTCCTGGAGAAATCCAACAACCCGATCGTGGTTCCCTCCGGGTCGTGCGCCGACATGATCGTTCATCACTTCCCCGAGCTCTTCCAGGATGAGCCGTCCTGGCTGGCGCGCAGCGAGCGCCTGGCGAGCCGCGTGGTGGAGTTCAGCCAATTCCTGGTAGACCACCTGGGTGTCACCGACCTGGGCGCCGTGGCCGCGGGTACCCTCACCTACCACGCCTCGTGCCATTTGACGCGCGGCCTGGGCGTTCGGCGGCAGCCGGAGGCCCTGCTGGCCCAGGTGCAGGGCGCAACGATTGTCGCGCTGCCGCAGGCCGACGAATGCTGCGGCTTCGGCGGCCTGTTCAGCATCAAATTCCCGCACATTGCGGAGGACATGCTCGCCAACAAGCTGCGCCACCTGGAGGAGAGCGGCGCCGACTGCCTGGTCGGTTGCGATTACTCCTGCCTGTTGCACATCGGCGCGGGCCTGCACCGCCAGGGCAAGGCCGTGCGCGTGGCCCACCTGGCCGACATCCTGGTCAACACCGGCCAGAAGGCGTGGCCAGAGCCGCCATCAGCCGCCCCTCCTGCAGGTCAATGAACCATGCATACTGCACCCATCTCTCTGTATGACCGCATCGAAACCGGGATGCACAACGACATCATGCGCGCAGCGTTGGGCGCCGCCACCGGCCGCTTTGCCACGCAGCGCCTGGCCTCCCTCGCCACGCTGCCCGACGCCGACGCGGTGCGTGACCGGGCGCGTGCCATGCGCCGGCGCACCATCGCCCAACTCGATCGCTACCTGATCGAATTGAGCGACCAGGTGGAGGCGGCTGGCGGCGTGGTGCATTGGGCGCCCGATGCGGCCGCCGCGCAGCGCATCATCACCGGCATCGCCCAGGCCAACCAGGTGCGGACGATCATCAAATCCAAATCCATGGTGACGGAGGAAATTCACCTCAACGCGGCGCTGGAAGCGGCCGGCCTGCAGGTGATCGAAACCGACCTGGGCGAATACATCGCGCAATTGGCCGAGGAACCGCCCTCGCACATCATCGCGCCGGTGCTGCACAAGACGCGCCAGGAGATCGGACGCCTGTTCCAGCAGAAACTGGGCGTGGATTACGTGGACGACCCGGCCGCGCTGGCGGCCATTGCCCGCCGCGTCCTGCGCCAGGCCTTTCTGAGCGCGGACATGGGCATCAGCGGCGTTAATTTTGCCGTCGCCAGCACGGGCACGCTGACGCTGGTCACCAATGAGGGCAACGGCCGTATGTGTACCTCGCTGCCACGCATCCACGTGGCGGTGATGGGCATCGAGCGCATCGTACCGACACCTGACGATCTGGCCCTCGTCCTGCAGATCCTCGCGCGCAGCGCCACCGGCCAGAAGCTGAGCGTCTACACGTCGCTGTTGACCGGGCCGCGCCGCGCCGCAGACCCCGACGGGCCAGAGCAGTTGCACCTGGTGCTGGTGGACAACGGGCGTAGCAGTATCCTGCAGAGCGACCTGGCCGAAATACTCACCTGCATCCGCTGCGGCGCCTGCCTCAACGTCTGCCCGGTCTATCGCAGTATTGGCGGCCACGCCTATGGTTCCACCTATCCGGGACCGGTGGGCAGCGTGCTCACCCCGCTGCTGGCCGGGATGGATGAATTTGGCGAGCTGGCGCACGCCTCATCGCTGTGCGGCGCCTGCCGGGAGGTGTGCCCGGTGCGTATTGACCTGCCTGGGCTGTTGCTCAAGCTGCGCCATGACACCGTGCAGGCCGGGCATCCGCCTCTGTGGTTGCGCCTGGGCCTGCAAGCCTACGCGCTGGCGGTTACCCACCCGTGGCTTTACCGGCTGGGCGGTAAGCTGGCCTCTGCCGGCACGCGCCTGCTGGCCAGGGAGGGCTGGATCCGTCGCTTGCCCGGCCCGTTGAGCGCCTGGACCGGTCAGCGGGACTTTCCCGCGTTTGCGCCCCGCTCCTTCCAGGAATCGTGGGCGCGACGCCGCCAGTCCCCGACGCCAGGGCAGGAGTGAGCCATGAAACCTGATCCAGATCGCACCGGGTTTGATGAAATCCTGCGCCGCGTGCGCACCGCGGTGGCAAACCCGGCCCTGGCCGCAGACCGCAGGCTTGCGGGAGAAACCCGGCTTGCGGGAGAAACCGAATTTCTTGGCAACGCCCTTGTGGCGCGCTGGCAGCAGGAGTTCCGCGCCCTGAGTGGGCACGCCTACGGCCCACTGACGCCGGCGGCCGCGGTCGGGCAAGCCCGCGACCTGCTGGTTGCGCGGGGCGCCCATGAGGTGTTAGCCTGGGATGACGAGGCCCTGCCTGTGCCCAATCTCAGTCAGGCGCTGGCCGCGGTTGGGATCAAAACGATCCATCCGCAGGTCAACACGGACCATGCTGCGCTCGATCACGTTGCTGTCGGCATCACAGGCGCCAGCGCCGGCCTGGCCGACACCGGCAGCATCATCGTGACCAGCGGCGCAGGGCGGGCGCGCAGCGCCGCGCTGGTACCGCCCGTGTACCTGGCCTTCCTACCCGTCCGCAGCATCTACCCGGATTTGCCCACCTGGATGGCGCAGGAGGGGGCGCGCCTGCTGCCGGGGACGGCCAACCTGGTCATCATCACCGGGCCAAGCCGCACAGCCGACATCGAACTGACCCTCATCATTGGCGTCCACGGCCCTGGCGAAATCCACGTCATCCTGATTGATGAAACAGCAGCCGATGATCCCATTGGCTGACAGTCGGGACGTTCAGAGGATCATGGCATCTGGTTGCGGGCAACACCGCGCCAGGCCAGGAACACGAACAGGCCCACAGCCAGGGCGCCAACCGCGGCCGGCCCAGGCAGGCGCCAGAAGAAGGCTTGCCCGATCGCTTCCAGCACCCAGGTGATGGTATAGATGAAGAGGAGCGGCCGCACAGGCACAGGCGGGGCACGCACAAGCAGCGTGATGACGGCAGACACGAGTAGCCAGCCCAGGAAGTTGCTCCAGGGAATGCCGAAATAACCGCCGGGCGCAGCCCAGATCCAAAAACCCCAGTGTACCATGTGCGGATCGAGAAAAAGATCCCAGGCAGTAAAGGCCAGGGCCGTTACCAGCGCGTAGGGAAGCGGCCGCGCGTGGCCGACTATCGCTTCTGCCACTGCCCAGGCCAGGGGCAAAAGCATGAGCCAGGCCAGGGGAACGAGCAGCGGCACGTGCGCGACCTGCGGTTGCAGCACAGCCGTGTAACGGTAGGCGCCGAACGGGAAACCAGTGGCGACGCCGAACGCCTCAGCGGCCCAGGCCAACGCAACCACGACGACCGCAACCCGCGCCACGCGCACCCCACCCCATGCGTCCGTCAGGATGGCGATCACGGCAATGAGCTGCAAGAGAACGCTGATGATGACGCCGCGCGGCAGGGCCTCGACGCCGAGGTTGCGCTGAAAAATCGGCAGTATGACGATGATGAGCAGCCAGGCGGCGCTAAAGAGGATGGCCGACTGATGCCGTGGGAGCCATAAGAGACCAGTGCGTGCCCACGTGCGCATGAAGCCAAACGCCTGGTATTCTGATTCCTGGAAGGCTTCGGCGCTTTCAGATGTCCCGCGATCGTCAGGCTTCTGCATAAGGCACTCGTTTCAGCCTCAGCCACATGAGGTCACAAGTAACTGCTGGGTCTGCCTGGAATTCAGAGAGGATTCACAGGATTGACAGGATATTCGAACTCTCGTGCCGATAGTTTTGCACACCACAGAACAAGAATCCTGTACATCCTGTTCATCCTGTCCAAATCGGCCTGCAGGGTGAGCAGTTACGGTCACAACGCTTAATGTGATAGCCGCGGACGCGACAGGTCGTGCAGCAGGGTGGCCGCCACGTTCAGGCCGGCCGCGCCCATGATGCCGCCGCAAAAAAGAACCTCGAATTGACTCGTCGTACGACGCCCTTTCGTTCATCCAGTGATGAATGGTATGACGGCCTGCAGGAAATCTTGCGGGCATTCTTCCTGCGGCACATGGCCGCAGTTGGGCATGACGGCCAGCTGCGCGCCGGGGATTTCCCGCGCCAGGCGCAGGCTCTGCTCCGTGGGCACCCAGGTGTCGAACTCGCCAGTAACGACCAGGACCGGCAGGGCAAGGCGCTTGACATCCTCGCTCAGCGTGCCCGGCGACCGGCTGGCGGCCAGGAATTCGTAGAAACCCCGGTCCCAGTTCTCGACCTTGAGCGGGCGCTGGTAGAACGCCAGCATCTCCGATGTGGCCTTCGACGGGTCATGGTAAGCGGTGGGCAGCAGATTGGCGATGTTGGCGGCTTGCGAACGCGCCAGCAGCGGCCCCAGGTGACGCATCTGCGGCGAGTTGAGCAGCGGCCTGACCAGCGAGGGCGTGCCGCCGCCGGCGTAGATGGCCGGGTCAACCAGCACCAGCGCGGAAACTCGATCCGGGTAGCGCAGCGCGACCTGCGCGCTGATCGTGCCGCCGGCCGAGTTGCCGATCAGAATGGCCCGCTGGATGCCGAGCTGATCGAGCAGACCGATCACCAGGTCAACCTGGGCGGCCGGGCTGTATGGGCTGGCGCCGGTCCAGGTGAGGGGGCGCTCGGTCAGGCCAAAGCCGGGGCGATCGAAGGCGATGACCGTGCCCAGGGCAGAGAGTTGCGGTTGCACCGATCGCCAGGTCTCGGTGTGCGAGCCGAAACCGTGCAAGAGCACCATGAGCGGCTCGCCCTGGCCGCTGCGCTTGACGTGCAGGCGCAGGCCGTTGACGGTGATGAACTCGCTGTCCGCGTCGGCCACTTGCTCCGGCGGTAGAAGGCCGGGCAGCGGCGGCACGGGGATCAACAAGGGGACGGTTAGAACCAGGAGGAGCAGGAGACCGATGACAATCAGGGCGGTACGGGCAAGTCGCTTCATTAGAATCACTTTGCAACCTCGCTCAGCAGGGCCAGGGTCGCGGCCACGGTTTGCGCTTGCTGTGCCTCGCGCGTGATGGTCGCTTCGTTGTCGCCCGACTGCTTGCCGTACCAACCGAACTGGGCATGGTTGCCGCCCTCGATGGCGACGAAGCGGGTGTCAGGCGGCAGGAGTGGAACCGAGGCGCTGATCTTGTCGCCGGTCGCCAGGCCATCGAGCGTGCCGAAGATCGAAGTCACGGCCAGGCGGCGGTCGGCCAGGCTGTTGTTGGCAGCCGGATAGGCCGCCCAAAGCGCCAGGCCCGCGACTTGATCGGGATGCTGATACGCGAACTGCGCGGCCATGGCGCCGCCCAGGGAATGGCCGCCGATGACCCAGCGCTGCACCGCGGGGTAGGCCTGCATGACCTCGCCGGCGCGGTTGGCGTCGAAGAAGGCGAGTTTGAGCGGCATCGGTACGATCACGACCAGGTAGCCGGCGTCGGCGATCTGGCGGGCGGCCGGGGCATAGGCGCGGGCGTCAACCAGGCCGCCGGGGTAGAACACCAGGCCCGTGGTTGGGTTGGCCGTCGGCGGCTGGAAGACGAGCCAGTTCTCGCCGGCCAGCGTTGTACTTTCCTGCGTGACGGTGATCGCTTCGGCCATGGGTGCGGCGGCGGACAGCGTGGTCCAGGCCAGGAAGCCGACCGCGAGCGCGATCAGCAGGAAAAGCGGAGTCAGCCAGAGTAAGCGTTTGGTTTTCATGAATGTCATTCCTTCATTTCTTCCTCACGTAGCGCTGCATGGCTACGGAAAATGAGACGGGAGGAGGCAGGAGAGAGTCACCGGCCAGTTCGGTCTCCTGGCCGGGCGACGTTATTCAGCGCTACGGTTTGGGGGCGGTTTGTTCGGCGCGGCGGGCGATTTCACGGATCATGCCGGAGAAGATCAATCCGTGCAGGGGGTAGAGGGCATACCAGTAGAGCAGGCCGAAGAGACCTTTGGAGGCGAAGAAGGCGGTTTGCACCAGCCGGGTGCGGCCATCGGGCTGCGGCTGGGTCTCGAACTGCAGCCAGGCCAGGCCGGGGACTTTCATCTCGGCGCGCAGACGCAGCAGCCGCGGGGCTTCGACGGCTTCGACGCGCCAGAAATCGAGGGCATCGCCCACGCGCAGGTCATCGGGATGGCGGCGGCCTCGGCGCAGCCCCACACCGCCGATCAAGCGGTCGGCCAGGCCGCGCAGTTCCCAGGCCCAGTTGGCGTAGAACCAGCCGCGGCGGCCTCCTATGCCGGCGAAGATGCGGAACGCGGTCTCAGGCGCGGCCGCGACCACCTGCTGGCGCTGCTCGATGAGGATGCCTTCCTGCACGGTGAACGACACCGGCGGAACGTCGCCCTGACTGCTGACCAGGGCATCTTTCCAGGTGGTCTGCACCTCGCCGGCGTCCAGTTTCGCCAGGGTGAAGCGCAGCGCGGTGGCGTAGTCGAGAGGCCGGATGGATGGGAAGATGCGCCGGGCGCTGTTCTCTCGCACGATGACTTCGTTGCGCAGGCCCTGGATCAACGGCTGCGCAATGGCCGCGGGCACGGGCGTCACCCAATGCACCCAATAGGACGAGAGGCGCGGGGTGAGCACCGGCACGGGCAGCAGCCAGCGGCGCAGCCCGCGCGCCTGCGCGTAGCCGGTCATCATCTGGCCGTAGTTCAGCACATCGGCGCCGCCAATTTCCAGGATGCGATCGGCGCTTTCGGGCACGGCCAGCGCGGAAACCAGGTAATTGAGCACATCACGAACCGCAATCGGCTGCACGCGCGTGTAGACCCAACGCGGGCAGATCATAACCGGCACGCGCTCGGTCAGGTAGCGGATCATTTCGAAGGAAAGGCTGCCCGAACCGACGATGACCGCGGCGCGGAATTCGGTGACGGTCGTGGGTGAAGGCGCCGCGTCCGGGGACGCAACCGCGGCGCGCAAGGCGTCGCCGGTAGCCTGGCGCGAGCGCAGGTGCGGCGAAAGATCGGCCTGCGTATCGCCCAGGCCGCCCAGGTAGATGATGCGCTGCACGCCGGCCTCCCGGCCGGCGCGGCCAAAGTTGGTGGCCGCGGTGACGTCGCGCTCGTGGAAATCAGGGCTGTCGCTCATGCTATGCACCAAGTAGTAGGCCGCGGTGATGCCGGCCATGGCCGCGGGGAGCGTTTGCGCCTGCAGGACATCGCCCTGCACCACCTCCACCTGCGCCAGCCAGGGGCGGCCCTGCAAACGGGCCGGATCGCGGGCCAGCACACGCACGCGATGCCCGGCCGCCAGCAAGAGCGGAATCAGGCGGCCGCCGACATAGCCGGTGGCGCCGGTAACCAAAAGATGCTGCGTTGTCATGCAAATAGCTCCATCAACGATTGTTTGCTGCGCTCGATCTGCAGCCATGCGGCCAATAGTCCGGCCAGGGGCGAGTCCGCGTCCGATTCGTGCAGCTCGGCACTGCTGGCGCTCAATTGCTCAAAAGCCTCGGGCGTCAAGGCAAAAAGCCAGGCGCTGGGGTCTGTTTCGTCGTCCACCTCGGTTGCGGACGGCGGCTCGCGGTTATCCATCTCTCTCTCCCTACATCATCCAGCTTTGAGACGGGCGGCGCGTACAAACGTCACCTCCTCGCCCGGTTTGCCCCGATCATCGGTCTGCGCTACACTGTGCGCCGTTGATTTCGGCACGATCAGGACTGGAGGATTATGTCAAACGATTCGTCGCCAGCGCGTGGCTACGCGCTGGTTCTGACGGCCGCGGCGCTGTGGGGCACGCTCGGTCTGTTCTACAAAGTGCTGATTGATCGCTTTGGTCTGACGCCGCTGACGGTGGCGTCCTATCGCAGTCTGCTGGCCGGGCTGATTCTACTGGCTGTGCTGGCGCTGCGCAAACCGCGGCTGCTGGCGGTCAACCGGCACGACTTACCGCTGCTCGTCGCCTATGGGGTGTTTGGCGTGGCCGGCTTCTTCATCGCCTACGCCTACGCGATTGACCTGGTGGGTGTGGCAGTGGCCGCGGTGCTGCTCTACACCGCGCCGGCCTGGGTAGGATTGATTGCCTGGCGCTGGCTGGGTGAGGAGATGCACCGGCGTCTGCTCATGGCCCTGGGGCTGACGTTGGTCGGATCGGTGCTGGTTGCGGGACTGTACGATGTGAGTCACCTGCGGTTGAACGGCCTGGGAGTTCTGGCCGGCCTGGCCGCCGGCCTCGGCTATGGGCTATGGAGCGTCTTCAATAAGATCGCTGTGGCCCGCTATTCCGCCTGGACCGTGCAGACGTACGCGCTGCTGATCGGGGCCGGCTGCTTTCTGCTGCTGGCGCCGGCAGGGCAGCTGCTCGGCCCGCTGGCGCTGCCGTCAAGCTGGCCCTGGCTGCTGGCGATGGCCGTCATACCGACGTTGGGCGGCGCCTTGACCTACTCACTGGGCGTGCGCTGGGTGCCGGTCAGCGTCGCCAGCGTCGTCGCCACCCTGGAGCCGGTCATCGCCGGCGCGCTGGCCTACCTGCTGCTGGGCGAAAGGCTGGCCCTGCTGCAGATCGCGGGCGGCGCAGCGATCATCAGCGCGGTGCTGCTGCTGCGGCCGCCCGTCTCCCCAGGTTCAGATGTCTTCGAGCCAAATTCAGAATGCACCCAGAATCCAAATAGGCCTTGAAAAGTTCCGGATACCGGAGTATACTGAGGGTGCCATTGCTCAGGAGGTCTATTATGCCGTCCATCGTTCGACTGTTGTGTTCAGGTGCGGCTCTGCTGTGCCTGATCTGTAGCTGTGGTCAACCGGCCGCAGACTCTGCGCCGGCGGCAACGCCGACGCACGCGTATTTGCCGAGCATCACGACACCGTCCGTGGTTCCTAACCCGCCGACGCAGACGGTCAAGCTCATCTTCATTCACCATTCCTCAGGCGAGAACTGGCTGGCCGATGAGCATGGCGGCCTGGGCGTGGCCCTGGCTAACAACAACTACTTCGTCAGCGACACCAACTACGGCTGGGGGCCGCCGGACGAGGACGCGGGTTTCGACTTGATCGGTGATCATACCGACATCGGCCACTGGTTCAGTTGGTTCGCCGGGCCGCAGCGCGACACCTACCTGGAGGCGCTGTATGCCGAGAGTGAGCAGCACGCCGGCTACACTCGCCTGCAGAGCGATCCGGGCGGAGCTAATCAAATCGTGATGTTCAAGTCGTGTTTTCCCAACTCCAACCTGATGGGTGACCCGAACGATCCGCCCAGCAGCGGTGACAACCCCTTGCGCGGCCAGGACTCAGGTTCGGAGGCCATGACCGTCGCCAACGCCAAGGGCATCTACAACGACATCCTGGCCTATTTCGCCACACGCCAGGACAAGCTCTTCATCGTCATCACCGCGCCGCCGCTGCAGGACGGCACATGGGGCGCCAACGCCCGCGCGTTCAATCGCTGGCTGGTTGAGGAGTGGTTGGACAACTACTCCTACCCCAATGTATTTGTCTTCGATTTCTACAATGTGCTGACCAGCAACGGCGGTAGTTGGCGCACCAACGACTTGGGCCGCGCCACCGGCAATCACCATCGCTGGCGTGACGGTGCGCTGCAATACGTCACCGACCAGGGGCGTAACACCACCGCGTATCCCGACGGCGGCAACGACGATCACCCCTCGCCCGTGGGCAATCAAAAAGCCAGCGGCGAATTCGTCCCGCTGCTCAACCTGGCCTACGACCGCTGGCACGCGGCGCAGACCGCGCCCGCGCTCGCACCAGTTCCCTGAGCGCATGGTGGGAGTTTCCAATCTGGCATAGCGGCGGCGTGAGAAGATCAGCGTGACGTTGACGTTGCTGCCCGCGGCAATCGCGGCGCTGATCGCGGGCGGCCCGGCCTTCGTGGCCGGAATCTGGCCCGCGGCATGGAGTGCTTGCGATGCGTTCAGGTTCTACTCCTGATGGGGGGATAGCGGTAATATCATTCAGTGGCGCCGGCCGCACGCAGGATCTGCTCGATCTCCTTGTGACCCTGGGCGATGGCGGTCTTGAGCGCAGTGCCGCCGCCGGAACCGACCACGGTCAGGTGGGCGCCGCGGGCGATGAGAAGTTCCACAACCGCTTTTCGTCCGTAGTAGGTGGCCCAGTTCAAGGCCGGATCGCCTGCGGCATCGCGCTGATTGACGTCCGCCTTATGGTCGAGCAGGAGCGTGACCATTCCCACGTATCCGCGCTGCGCCGCTTCGATCAGCGCGGTCGTGCCGTATTCGTTCCGGTTGACCAGGCTGACGTCGGCGCCGGCCGTTAGGAGGAGCGTCGCAATCGGCAGGTCGTTTTCGGCCGCAGCCAACGACAGCGGAGTCAGGCCTCGGTAGCTCAGGACGACGTTCACATCCATGCCCGCGACGATCAATCCTTCGGCCGCGTCCGCTTTGTGCTCGCGGATGGCGGCCGTCAACTGCCCCATGCGCTCCGCCTGCGCCACGGCAGGGTCGGGCGTACTGGTGGGCGGTGTGGTCGTCGGAGCGCTGGTGGCCGTGACCGCGACCGTGGCAGTGGCGGTGGGCGCCGGAGATGGCGCAGGCGTCGCGGCCGGGCCGCACGCAACCAGTACACTCAGCAGAAGCGCCAGTGCGCAGCCCTGACGCAGCGCCCGCCCCGTCCAATGACGGCGAGTTGACCCTGGGATTCGGATGTTTTTTGGGCAGAACGAAGGCCAATCGGCGTGTACGGTTGAATGGTTCGTGCTGATCATTGAGCGTCGCAATTCCCGCGTCACCCGCCAACCAGGGCGAGGAGTGTGGTGCGGGCCAGGGCCATCCACGGCGTGGGCCATACGCCGACCAAGACGGTGCCTACACTGGCGACGATCAAGGCGAGGTTCCAGGCCGGGGTCAGGACGATCTGGCCGCTGGCGGTTTCGCTGCCCAGGAACATGTTGACGGTGACGCGCAGGTAGTAGTACGCGCTGAGCGCACTGTTGAGCACAGCCACGATGACCAACCAGGTCCAGCCGGCATCCACGGCCGCCTTGAAGACGTAGAGCTTGCCGAAAAAGCCGGCCAGGGGCGGAATGCCCGCCAGCGAGAGCATGAAGATCGTCATGACCGCGGCCAGCGCCGGCTGCCGCCTGCCCAGGCCGTTGGGCGCGCTGACATCTACATCCATCTCGGCGTTGTTTTCCAGCGTCTGCAGCACCGCAAACGCGCCGATGTTCATGAAGGCATAGGCAAACAGGTAGTAGAGCGTGGCGCCGACGGCCTGATCGTTGTTGCCGGTCAGACCCACCAGGATGTAGCCGGCGTGCGCAATGCTGGAATAGGCCAGCATGCGCTTGAGGCTGCTCTGCCGCAGCGCCGCCAGGTTGCCCACCGTCATGGTCAGCACGGCCAAAATGGCGATGACCCACAGCCACGGCTTGTCGAAACTGGTCAGGCTGGCCAGCACGCGCAGCAGCGCGGCGAAGGCGGCGGTCTTGACGCCAACCGACATGAACGCGGTGACCGGCGTGGGCGCGCCCTGATAAACGTCAGGCGTCCACATGTGAAAAGGCACCATCGCCACCTTGAAGCCAAAGCCGATCAACAGCAGGCCCACGCCTACCGGCAGCAGCGGCGCCATGGGGCTGGGGGTGGAGAGCGGCGCCAGGAAGTGGGCCACCTGCACCAGGTCGGTGGTCTGCGTGGCCGCGTAGACCAGGGCCGCGCCGTACAAGAAGAAAGCGCTGGCAAAGGCGCCCAGCAGGAAATACTTCAGCGCGGCTTCGGTGGAGCGCGGCTGCTTGAGGTTGAAGCCGGTCATGATGTAGAGCGCCACAGAAAGGATTTCCAGGCTCATGAAAATGGTCATCAGGCTGGTGGAAGCGCTCATGAGGGTCATGCCGGCGCAGGCCAGCAGCAGCAGCGCGTAGTATTCGCCGACGCTGTCGCTGATGCGCTCGATGTAGCCCGCGGAGAGCAGGACGCCGGTCGCGCCCGCCGTCAGGATGATGACGTTGGCGAAGAGCGCGGTGGAATCCGCCACCACCATGTTCTGGAAGTGCCGGGCCGGGCCTTGCCACAACCAGGCGCTGGCTCCCAGCGCCAGCAAGAGTCCCGCCAGCGCCAGCCCGCCCAAAAGACGCTTGTGGCCGCGCAACCGCGTGACTTCAGCCATGAGAATCAGCAGCGCCATGCCCACCAGCACGAGCTGGGGCAGAATGGCGAGAAAATCGAGCGTCGGTATCTGAATCGTCATGTGGATGATCCTCTAAAATCCGGGGCGACCCAGGTCGGTCATGACCGCCGGCGGGGATGTTCGGAGATGCTGCGCCAGGCTCTCGACCGAAGGGGCGATCTTGTCGAAGAACAGGTTGGGGAAGAGGCCGATCACCACAAACAGCACCACCAGCGGGACCATGATCGCAATCTCACGCCGCGTGAGATCGGGCACCGCCGTGATTGTCTTTGGGACCGGTCCCTGCATGATCTGGCGGAAGGCGGTCAGCATGTACCAGGCGGCCAGGATGATGCCCGCGGTGGCCGGCCAGGCAAAGGCCGGGTTGGCCTTGAACGCGCCGACCAGGATGGTGAACTCGCCGACGAAGCCGTTCAGGCCCGGCAAGCCCACCGAGGAGAGCATGACGATCAGAAAAAAGGCGCCGTAGATGGGGATTTCTTTCCACAGGCCGCCAAGCTCCGCCATGATGCGGGTGTGCAGACGTTCGTAGAGCATACCGACCAGCAAGAACAACGCGCCCGTGCTCAGGCCGTGGTTGACCATCTGCAAGACCGCGCCCGCCATGCCCTGCGGGGTCAACGTGAAGATGCCGAGCACCACGAAACCGAGATGGGCCACGGAGGAGTAGGCGACCAGGCGCTTGATGTCACGCTGGCGCAGCGCGACCAACGCGCCGTACAGGATACCGATGACTGCCAGAGACGATAGCCAGGGTACAAAGGTGACGGTCGCCTGCGGGAAGAGCGGCAGACAGAAGCGCAAAAAGCCGTAGGTGCCCATCTTCAGGAGAACGCCGGCCAGGATGACCGAGCCGGCCGTGGGCGCTTCCACGTGCGCATCGGGCAGCCAGGTGTGGAAGGGGAAGAGCGGCACCTTGATGGCAAAGCCGAGCGCGAAGGCCAGAAAGGCCCAGAACTGCACGATGTAGGCCAGGTTTTTGCCCTGCAGCGCCACCACGTCGAAGGTGCCACCGTAGAAATAAACCACCAGGATGGCCACGAGCATCAGCGCGCTGCCGGCCAGGGTGTAGAGAAAGAACTTGACGCTGGCATAGACGCGCCGCGGTCCGCCCCACTGACCGATGATGAAATACATCGGCACCAGGCTGGCCTCCCAGAAAACATAGAACAAAATCAAGTCCAGCGCGCTGAAGACGCCGAGCATCGCCGTCTCCATCAGCAGCATGAAGAAGTAGTAACTGCGTTCCTGGCTGTGGATGCTCTGCCAGGAGAAGAAAATGACCAGCGGCATCAGGAAGGTCGTCAGCAGCACCAGCCACAGGCTGATACCGTCCACGCCCAGGTAATACTGAATGTCGAAGGCGGGTATCCAGGCGCGCTGTTCGATGAACTGCATACCGGCTTCGCCGTTCTGCCACCAGAGCAACAGGCCCAGCGAAACCACAAAGGTCGCCAGGGACACGACCAGCGCCCATACGCGCTGCGCCCGCTCATTGGGCAGGAGTAGCAAAATCAAGGCGCCGGCAAGGGGTAGAAAAACAATTGTAGAGATCAAGAATGGCATGTGGTTTCTCAGTTGCTAGAACTTCAGCGGACGGCGCTGCAGCACTTCGCTCCGTAAACGGGGCCCGTCCAGTAACACAATCAGTTTATTGAGCACATTGCGCCCCAAAATCATCTCCTGGTCATCCTCGGGATCGTCGCCGGAGAAGCCAACCACTTCGATATTCGCCAGAACCCCCTGGTCAAGGTGCAGATCAACCAGGTACAACATCACAGAGCGGTAATCGCTCCACAGTCCACGCGCCGATGCTGCGCGAAGTGCAGGCGCCCCGATTTCGATCAGCCACCCTTCTGGCGCCAGCGAAAAATCGCTGCCCGTGTCAATCAGTGCTAAGACTGACGCTGAAGATGGGCTGCTGTCCGGGCAGCTTATCCTGAGTTCAAGCACGGGGGCCGGCGGGAACTTCAGTTCATCATAGTTCGGCATGACTGTCACCGCCGCGCCGAACGGATGCGATAGCGCGTCGCCGGCTGGCTGCCGCCCGGCGTAATCAGCACCGATTGATTCCCGTAGCGATCATGAATGCGACGATAAAGCTCTCCCTGATCGGGGTCGCTGTCTACCACCTGCCCGTGGCACACAGCCACATACCGCCCTTCGAATCGCGCGCGTTCCTGCGCGTCGAGACGCTGCCACGCGTCCGTCTCGATCAGGATGCGCTGCTGACGATAGGCAGCCAGGTAGTATCGCACCGCTCGCGCCACAAGCTCAGCCGTGTCAAGGCCCTCCTGGCGGGCCGCTTGATTGACCGCCTCGATGAGCGATTCTTCCCGCAGTACAATCGGCGTCATCTCTGCTCCTTTCAGCGCAGCGCCAGATACCCCACCACGGCCACCACGCCCATGACGATCGCAAGGGCGTAAGTCCCCACCAGGCCGGTCTGCAACTGGCGCACGCCCTGCCCCATCGCGCCCAGACCCCGCGCAATTCCGTTGACCGCGCCGTCTATGCCCCGTTGATCGAAGGTGGCGTCCAGCCAGCCGGCCAGGTCCCTGAGCGGGACAACGATCATCTGCATATACAGCTCATCCACGTACCACTTCGCCTGCAGGAAGCGGTAGGCCAGGTCGTAACGCTTGGCCGTCTGCTCCGGCAGTTGCGGCTGCACCACATAAGCCTGATAGGCCAGCCAGATGCCGAGACCGGCCACGAGCGCACCCACCACCAACAGCCCCAGTTCCAACGGCAGATTCGCCGCCGTCTCCGCAACCTTCACATCGGCAAACACCGGCTCCAGCCAGTGCTCCAGGCTCAACACCGCCGGCAGGTTGAGCAGGCCGCCGACCACCGCCAGCCCGGCCAGAATCCACAGCGGCCCAGTCATCACCGCGGGCGCTTCGTGCGCCTTGTCGGCCAATTTCTTGTCACGCGCCTTGCCCCAGAAGGGCACAAAGACGGCGCGGAAACTGTAGAAGGCGGTGATGAAGGCGGTCAACGTGCCCACCAGGTAGAGCAGGAAGTTGGCCTCGAACGCCTTGAACAGAATCGCATCTTTGCTGAAAAAGCCAGAGAGCAGCGGGACGCCGGCCAGCGCGGCCGCGCCAATCAGGAAGGTGCGATAGGTCGCCGGCAGCTTCTCACGCAGGCCGCCCATCTTGCGGATGTCCAGCTCGCCGTGCAGCGCGTGCATGACGCTGCCTGCACCCAGGAACAAGAGCGCCTTGAAGAAGGCGTGCGTGGTCAGGTGGAAGATGCCCGCGCTGTACGCGCCCACCCCCACGCCCAGGAACATATAGCCAAGTTGGCTGATGGTCGAGTAGGCCAGGATGCGCTTGAGGTCCGTCTGCACCAGGGCAATGGTGCCGGCCATGAACGCGGTCAGGACGCCAATCCAGGCCACCCAGTGGGACGCAGTCGGCGAGAGTTGGAAGATGGCGTGCGTGCGCGCGATCATGTAGACGCCCGCGGTGACCATCGTCGCCGCGTGGATCAACGCGCTGACCGGGGTCGGGCCTTCCATCGCGTCCGGCAGCCAGACGAAGAGCGGAATCTGCGCCGATTTGCCCGTCGCCGCCAACAGCAGCAGCAGACCCAGCGTGGTCGCCACCCCCTGCAGCGCCGGCGCCTGGCGGAAGACCTCGCTGAAGCTGACGGTGCCGATCGTGCTCCAGATCAGCATGATCGCCAGCGCCATGCCGAAGTCGCCGATGCGGTTGACCAGGAACGCCTTCTTGCCCGCGTCGGCCGCGCTCGGCCTGTCGAACCAGAAGCCGATCAGGAGATACGAGGCCAGGCCCACCCCTTCCCAGCCCACGTACATCAGCAGGAAGTTGTCGGCCATGACCAGCACCAGCATCATCAGCACGAAGAAGTTGAGATAGACGAAGTAGCGGGTGTAGCGCGGCTCGTGATCCATGTAACCGATGGAGTAGACATGGATCAGCGCGCTGACGCCCGTCACCACCAGCGCCATCGTGACCGAGAGGGGATCAATCAAGAGGGCGATGTCTACCTTGAACGTACCGATGGTAATCCAATGCCAGAGCAGTTGAACCACGCTGCGCTCCTCGGCCGGCCGCGCCCAGAGGCCGGCAAAGAGGCCCACGGCCACGACAAACGCCAGGCCAATGGCCGCCGCGCCAAGCCAGCCGGCCGCTTTGCCCAGGCGCCGGCCGATCAACAGGTTGATCAGCGCGCCCAGCAGCGGAAAAACGAGAAGAAGCCAGGCAAAATTGAGCATAGAACGCTAAACCCCAATTCCCAAATCCAGAATCCCACCCGATTCAATATCTGGCCGTTCATCCGGCCTACGGGTGGAGATTTGCTCCAGTCAAATCGTATAACAACACCAGGTCAACACCGGGGAATTCACGCTCACTCAGCAGCGTCCCCTGTCCCTCCAACATCGCACGCACACGCCCCTCACGGTCGCCCCAATGCGGCCGCCACCAGATCAGCCAGATGCGGTGATGACCCTGCGCAGCGTAGGCGAACTGCGCCCGCCAGTCCAAATCATCGTTCGGCAGCCAAAGTTCGTCCTCGAAGGCCACCAGGTCGCGCCCCGCGTAGTAGGTGAACGGCCGCCAGTGAAACGAGGGGATCAAGACGGCGAAATCACCGGGCTGCGCCTGCGTCCTGACCCACGCCGCCACCTCACGCCAGGGTGGATTCTCCGGCGTCGCCGCCTGCGTCGCCACCGTCAGCCCCATCAACAGCAGCAGCACGCCGCTCGCAACCAGCCGCCAGCGCACGGCCGTCAGCGCCGTCACCCCCAACGCCAGCAGCAGACACCAGCCCGGCAGCGCCAGCAACAGATAGCGGCTGGCAAAAATCGGCCGCGCCTGCGAGATCAGCAGGGCCGCCAGCACCGGCGCCAGCGCATACATCAACGCCACGGTCACGGGCGCACGCCAGGCCGGCCGTCTGATCTGCCAGGCGCCCCAACCACACAGCCCCAGCGCCAGCGCGTAAGCGCCGTAGCGCAGCAGGGCCGGACCGCTGACCGGCATCCCCGTCATCTGCACCAGTGCGTAGGCCAGCGTGGCCGGGTCTGGGCGGCCCACCGCCAGGGCAATCCACAGACCCTCCCCGCGCCCCACCTGCGTCAACAGCGTGGGCAGCCAGGGCGCAAAGGCCAGGGCGATGGCGCCCTGCACGCCGATCCAGATCAGCGCGGCGGACCTGAAACTCGGCCGCGACCTGCGCCAGCGCTGGCCCAGTTCAACCAGGAACAGCAGATTGTGAACGAGCAGCACCATCACAAAATAATAGTGCGTGTACAGCCCGGCGACGCAGATAAAAATATAGACCAGCCAGCCTCGCCAGGCCCGTTCCTGCGACGCCGCACGCAGCAGCCAATAGGTTGCCAGCACCCCCCACAGCGTCAACAGTGCGTACATGCGCGTCTCTTGGGCATACCAGCGTGCATAGGCCGACAGGGCGAAGGGGAGGCCCGCCAGGAGGGGGAGGCTGGAGAGAGGGAGACCAGAGACCGGAGACCGGAGATTGGAGATCATTCGCCTTCCACGTACCCGATCTCTGATCTCTGATCTCTGATCTCTGACCTCTGATCTCTGACCAAGTATCATCAGCGCGGCGACGCTGAGCACGCCGGCCAGGACCGACGGCCAACGGGCGATGAACTCGCCGGTGTGACCTTGCAGCGGCTGGTTGCCAGAGAGTATTCTGATCGTAAAGTGCAAAACCAGGTAGTAGAGCGGGGGGTGCGTATCGGCCGCGGCCTCCTGCACCACCTGGGCCAGGGGGAGTTGGCTGTTGTAAATGCTGCTGACTTCATCCAGCCACAACGATTCGCTCGTCAGGCCGGCGCAAAACAGCCCAAAGGCCAGCAGAATCACCGCGACTTGCGCCCACAAGCGCCGGCGTCGTGCCGCAGACGGTTGACTGAACGCGACTTGCTCTGGGATTACCACTTCAACAGGGCGATTTCATCCACGTTAGTCGAATCCTTGTGCCGCATCAGCGCCATCAGGATCGCCAGCCCCACCGCCACCTCGGCCGCGGCCACGGCCATGACCAGCAGCACGAAGATCTGACCCTCCATGTGACCAAACTGGTTCGCCAACGCCACGAAGCTCAGGTTGACGGCGTTCATCATCATCTCGATGCACATGAAAATAATGAGGGCATTGCGCCGCACCAGCACACCCACCACGCCCACCACGAACAGCAGGGCGCTCAGAATCAGGTAGTACGAAGTTGGAATCATCGAACGTAAATCCCCGTCAGTCTCGCTCTCAGCCCGCCGCCATCACTGGCCCGGTTTCCTCGTCAGCACAATGGCGCCCACAATGCCCACCAGCAGCAGCACCGACGTCAGCTCGAATGGCAGCAGGTAGGAGGTGAAAAGCGCACTGCCAATGGCTTGCGTGCTCCCACCGTCCGGCGCGCCCGTCGTCGCCGGATTCGCCAGCGGCGTCAGCAGCGCGTAAGTCAACGCGGCCACCAGCAGAACGCCCAGGCCCACCGCCAGGCCACGCGTCCACACCCGCGCCGGCGCGATCGTGTCGCTCACTCGCCACCCTATCAGCATGATGACGAACAGGAAAAGCACCACAATCGCACCGGCGTAGACAATGATCTGCGCCGCAGCCAGAAACTGGGCGTTGAGCAGAATGTACATCACCGCCAGGCTGGCAAAGTTCAGCAGGAGGAACAGCGCGCTTTTTACCGGGTTGCGCGCGGCCACGAGAGCGACGGCCCCCGCAATGGCGATCAGGGCCAGGGCAAAAAACAAGACAAGCGGCATAGCTTCCCTTTCACACGTCCGACCGGATCACAACGTTCGGCTCCGGCGAGTTGAGCAGGTCTTCCTTGGTCAATATCAGGTCACGGCGGGTATACTGGGCCAGCGATAAATCGTGCCCCAGCACAATCGCCTCCACCGGGCAGGCTTCTTCGCAATCACCGCAAAAAATGCAGCGCAGCAGGTTGACCTCGTACACACGCGCGTAGCGCTCGCCCGGCGACACACGCCCGCTATCGCTGTTTTCCGCCGCCTCCACCAGGATCGCCCCGGTCGGGCAGGCCGCCTCGCACAGCGAACAGCCGATGCAGCGTTCCAGGCCGTTTTCATAGCGCCGCAAATAGTGCCGCCCACGAAAGCGCGGATAAATCGAAGCCGGCTGCTCGGGGAACTCCACCGTCACCGGCGCCTGGAACAGATGCTTGAGGGTGGTTCCCATCGCCTGCGCAATCTGGAAAGTGCCCCGGAAAGAATCCCGGATAGTATCGTTAAATGCTGACATGACTCTACTCGCTGATTCTGTCGCGCAATCCGCCGGATTGCAGCCTGCAATAAGAACAACGGCTAACCAATGACCACCTTCAGTACCGCTGTCACCGCCAGGTAGGCCAGGGACAGCGGCAGCAGAAACTTCCAGCTAAAACGCATCAATTGGTCATAGCGCGCACGCGGGATGCTCGCGCGCACCCAGATGAACAGGAACAACACCGCAACCACTTTGAGGAAGAAGTAGACAAGTCCCAGCCCGGGGAACTGGTCCACCAACGGCCCCTTCCAGCCGCCGAAGAAGAGCGTCGTCATGATCGCACTGCTGGTAATCATGTTGATGTACTCCGACATAAAGAACAGCGCAAACTTGATGCCGCCATATTCGGTTTGGAAACCGGCAATCAGCTCATTCTCCGTTTCCGGCAGGTCGAACGGCGAACGGTTGGTTTCAGCCAGCGCGCAGATGAAGTACGGAATGAACGCCACCATCATCCACAACGACTGCCACAGCGCTCGCGGCGTCTCCACCATTCCCCGCAGGCTGAGCGTGCCCGTGATGATGACGAAACTCGCCAGCAGGACCCCCATCGGCAGCTCGTAGCTCACCATCTGCGCGCTCGCTCGCAGCGCGCCCAGGATCGAATAGTTGTTGTTGGACGACCAGCCGGCCAGAATAATACCATAGGTGCCCACACTCGCAATCGCCAGCACATAGAGCAACGCGATATTGACATCAGCCATGAAGAAGTCAATCTTGCGCCCAAACAGCATCATCGAAGGGGCGATCGGCACCACCGCAAAGGCCACCAGGGCCGGCAAGAGCGATAAAGCCGGCGCCAGCAGGTACACCGGTTTATCCACGTGCGCGGGCACCACTTCTTCCTTGAAAATCGCCTTCAACGCGTCCGCCACCGGCTGCCCCAGGCCAAACTTCCAGGCCCGGTTCGGCCCATAACGCACCTGAAAACGCGCCACCAGCTTGCGCTCGTACCACGTCAGGTAGGCAAAGGCCGTCAATAGGCCAATGATCAGCACCAGGCTCTTGATGATCGGAATGACGACGAGACTCATCCAGTCCATAGTTGTCTCTTGCTTTCTCCCGCCCCTACGCCTTGCTCACGGCGATGCGCGCCGCAACCGCCTGACCAGTCAACAGGTTGGCCGGTTCGCCGGTCTGGCCTGATGGCACCCAGGCGCTGCCCGGCTGCACGCTGGCATCCACCTTAACCTGCAGCGTCACCTGGCCGGCCGCCGATGACACCGTCACATTATCGCCGGCGGACAGCCCCAGGGCCTGCGCATCGGCCGCATTCAGCCCCACGAACGGCGCCGGCGTCAGTTGAGCGATCTTCTCGGTGGCCCGCAGCAGACGGCCGCCGTCGAACAGCAGCGTGCCCCCCACCAGCGCCAGCGGATACGCGCCGTCGCCGCCGGAGGTCTTGAGATCCACGGCCTGGAATTTGCGATTAGCCGCGGGCCTGGCGCTCGTTTGTTTGCCGGTCGCGGCCAGGGCATCCCAGTGAATCCCTGCGTAGGCAGGGATGGCGCGACTGATTTCCTGCATGATCGCGGCCAGCGAATCGAAGTCGAAGCCGGACCGGCGCCGCGCTGTCCTGGCAGCCTTGTCCTTGCCCTTCTTCTCCTCACGCTTCTCTGCCGCGGCCGGCGCTGTGCCTGCCTTCTTGTCCAGCGGCCACAGCCGCGCCAGGTGCAACAGAATCGCCCAATCGGCCGCGGCCTGCCCATGCGGGCGGTTGCCGGCCAGGCTGCGCTGCACGCGGCCCTCCAGATTGGTAAACGTGCCATCGGCTTCGATGAACGACGCAGCCGCCGGCAGCACCACATCGGCCAGGTTGGCGGTTTCGCTCAAGAAAATGTCCTGCACCACCAGGAAATCGAGTTTTGCCAGGGCGGCGCGGGCGGCGGCGCTGTCCGCGGCGGGGTCGGCGCCCATGACGTAGAGCGCCTTCACCCCGCCGGCGATCATCTGCCCATAGCTGAGACCAGGCTGCGCCGGCAGCGGCGCGTTCCACAGCCGCCCCAGGTGCTCACGCGCCGCGGCATCGTCCAGGCTGGCTTGTCCCGGCAACTGCGCCGGCAGCAGCCCCATATCGCGGGCGCCCTGGCTGTTGGCCTCAAGGCCCACGTAGGCCAGGCGCTCGCCATGACCGCACAGCCAGACCAGGTTCTGCAGGGCTTGCAGGGTCGCCGCGCCAGCCGGGCCACGCGTCAGCAGCGGGCCAAACAGGATGAGCGGGTTCTTGGCCTGCGCCAATGCCTGGGCCGCGGCTTCCAGCGCCTGCTGCTCGACGCCGGCCAGGGCCTTGACCACCGCGGGCGTGACTTCGCTCACCCAGCCGGCCAGTTGCGCATAGTTGGGAATGCGACGGGCCGCCGGCTCATTCTCCCATTTATTCTTCAGAATCGCCCGCGCCATGCCGTGGAACAGCGCCACTTCGCCGCCGGGACGATAGGGCAGGTAAGTCCCCGGATACTTAGTCAGTTCAACCCGGCGCGGGTGCGCGATGAGCAGCCTGGCGCCCTTGCGCCGCGCGGCGCGCTTGATGAACAGCTCCAGCACCGGCGCCTCTTCGGACGGATCGAAGCCCAGGAGGACGATCAAATCGGCGCTGTCCACCTGGCGCAGGGCCGGCAGGCCGTTGCTGATGGCCGCCACCTCCGCGCCAAAACGATGATCCACGTTGTTCGTGCCTACCAACGTGCGCATCAGCTTCTGCAGCAGATAGCTGGTCTCGTTCGCCAGTTTGGCCGAGCCGATCGCGCCCACAGCCGCCGGCCCGCTGGTCTGCGCGATCCCGCTCAAACGGTCCGCGACCAGGGTCAGCGCCGCGTCCCATGTGGACGGTTCCAGCGCGCCGCCCTTGCTGCGACGCACGAGCGGCGTGGTCAGGCGTTGTGGGCTGTTGACGTAGTCCACGGCAAAGCGCCCCTTATCGCACAGCCACAGGTCGTTGACCGCCGCATTCTCGCGCGCCATCACCCGGCGCAGTTCGTTGTGACGCACATCCGCCCGCACGTTGCAGCCCACCGCACAGTGCGTGCAGATCGTCTCTACCCCCTCGATGGCCCACGGCCGGTAGCGGAAGCGCGAGACGCGATTGGTCAGCGCGCCCACGGGGCACAGGTCAATGATGTTGCCCGAGGTCTTGGCGTCCACCGGCCGGCCGGGGAAGATGTCAATGATGGTCTCGCCGCCGCGCTCGAACAGACCCAACTGTGGCTTATCTTCCCACTCTTCCAGGTAACGGGTACAGCGCCAGCACAGAATGCAGCGCTCCTGGTCGAGCATGATCAGATCGCTGATGGGGTAGTGCTTCTGCTTGCGCCGCTTCGGCTCCACAAACTGACTCAGCCCAGGGCCATACTCGAAGGTCTGATCCTGCAACGGGCACTCGCCGCCCTTGTCGCAGATGGGGCAATCGAGCGGGTGGTTGGCCAGGATGAAGGCCAGCGTCGCTTCCTGCGTCTCCTTGACCAGCTTCGTATCCGTTTTGACGATCATGCCCTCCGCGACCGGCACGGTGCAGGCCGTCTGCAGGCGTTGGCCGCGGCTGTCGCCAATCTCGCACAGGCACATGCGGCACGCGCCCAGTGGATCGAGCCGCGAATGCGAGCAGAAGACAGGAATATCGGCTCCGATTGTCTTGGCCGCGTCTGTCACCAGCGTGCCCGCAGGCACGGAGACCGGACGGTCATCTATTGTCAGGTTGATATTAGCCATGGGTTCAATCCAGCTCTGCTGCGTTCGTGGACGGCCGATAGGTGGGCCGCAGCGGCATCTCGGGGCGGTCCAGACCAGGATTCTTCTCTCTGATGTACTGCTCGAACTCCGGCCGGAACTTGTCCAGGTGACTCTGCAGCCCCCAAACCGCGGCATCGCCGAACGGACAGAAGGCGCGGCCGCCGGCCACGAAGTTCGTGATCGAGCGGGCCAGGTCGAGATCGCTGAGATTGCCCTCGCCGGCCTCGATGCGGATCAAGATCTTTTCCAGCCAGGAGGTGCCCTCACGGCACGGCGTACACTTGCCGCACGATTCCTCACGGTAGAACGACAGCGTGCGCCGGGCAACTTCCACCAGGGATTGTCCTTCGCCGATGACGATCACGCCGGCCGAACCAAGCATCGAGCCTGCGCCCTGGATGCTTTCGTAGTCCAGCGGTGTGTCGAGCTGCGTTTCGGTCAGCAGTTTCATCGAAAGGCCGCCCGGAACCACCGCCTTCACCGGCCGATCGTCCGGGGTGCCGCCGCCGTAGGTGTAGATCAACTCGCGCAGCGTGGTGGCGTGCGGCAGTTCATACAGACCGGGACGCTTGACCCAGCCGCTCAGGCAAAAGATGCGGAAGCCGGAACTCTTCTCGGTGCCGAACTGTTTGTACCAGGCCGCGCCGTGCCTGATGACGTGGGGCACATTGCAGATCGTTTCGACGTTGTTGACCACCGTCGGCTTGCGATACAGCCCTTCGACGGCCGGGAAGGGCGGCTTGAGCCGCGGGTGGCCGCGCCCCCCCTCCAGCGAGCTGAGCAGCGCGGTCTCTTCGCCGCACTCATACGCGCCCGCGCCGCGATGGACGATGATGTCCAATTCGTTGGCGGTTCCGAACTGGCCCTTGCCCAGGAAGCCCCTGGCTCCGGCCTCGGCAATGGCCTGCAGCAGGCGCGTGGTCGCAAAGTAGTACTCGCCGCGGATATAGATGAAGGCCTGCTTGCATTCAACCGCATAGGCCGCCAGGATGATGCCCTCGATCAACTGATGCGGGTCATACTCCATAATCATGCGGTCTTTGAAGGTGCCCGGCTCCGACTCATCGGCGTTGACCACCAGGTAGCGCGGATAGACGCCGGCCGGCAGGAAACCCCACTTGACGCCCGCAGGAAAGCCGGCGCCACCGCGACCGCGCACGTTGGCCGCCTTGACCTCTTCCAGCACCTCTTTGGGCGTCTTGGTGGTCAGCGCCAGGTGCGCGGTCTCATAGCCGCCGTCACGGATGTAGACCTCAATCGTGTGCGAGTCTGGCTTGTCCACATTCGCCAGCAGATAGCGCGGTTCCATGCCGCCGTGTCTGTACGGCCCGGCCGGGTAACGTTCACAGGTCTCGAAGCCCTGGCCGGAACCAATCAGGCCAAGCGCCTGCTCGACTTTTTCGGCCGCGTCGAGTTCCTCGAAATAGCGAATCTTGCCGGTCGCCCGCTCCGTCGCCATGAACATCGGCGCGGTGCCGCACGCGCCGAGGCATTCCATATGATCGAGCGTGAACTTGCCGTCGGGCGTCGTCTCTCCGTAATCAACCCCCAGCGCCTGCTTGAGCTGATTGGCGCAGCCTGTGGCCCCGCGCAGTTGGCAAGGCACGTTGGTGCATACCTCCAGGTGATACTCGCCCACCGGGTGTAGATTGAACATGGAGTAGAAGGACGCCACCTCTTCCACTTCGGCCGGCATCAGGCCAAAGAGTTGAGCGACATCCTGCAGCGCGGCCGCCGGCAGCCAACCCGCTTCACGCTGAGCCACATAGAGCGCCGGCAGCAGGGCCGAAAGACCCTGAGGGTAGCGCGCCATCAGTTCTTTGATTTCAGTTTGTGCTAAGTCAGAAAGCATGTTTTCATTAATCCTAGCGATCCACATCGCCCAACACGATGTCGAGAGAGCCGATGGACGCCACCAGGTCCGAAAGTAAATGGCCGCGGGCCATCGTGTCGAGCGATTGCAGGTGAACAAACGACGGGCCGCGCACGTGCAGGCGGTAAGGTTTTGCGCTGCCATCCGAGATGATGAAATAGCCGTGCTCGCCCTTGGAGGCCTCGATGGTCGAGTAGATCTCCATCGGCGGCACATGGAAACCCTCTGTCATCAGCTTGAAGTGATGAATGAGCGATTCCATGCTGCGGTCCAGCTCCGCACGCGGCGGCAACGCCACCTTACGATCGGCCGTCTTCACAGGGCCAGCGGGCAGATTGGCTGCGGCTTGCTGCACGATGCGCAAACTCTGCCGCATCTCCTGCATACGCACCAGGTAGCGCCCGTAGGTGTCGCCCAATTCAGAGGTGGGCACCTCGAAGTCGTAGTTTTCATAGCCGGAGTACGGCCGCGCCTTGCGAATGTCGTACTTGACGCCGCTGCCGCGCAGCATGGGGCCGGTGCAACTGAGCGCCAGCGCCTGGTCGCGGGTCAGCACGCCAATCCCCTGCGTGCGAGCTTTCCACAGCACGCTGTCGGTCAACATGCCCTCGTAATCATCCAAATGGGCAGGCATCAGGGCCAGGAAGTCCTGCAGCCGCGGCATGAAGGCCGGCGGCAGGTCCTGCCAGACGCCGCCAATGCGGATGTACGAGGTGGTCAAGCGGGCGCCGCATACCATCTCGAACAGATCGAGGATCATCTCGCGCTCTCGAAACGCGTACATCAGCAGCGACATGATGGTGCCGGAAAGGTCGAGCACATGCGTCGCCAGCCACAGCAGGTGCGAGGCGATACGCTGCAGCTCGGCCATGATGACACGGATGACCTGCGCCCGCGCTGGAATCTCGATGTCGAGCATGCGCTCCACAGCCACGCAGTAGGCCAGGTTGTTTTGCATGGCCGACGCGTAGTCCATGCGGTCGGTGTAAAAGACAAAATCCTTGTAACGCTTGCTTTCGCCAGACTTCTCGAAGCCGGAGTGCAGATAGCCGACGTCAGGCGCCACGCGCACCACATTTTCACCGTCCAACTCAACGATGAGGCGCAGGACGCCGTGCGTGCTCGGATGCTGCGGCCCCATGTTGACCACCATGTGCTTGCTGCTGTCCATGCCCGCGGGCATGGACGGCGCCAGCGATTCGGCCGGCAGAATCTGGCGACCCAGGCTGGCAAATTCTGGCTCGCCCCAGGTCACGGTAAAAGGCACCGGTTCGCCGCCCAGCGGCGCGTCCTTGCGCAAGGGATGGCCCTGCCAGTTGTCAGGCAGCAGGATGCGGCGCAGATCAGGGTGTCCCTCGTAGCGCACGCCGAGCAGATCGAAGGCCTCGCGTTCCATCCATCCGGCGCCGGCCCACAGCGGAGTCAGGCTGGGCACCTTGGGCGCATCGCCGCCGGGGGCAGGAGTGCGCAGACGGAGCTTGCGATTGTGCGTGGTGTCGTACAGATTCCAGATGGCGGTGAAGCGCGGGCTGTGGCCCAACTTCAGGCCGTCAATGGCCGTGGCGTCTGACATCAGGTCGAAGCCGTGCTCGTCGCGCAGCGCGTGCGCCACCGCGAACACCTTGTCCGGCCGCACGGTGACGGACGGATCGCCGCGAAAGGCCTCGGCAGCATCCAGGATCGCGTCCCCAAAACGGGCACGTAAGGCTTCTTCCACTTCTTCCACACGAACGGTTATGCTTGCAGCAGAGTCCATAAATGATTGAATCCAGTCTCACTTGACTCATTGACGCGTCGCTGTCACCGCGGTGATCAGGTGATCAGGCGGCGGTTATTTCTGGCTGGGTTGCAGTGGCGTTGGGGAAACGTCCCAACTTCTCACGACCGATCTTCTCTTGCAGCTTGGTCAGCGCGTAGAGGAGGGCTTCGGGGCGAGGGGGGCAGCCGGGGACATAGACATCCACCGGAATAATTTTATCCACGCCCTGAATGATGGCGTAGTTGTTGAAAGGGCCGCCGGCCGAGGCGCAGATGCCCATGGCGATGACCCATTTCGGTTCGGCCATCTGGTCATACAGGTGCTTGATGACCGGGGCCATCTTGTTGGACACGCGGCCAGAGACGATCATCAGGTCAGCCTGGCGCGGCGAGGCGCGGAAGAGTTCGGAGCCAAAGCGGGCAATGTCATGCCGGGAGATGCCGCTGGCGATCATTTCGAGGGCACAGCAAGCCAAGCCAAAGAGCAGGGGCCACACCGAGTTGCTGCGACTCCAATTGACCGCTTTTTCAAGCGTCGTGGTGATGACAGAATCGTCCGGTAGTTGATTCTCAAGACCCATGTGCCTAATTCCAGTCCAGGGCGCCCTTGCGCCACACGTAGACGTAGCCAACCAGGAGGAGAAGGACAAAGACCCCCATCTCGATCAGGCCAAACAGGCCGAGTTGACCGAGCAGCACTGCCCAGGGGTAGAGAAAGATGACCTCGATATCAAAGAGGATGAAGAGCACAGCGACCACGTAATAATGCACGGGAAAACGGCGCCGCGCATCATGAAACGGGATCATGCCCGACTCGATGGGTGCGAGCTTGGTTTTTGTGGGGCGTTGGGGGCCAAGCACCGACGGAACGATGATGGCGATTGCCGAAAACAGGATAGCGATAAGAAAAAGCACTAACAGCGGGATGTAGTCTAACGACACGCAACCTCCCAAATTCAATTGTTGAACGCTACGCGCCAGAGGCTATACAAAACATCACCCCACACGGCGTGTGAGGTGACGACCATGACACCTGATTGGTATTTTAGTTACATCGTGCCTTTTGTCACTACCGTTATTGTAACATGACGATAGGCACTTGTCAATCTCTGTAAGCCGTGCAGCCGATGCAGCCCTGTGCCGTCAGAGGCCAACCGACGCGGCAACCTCTCGCAACACGGTGGCCGAACGTTGCAAGGCAATCAGCTCGTCGGGGCTGAGATCAGGCAGCAGCACACCTTCGACGCCGCTCAGATCTACGATGCTTGGCAGGCTGAGGCACACATCCTGCATGCCAAACTGCCCGGTCATCAGGGTGGAAACCGTCAGAATCGTATTCTCGTCGCGCAGAATCGCTTCGACGATGTGCCGAATCCCCAGGCCAATGGCGTAGTAGGTGGCGCCCTTGCGTGCAATGATCTCATAGGCTGCGCGACGCACCTGCGTGCTGATGTCAGCACGCAGCGCGGGGCTGTATTCGATGCCGCGTTGATGACAGAAATCCTCCACCGGCAGCCCGGCCACCGTCGCCCGACTCCAAACCACCACCTCGCTATCGCCATGTTCGCCAATAACGTAGCCATGCACGCTGCGCGGGTCAACGCTCAGGCGCTGTCCCACCAGGGCACGCAGCCGGGCCGTGTCCAGGACAGTCCCGGAGCCTATCACCCGGCTGGCGGGCAAGCCTGACAGCTTGAGGCTGACGTAGGTCAGGATGTCTACCGGATTGGAGACGATGAGCAGAATGGCATCGGGCGCCGCGGCCACAATCTGTGGGATCATCTGCCCAAAGATATCCGCGTTGCGCTTCACCAGGTCAAGGCGGGTCTCGCCCGGCCGCTGCGCGCTGCCGGCCGTAATCACCACGATCCGCGCGCCGACGCAGTCCGCATAGGCGCCCGAGCGGATCGTCACCGGGCGCACGAACGGTGCGCCGTGCATGAGGTCCATCGCCTCGCCCTCGGCCTTGCGCTCATTGACATCAATCAGCACAATTTCGGCCGCCAGTCCGCTGATCATCAGGGCATAGGCCGCACTGGCGCCAACCGCGCCCACTCCCACCATCGCAATTTTCATACAGAATATCTCCTATGGTTCGCTTTGTCTGCCTGGCTCACAATTGGAGTCGTCAATGGCATCTTCCAGGCTGCCACTACCACCCCGATGTCGTAGATGTCCACCACGCCATTGCCGTTGAAGTCGTAGCGCGCATCGGGCGACATCCAGGCCGCGGCCACAATCTGGATGTCGGCCACGTCCTGCTCTCCATCGCCGTTGAAATCACAGCAGGGCAGGGGAGTCGGCGTGTCGGTCGCCGTCGGCATGTCGGTCGCCGTCGGCGTGTCGGTCGCCGTCGGCGTGTCGGTCGCCGTCGGGGTGTCGGTCGCCGTTGGGTGTCGGTCGCCGTTGGCGTGTCGGTCGCCGTCGGCGTGTCGGTCGCCGTCGGCGTGTCGGTCGCCGTCGGCATGTCGGTCGCCGTTGGCGTGTCGGTCGCGGTCGGGGTGTCGGTCGCGGTCGGGGTGTCGGTCGGTCGCGGTCGGGGTGTCGGTCGCGGTCGGGGTGTCGGTCGCGGTCGGGGTGTCGGTCGCGGTCGGGGTGTCGGTCGCCGTTGGCGTGTCGGTCGCGGTCGGGGTGTCGGTCGCCGTTGGCGTGTCGGTCGCGGTCGGGATAGGCGTAGCGGGCGCGATCAGGCTGAAGGTGTCAATCACCACACCAGCCTGAGTGATGAATTGAAAGGTCAGATGCGCATCGCTGGCCTCCACCAGCATGGCGCCAAAATCGCCATTGAAGCGCACTTCACTGCCGGCAACGGGGACGCCAAACGCGTAGATGGTGTAGCCGCCCAAACCGTTGACGAAATAGGGAAATCCGTCCACCAGGATGCGTTCATAGGTGTGGTCATGGCCGGCCAAGACTGCCGTTGCGCCCCAGGCCGCGTAAGGCCATTGCAACGTGGTGTTGGAGCCGTGCGCGGCGGATGAATAGGGCGCATGATGAAAATAGATCAGTTTCCACGGTTCTGGCGCCGCGGCCAGGGCATTTTGCAGCCAGAGGGCCTGCGTCGAGCTGTCCGTGATCCCATCCGGCTCTTGTGAATCGCTGTCCACGGCAAAGAAGTGTACGGCTCCGCGACCAAAATCGTAGTAGCGCTCATTGCCAGGCAAGGTAAAATAGTCCAGGTAGGGCTGCAGAGCGCCTGTCATCCAATCATGGTTGCCTGTCGCCGGAAAGAATCGGTTTTCCGTGGCGCCCGCTCCGTAGCTGCCGGTGTAGGGGAAGATGAAATCGTGGTAGAATTGGCCGATGTGGGGGTCAATCGTCGTCGCCTCGCCGGCCGGGTAGTTGTTGTCGCCCAACGTGATGACAAGATCGGGGTTCCAACTGGTCACCAGCGCAGCCACGGCCGCCTCGGCCTGACCGCCGCCGCCGTAATCGCCAATGACAGCGAAACGCAGCGTACCGGGCGTCACTGGCGGCAGTGGGGTTGGCCGCACATGTCCCAGCAGAGCGTTGCGCGCCGACTGCGTCACCTGCGAGCTCCCTACCAGCGGCGGCAGCCAACGCAGCAGCAGCGCCAGGCTGGCGATCAGCAGCGCGGATAAAAGCAGTGGGCGCATCCGTTGCCAGTAGTGGGTGAAGTGAGTCATAGAACGCATCGTCAGAGTCCTCTCGCGCCCAATTGTAGCACGCCGAAGGGTGCCGCGTCAATCACCCGTGGTTCCCGGACACCCTGTTTGCACGCGACGGCCGCGCCGGCGATGAGGAATCTCGGCGACAACGAATGGCCGCGCACCTGCGAATTTTTCCCTGCTGACAGTCTGAGTATAATGAACAACGCACGCGGTAGAGACCCAATGCAAGAAAAGCAAACCAAATGAGGAGAGAAAACGAGGAGACGATCCTGCGGCCCACGGAGGAGCGTCCCCCGGCAACACAACACCATGAATATCATCGTCAAACATTCCAGCCCGGACGCGGTGGCCAGTGACTTACTGGCCATCGGCCTGTTCGAAGGTCAATCGGTCAAAGAAGCGGGCTACGGCACGCTCGACGCGGCCCTGGGCGGCCTGATCGAGCAGGTCATCACCGCCGGCGACTTCAAAGGCGAAACGCTCAAGGCACGCTTGCTCTACACCCACGGCGACGCCATCGCCACGCGACGCATCCTGCTGGTAGGGCTGGGTAAGCAAGCCGAATTCACCCTGGCGGTCGCCCGCCAGGCAGCCGGCGTGGCCGCCCAAACCCTGGCCGACCTGAAGCTGCGCCGCCTGGCCACGGTGGTGCATGGCCTGACCGCCGCCGGTGTCGCGCCGGCCAGCGCGGCGCAGACCATCGTCGAGGGCACGCTGCTCGGCCTCTATCGTTTCATCACCCACAAGCGTGAGGAAAATACCCAGCGCCCCACCGTGGATGCCGATGAATTGATCCTGTTGGCGCCGGCGGCCGAGATGGTGTCGGCCCTGGAGTCCGGCGCACAGGTCGGCCAGATCCTGGCGACGAGCGCCAACCTGGTGCGTGACCTGGTCAATGAGCCGGGGAATTATGTCACGCCGAAGGTGTTGGCCGAGCAGGCGCAGGCCATGACGCAGGGGCTGGGCATCAACCTGACGGTGTACGGCGAAGCGGCGATGCGCGAGATGGGCATGGAGTCCTTCCTGAGCGTGAGCCGTGGCAGCGCCCAAGAGGCGCAGTTCATGGTGCTTGAATACTTCCCGGCCGCTGCGGGCGCCGATACCCTGGTGCTGATCGGAAAGGCGATCACGTTCGACACGGGCGGCATTTCGCTGAAGCCCAACGACGGCATGTGGGAGATGAAGTGCGACATGGCTGGCGGCGCGGCCGTCATCGGCGCGCTGCGCAGCATCGCTCAGCTCAAGCTGCCGGTGCGCGTGGTGGGCCTGGTGTGCGCGGCCGAGAATATGCCCGGGCCGGACGCCATCAAGCCCGGCGATGTGGTCAAGGCCATGAACGGTAAGTCGGTTGAGTACATGAGCACCGATGCCGAGGGCCGCATGGTGCTGGCGGATGGGCTTTGTTACAGCGCCCGTTATCAGCCCGCGGCCGTGATTGACTGCGCCACCCTGACCGGTTCGATCGTCATGGCGCTTTCGTCGGACATGAGCGGCGTCTTCGCCAACGACGATCCGCTGTTCACGCGGATTCAGAAGGCGGCGGATGCGGCCGGCGAACCAGTGTGGCGCATGCCCCTCTGGAAACCCTATCGTGAGCGTATCAACAGCGATGTGGCCGACATGAAAGGCAGCACCGGGACGCGTTACGCGGGCGCCATTACGGCTGCGTTGTTCCTGCAGGAATTTGTGCCTGAGAATACGCCCTGGGCACACATGGACATCGCCGGCACAGCCTGGCAAGAAGATCACAAGCCTTATCAGCCACGCGGCGCGTCGGCCAATCCGATGCGTACGCTGGTTGAGCTGGCACGTGCGTGGGCGAAGTAGGGAGCAGGGAATAAAAAAGAAACCGGGTTTCTGCGAGAAACCCGGTTTCTGGTTTCTATTGTATCGGCAAAGGCGGCGCCCCATTGCCGCTGCGGCTGCGCCAGAGATAAGCCAGAACACCGACAACCGACACGGCGGAGCCAATCGCCGCCGCGCTCAACATCCAATCGCGACGCGTGTCGTGATCCAATGGCTCCAACGCCAGCGAATGGGAGAGCTGGCGGTACCCGCTGGCGACCAATGACCGGTGTAGGTCCTGACGGAAGGCCGCGCGCGGCTTGACCGGCCGCAGCCAGGCCGCCAGATCACGCGCCAGGCGCAGCAGCGGCGCAATGTCATAGCGCACCTCTGCAAACAAGGCGAGGTAGTCCTGCGCATGGTCATCACCGATCAGCAGACGATCAGCATGTGACGACAGCAGGTTGGCGACGGTGGTGTCTTCAATCATCATGATCCCCCTCCTTGTAACTCTGCCACGTAACTCTGCCACGAATTAAGCCCTTTGCTTTCGTGGCATTCGTGGCAAGAAAATGAACTGGTAGAAGCCTAGATCGGATAGGCCACGATGCCAAGCGTACCAGGCCCCAGGTTGGCGGCAATGGATGTACACAAGGGCGCAATAAAAGCCTGTTTCAGAGTCAGGATTTGCTCGGCCCGCTGCATCAGGCTGGCGGCTTCATCTGGTGCGCGGGCATGGATCACCGCCAGGTTGATCGGCGCCTTGCCCACCTTCTCCACAACCAGGTCGAGCAGATGCTGCAAAGCGCGCTTGCGCGTACGCACGCGCCCCTGCACGTCAAGCGAGCCTTCATGCAGGCCAATGATCGGCTTGACATCCAGCAGAGATGCCAGGGCAAACTGCAAGGCGCTGACGCGTCCGCTCATTTGCGCGAACCGCAGATCTTGAAGCGTCAGGAAAATCAGCATGCCCTGGCGGATCACGCGCATGCGGGCCAGGATTTCTGTCAGGCCGGCGCCAGCCTGACTCATCTGCCAGGCCTCCCAGACCATGAACCCAAGTCCCGCCGAACCTGCCATGCTATCGAAAACCTCAACCTGCACCTCGTCTTGCACCATCGCTTTGGCTAGTTCGGCCGAATTGACGGTGCCGCTCAGTTTGCTGGTAATATGCAGCGACAGGACCGGGTCTCCGCCCTTGCCCGCCGCACGGTAAATGTCGGCCAGCAGGCCGGGCGCGGGCTGCGATGTTTTGGGAATCATACCCAACGTGTGGATCTTTTCATAGAAGGTCACTTCGTCAATCGTCTCACCTTCCAGATAGGCGTCCGCGCCGAAACGAATGGTGATCGGAACCACGTGCAGGGAAAGCTGTGCCAGCAGGGCGGGCGGTAAGTCGCAGGTTGAATCAGTCACCAGTTGCAGCATAGATCAAACATCCAGTTTTCTGGGGAGGCCGAAACGATCCGGCAGGCCTGGCGCCGAGCGCTCTGCCCTCACCAGTGAAAGCTGCGCGTCGCCAGGTCTTCGCGCAGCGCGATCAGCGTACGATGGTAGAGCGACTTGATCGCACCTTCCGTGCGTCCCATCATCTCACCAATTTCCGCATTCGGCAGCCGTTCCACAAATTTCAGCAAGATGAGCTGCTGGCGGTCTTCGGGCAGGCGGCGGACAGCGGCCACCAGTTCCCCACGGCGCTCGTTGTCTTCGGCATGCACATCAGGGCTTTTACCGCGCGGCCCGATGGCGGTCACATCTTCCAGCGACACGAACTTGCGCCGGCCGCGATCGCGATGCCAATTGGCCACAAGGTTATGGGCAATACGGTAAAGCCAGGCCGAGAATGGTAGCCCCCGATGGACGTAACGCCCAATACTGTCCAGCGCACGAAAAAAGGTGCGGGCTGTCAAGTCTTCGGCGTCGGCCTGGCTACCCGTCCGATAGTAGATGTAACTGTAGATGCGATCAACGTAGATCTCATACAGTTGGCCGAAGGCTTCAGGATTAGTCTTCGCTTGTTCAATCAGGCTCAATTCGCTTTCGGTTGTTCGCGCCACCAGTGACTTCTCTCCTCGGCACGTGTCCGAAGGTCGAGAGCGCCAGCTGCGCCCGGAAGCCCTAACCCATTTGCACCGGCTAGAACACCGAACGTTGCCCAAAGTTGCGCGCTGCGTCAAAGGCAACTTCGCTCTCGCACCCGGCCACGTCTTCTGCTACGTCTTCTGAATAGAACGATTGTAGCCGATACCCTGCGGCTGGTCAACTACCACAGTCAGACCGGCAGCTGGCCCGGCGCTTGGAACCGCGGCGGCGCCCGGTTCGTTTGCATTGGCGTGACAGCTCAAGAAATTTCTGCGCAGAGCGCAGGTCAACGCAGGCCAGACCCGTTGCCAACCACTTTGGGAACTTTCCTAAATCACGCTGCCGGTTTGCGCCTCGGTTAGGCTTGTGCTACACTAACCAAGATGACCCCGAATTCGCCTGATTTGTTGATTTGCTGAAGGGGAACCCTTATGACTCGAACCCGGTCACGGTTGGCCTGGACACACGCCATTGCCCGACTCCTGTTGATCGGCGCCCTCCTGGCGCCTGATTTGGCGCTGGCCTGGCAGGGTGGTCAGGTCACCATCAGCTCACCGCAGCCGTTTTCAACCCTGCGCGGCGTTATTTCCATCAACGGCACGGCCACCCATCCGAGCTTTCAGCGTTTCCAGTTGTACTTCCGCTCCGAGAGTGTGCCTGACGAATGGCACTTCATGTTCGAGCAAATCAACCAGGTAGCCAACGGCCTGCTTGGCACCTGGGACACGCGCGGCGTGCCTGATGGCACCTACGCCTTGCGTCTGCGCGTGGTGCGGCTGGATGGCAACTATGACGAAAAGGAGATCAACGGCCTGCTCGTGGTCAACACACGCCCCATTGATACGCCAACGCCAGACGCCACGCCCACTGTGCCCGAGCCGGCCGCACCCACCGCCACCCCAACCGCCCTCTTTACGCCGACGCCGGTGACGGTACAGCAGCCGCAAATTGCCACCCCCACCCCACGGGTCACCGCGGCGGTGACGGCTACGGTCGCCAGCGGCACAGTGACACCGGGCGGCACCCCTGACAGCGGCGCATCCGCTGCCGGCGCAACCGACGGCGGCAACCTTCTCGGCGACCTGTTCAACCTGGGTGAGATGCCCAGCACCCTCAGCGGCAGCAGTCTCGGTGCAGCATTCTTGCGCGGCGTCCGCCTCACCCTGGCCGCATTCGCCTTCCTGGCTGCGTATGTCGTACTCAAGTGGCTGATCCGTTGGCTATTAGCCCACCGGCCATAAGAAACCCGGTTTTTAGAAGAAACCCAGTTTCTGGGAGAAACCGGGTTTCTGAGACATTGATGAACGAAGACCTCTTCCTGATCGTGGGTCTGGGCAATCCCGGCCCACGTTTTGCCCGCCATCGTCACAACGTTGGTTTCCAGGTCGTAGATTTGCTGGCACAGCGGCATCACTTGGCGTTTCAGCGCGCCGAGTTTCGCGCGGCCGCGGCCAGCGGCACGATCGGCGAGCGCCGTGTGCTGTTGGCCAAGCCGCAAACCTTCATGAACCTGGCCGGTCAGGCCGTGGCGCCATTGGCGCGCTTCTACAAAATCCCCATCCCCCAGATCCTGGTGCTCTACGATGAGCTTGATCTGCCCCTGGGACGGCTGCGCTTTCGGTCTGAAGGCGGCTCCGGGGGCCACAACGGCATGAAATCGCTGACAGATAGCCTGGGCACCCAGGCTTTTGCGCGCCTGCGCATCGGCATTGACCGCCCGCCCGGCAAGATGGACCCGGCCGCCTATGTGCTGCAGGATTTCAGCAGTGACCAGGAATTCGAGATGGCCTTTTGCCGTCCCCGCGCCGCCGACGGTATCGAAATTTGGCTGCGCGAGGGCATCGTCGCCGCCATGAACAAGTATAACGCAGTCTGAATCAGAAAGCGGGCTTTTCGCCCACAGAAGCCTGCTTCCTGCGAGAAATCGGGCTTCTTGCCCCAGGCGCCATTGGCCAGAGAGAACGCTCATGCAACTTGCAGGCCTGCTGTCACTCGTCCAGGATATTCCAGCCTATGCTGCGCTGCGTCAACGCGCCGAAGAAGGGGCCGCGCTGCCGCCGCTGGCGCTGGTACACTCAGCGCGGCCGTTTCTGGCGGCCGCACTAAGCCGCGATCTGGCGCGCCCCACCCTCATCCTGACCGCGCGCAGCGAACAGGCGTACCAGTGGGCCGACACGCTGCGCGCCTGGCTGCCAGAGACGACCCGCGTCCATCTCTTCGCCGATCCTGACGCCCTGCCCTATGAACGCATCACCTGGTCACGTGAAACCCGGCAGCAGCGCCTGGGTACGCTTGTCGCCCTGACCCAAACGCCACGCGCTGGCGATGCGCCCAGCCAACCGCCGGTGATCGTGGCCTCAGCCCGCGCCCTGGCTCTGTTGACCCTACCCCGGCGTGAGCTGGCCCTGGCCCTGCGCCCGCTGCGCAGCGGTCAGATGACCGAGATGGCCGGGCTGCTCGAAAAATGGCTCGGCTGGGGCTATCAACCGGCGACCGTGGTGGAAGAGCCGGGCGCGTTCAGCCGCCGCGGGGGTATCGTGGACGTGTGGGCGCCCAACCTGCCCTGGCCTCTGCGCCTGGAGCTGTTCGGCAACGAAATTGACAGCCTGCGCTTCTTCGATCCGAGCACGCAGCGCACCCTGCCCGCCGAGCAGGGCGGCCGCGTGTCCGAAGTTCTCCTCGGCCCGGCCAGCGAGGCCCTGCCGCGCTACGGCCCGGCCGCCCAACTGCGCCTGGAGGCGCTCGACCTGACGCCGTGCCATGCGCCGGCGCAGCATGACTTCGAGCGCGAGCGCAGCCAATTACTCAGCGGCGTCGGCTGCCGCGGCGTCGAATGGTACATCCCCTACCTCTACAGCCAGCCGGCCACCCTGCTTGACTATCTTCCGACCCACAGCCTGCTCCTGGTGGATGATGGCGCTGAGCTGACCGCCACCCTGTCCGACCTGCAGGCGCAGGCCGAGCAACTGGCGCGCGACCTGACCAACGCCGGCGAGCTTCCCCATGGCGCCCTGCGCCCCTACGCCGCGGTGGATGACCTGCGCCTGCGCCTGCAAGCGCGGCAGCCCGTGCTGCTCGGCTTCGGCGACCTGATGGGGCGACCGGTCGCGCAAGGCACAGACCTGGCACACGCCTTCTTGCCGGCGCCTCATTTCGGCAGCAAGGTGCGCCGCGTGGTAGAAGAGGCCGAAGCCTGGCGCAAGGCCGGTCAGCGCACGGTGTTGATTACCCGGCAGTCGGCGCGCCTGGATGACCTGATGCGCGCCGCCGGCCAGGCGCCAATCGTGACCGAAACCCTGGCAGACGCCCCCCCGCCGGCCGTTTACCTGGTGCCCGGCAGCCTCAGCGAAGGTTTTGTGCTGCGCAACGAAGATCAAGGCGGCATCCAACTCACCGTGCTGACCGACGCCGAGCTGTTTGGCATGGCGCGGCCGGCGCCCAAACGGGCCATGCGCGCTCGGCCCGTGGCGCCAGAGACCTTCTTTGCCGATCTGCACGCCGGTGATTTTGTCGTCCACATGGAGCACGGCATCGCGCAGTTCCAGGGCCTGGTCAACCTGGACATGGGCGGCGTGCCACGCGAATACCTGCATCTCTCCTATGCGCAGGGCGACCGCCTCTACGTGCCGGTACATCAGGCCGACCGCCTCAGCCGCTATGTGGGCGGCGGGGACGGGGCGCCGGTCTTACACCGCCTGGGAACCGCCGACTGGGAGCACGTCAAGCAGCGTACGCGCCGCGCCGTGGCCGACATTGCCGATGAACTGCTCGACCTGTACGCGGCGCGTGAGCTGGTGGCCGGCCATGCCTTTGCCCCGGACGGCGTGTGGCAGGATGAACTCGAAGGCTCCTTCCCGTACGTGGAGACCGAAGATCAACTGGCCGCGATCGAGGACGTCAAGCATGACATGGAGCGCAGCCGCCCCATGGATCGCCTCATCTGCGGCGATGTGGGCTACGGCAAGACCGAAGTCGCGCTGCGCGCCGCGTTCAAGGCCATCATGGATGGCAAGCAGGTGGCGGTGTTGGTGCCGACGACCGTCCTGGCGCAGCAGCACTTCACCAACTTCAGCCAGCGCCTGCGCTCGTACCCGGTCAACGTGGCGATGCTGAGCCGCTTCCTCACCGGCAGCCGGCAGGACGAGGTCATCGAAGGGTTACTCAAAGGCAGCGTTGACCTGGTGGTCGGCACACACCGCCTGCTGAGCCAGGATGTGATCTTCAAGGACATGGGATTGCTCATCATTGATGAAGAGCAGCGCTTTGGCGTGACGCATAAGGAGCGCCTGAAACAAATGCGCACCGAGGTGGATGTGCTGACGCTGACGGCGACGCCGATTCCACGCACGCTGCACATGAGCCTGACCGGCGTGCGCGACCTGAGCACGATTGACACCCCGCCGGAGGAGCGCCTGCCGATCAAGACGACCCTGGCCGAGTACGATGAACAGCTCATCCGCCAGGCCATCCTGCGCGAGATGGACCGCGGCGGACAGGTCTATTTCGTGCATAACCGCGTGCTGGGCATCGAGCAGTTGGCGCAGCGGGTACACACCATCGTACCCGAAGCCCGCATCGGCATCGGCCACGGGCAGATGCCGGAGCGCCAGTTGGAGCAGGTGATGCTCGACTTTGCCAACGGCGAGTGTGATGTGCTGGTCTGCACCACCATCATCGAGAGCGGCCTTGACATTCCCAACGTCAACACGATCATCATCAACCGGGCCGATCATTTTGGCCTGGCGCAGCTCTATCAGTTGCGCGGGCGGGTCGGGCGCAGCGCGGTGCGCGCGTATGCCTATCTGCTCTATGACCGCGGCGCAACGCTGTCGCTGACTGCGCGGCGACGCATCGAGGCCATTCTGGAGGCCAGCGAACTGGGCGCCGGCTTCCGCATCGCCATGCATGATCTGGAGATTCGCGGCGCCGGCGAAATCCTGGGTGCGCGCCAGCACGGTCACATGACGGCCGTCGGCTTCGATCTCTACACGCGGCTGCTGGCGCAGGCGGTGGACGATGCCCGCACGCAGCGCCAGATGGAAGCGGGGGCCGATGGGCAGGGGCGGCGACATGCCCTGATCGCTGCCCTGGCGCCGGCCGTCACACTTGAGCTGCCGCTGGAGGCGCGCCTGCCTGAGGATTACATCGCCGATGCCGGGCTGCGGCTGCGGCTCTACCGCCGCCTTGCCAGTCTGGGCGATCTCAACGCCATCAGCGACTTCCGCCAGGAGCTGAGCGACCGCTTCGGCGCGCCGCCGCCAGCCGTTGACAACCTGCTCTACCAGGTGCGGGTCAAGGCGCTGGCAACGCAGGCGGGCGTCAGCAGCATCGCGGTGGAAGAGCAGCGCCTGATCATCAAGACGCCGTGGCTGGAAAATGCAGACGGCCGGGCGCTGCAGCAGAAGCTGGGCGCGCCCGCGCGCGTGATCAGGGACGCGGTCTGGCTGCCGCTGAACGCGCCGGATTGGCAAGCGCTGCTGGCGCGGGTGTTGGAGGGGATGGGAGGGGAGAGATGACAGATCGTGAATTTCTACAGGCTCGCCTCAAGACATTGCAGAGTTTGACCGGGACATCTGCGGTGCTCAAGGGCAGCGGGGCCAGCGGCCTGCAGAACAAACTGCACGCAGCCTGGGAATTGGAACAACGGCTGCTCGCGCGCATCCTGGCCGAGCCGGGCGACCTTGCGCAGACCATCGGCGCCTGGCAAACGCGCACGCAGGCTTTTATCGCGAAATACCCCGACCGCGAGGGGTGGAGCGATGCACAGGGGCACGCCTGGAACGCGTCACAAGTCCTTGCCCTGCTGACCGACGTGCAGCAGCGGCTGGACGCGCTGAAACAGCCGGACGAGTTCGAGGAGGAGGGAGAGTAGCGCAAAGTGCAAAGTGCAAAGTACGAAACGCTGAACGTAGAACGAGTCGCGATGATTCTAGGTTTAGGCGCCCCGAATGGTGGAAGGCCGGATAAGTCGCCCGCTGGCATGAGTGAGGTTGAGCAGGCGATCACGCAGCGAATTCTACCGCGCCCAGTTGCTTGAGCATGCGGATTTCCGCATCGGTCAAGCCAGTCACACCGGTGATGTTCAGCCCGTCGTAGGGCCGCGGGCTGCGGATCTCCTGAACAACTTGACCGCTCTCGATATCCCAGATGCGCACCGTCTCGGTGTGACTGCCGCCAGCCAGCAGACGCCCATCGGGGCTGAAGGCGATGGCCGGGACGCGGGTCTCTCCGTGCAGCGTGCGCACCGGTGCATCAGTGTCGGCATCCCACAGGCGGACCGTCGTGTCATAGCTGGCGCTGGCGAGGAGCCTTGCGTACGGGTGCAGGGCCAGGGCCACAATCACGTCGCTGTGCGCGGCCCAAGTCTGGATGCATGCTCCCGACTCAATGTCCCATAACTGTATTGTCCCGTCGTGACTGCCGCTTGCCAGTATTCCGGGTTTCGCGAAGGCCAGCCCCCACACGGCAGCGTCCATCTGCCATGTGTAGGAGATGCACCGCGTCTTGATATCCCACAGTCGAACTGTGCCGTCGTCATCGCCACTGGCTAACCAGTGACCATCTGCGGAAAAGGCCAGCCCGCGCACAGAGTTGGGGTGCTCCGGCAGCGTCACCAATTCACCGCTGTTCAAGTTCCACAGGCAAACGCTACTGTCTTCACTGCCACTGGCAATCAAGCGCCCATTCGGATGAAAAGCGACCGCCGCAACCGGCTGGCTGTGTTGGCGATGAGATAGTAATAGCCGGCCGTCATGCGTATCCCACAGGCGAACGGTCTTGTCGTTACCACCACTGACCAGTTGACTGCCATCGGGGCTAAAGGCGATCATTTCAACCCAGCCACTGTGCCCGGTCAAGTCGTGCAGACAGCGCCTCTGATCGAGATCCCAAATTCGAATGTGCCCATCACTCCCTCCAGTCGCCAGCCAGGGATGCTGCGGATGCCAGGCCACGGTCCAGGCGCGATCCACATGCCCCTGCAAAGTCCGCACGCGCTGCGGGCCGCGCACATCCCACACGTGAATAGATTGGTCGTGACTGCCCACATACAGCAGCGCCTCATCGGGGCCAGGCGCAAAGGCCAGCGCCTCGATGACGTCGTGATGCCCCTCGAAGAGGCGGTACGGCGCATAGTCGTCCATGCGCCAGACGCGCACGCGGCGGTCATGGCTGCCGCTGGTGAGCCAGGCGCCGTCCGGGCTGAAGGCCACACTGCGCACCTCAGCCTCATGGTCGGCGAAGATATGCAGGCAGGCGCCATCGCGCACATCCCACAGCCGCACTGTTTTGTCATCGCTGCCGCTGGCCAAGAGGTGTTCGGTGGTGGGATGAAAGGCCAGAGCCAAGACGCAGTCGCTATGTCCCGTCAGGGTCCTCACCAGCGCGCCGGACGGCACGTCCCAAAGCTTGATTGTCTTATCATAACTGCTACTCGCCAGCCAGCGACCGCTCGCACTGAAGCGGGCGGTCCAGACCACATCCTCGTGCCCGACCAGGGGTGCGCAGGAGCCGGCCATCCGCGACGCGCCACAGGCGCACCGTCTGATCGCTGCTGGCGCTGACGAGCAGGCTGCCGTCTGGGCTGAATGCCACCGAGCGCACACGGTTTTCATGCCCTGCCAGGCTACACAAACAGTGGCCGGTCTGAACATCCCAGAGTCGCACCGTTTTATCGCTGCTGGCGCTGGCGAGCAGCCGGCCGTCGGGGCTGAATGTTACCGAGCGCACCCAATCGCTGTGGCCTTTGAGGGTAAGCAAGCGCTTGAAGTCCCGGCAGCGCCAGAGGTAGATGTCGCCGCTGTCCGCGCCGGCCGCCAACAACGCGCCGTCCGGGCTGAGCCCGAGAGCCGCCACGCTGGAAAAGGCCTCCGTAAACACGGTCTCGCGCAGGTCCGCACCCGCCAGGTTGACTGCGTGCAGATCCACGCCCTGCAGAAAGGCGCGCCAGACGCTCACCTGGGAAAAATCGGCGCTGGTGAGATCATCCCCAATGTGCCGAAGGAGATTGAGGCTGTTGCCGGCCGTATAGCCCGGCAGGCCCGTGCCGCGCTCTATCGTTACGAGGTTAACCAGGCGCCGCGCCATGCCCCGTTGCGGCCATACCTGGCGCAGGCTCTCGGCCAGGGGAGCAGCAATGAAGCGTTCCTGGCCGAGACGTTTGTACTCCCTGGCCGTAGCGTTGAGCAAGGGAAAGCGTCGAAAATGGTCAGCCCGACCTTGTATGATCTCTTCGCCCAGGGTTTGTACCAGGCGATTGGTGACATATTCCAGCACGATGTCCTGCAGGAAGAAGCCGGCCTGGCCCTTGTCCACCAGATGACGGCGCAGTAAGGAGCTGAGGGTCGTCCAGACATCGTTGATGGGTTGGCGAGGCAGCAGGTATTCCGCCAGGTAGTCCGGGGACAGCGATGTGCGCTCGAGCGCCAGCCAGTACATGACATCCTGCTCCCTGGCCGACAGGCGGTCGAAATGTTCGTCGAGCAGGTCATTGACATCTTCGAAGGCGAAGCGCTGGCTGGTCAGGAAATCGGCCAGCTGGCCTGCGTACAGATCACGAATCGGCGCAGCCGCCAGCTGCAGCATCAAGGGATTGCCGGCATAATGCAAAACCAGGGCTTCCCAGTCGGCATGGCTACCGGCGAGGTGGGAATCCTCCAGAATAGCCTTAGCGGTAGCTGCGCTGATCCCCTTCAGCGGAAGGGTAGTCACGCGCCGCGACGCCCCTTCCCAGCGCGCCATATCTCGTGGCTTTTCGCGGCTGACCAGAACCAAGCAGCCTTGGTGCTCGGTTTCCGCCACGGCCTGAATCAGATCGCCGTAGGCGGCGTAGCCGTCACGAAAATGGCCTGCCGGTCCACCGGGGCGCATGACGGCCTCGAGCTTGTCGAAGATGAGCAGACAGCGCTGAGTGCGGAAATAGGTTAGCAGCCGGTCAATACGGCCGGCCGTGGTGGCCGGCAGAGCGGTGTCGCGATAGTCCGAAAAGAAATGGATGCAATCGCTCAGCACTTCATCCAGGGGCGGGCCGTCCTGCAGCAGCACCCATAGCGTGGCGTCGAACGCCGGCGCCGCGTCCAACGCCGCCTTTTTGGTCAGAAATGTCTTGCCGACTCCGCCCAGGCCGAAGATACCCACCAAGCGACTGTGGTCGGTCTGCAAGACGTGACGCAACTGCGCCAGTTCTGACTCACGCCCCACGAAGCCGGCCACATCCGGTGAGCGGCCCCAATCCGTGCGGCCAGCCGGCTTGGCCGGACGGGGCGGCTGCTGCGCCAGCGCCGGCTGAGCGAGCGCGGGTAACACTGCGTCAGGATGTGGATGATCGGCCAGGGTGAGCAGGGTGCGCAGGTCACGACGAAAGTCATCCCGAAACACGCTAACTTTCCGGGCCCACGCGGCTAATTCGCGCACCAGGCCTTCGACATCCTGTTGGCGTACGATGGCTTGGCCCCGGCGCCATTTGGCGATCGAAGCGCCGCTCTGCTTGCCGAGGGCTTGGCCGATGATCTCTTGGAGGTCTTCGAGCGGGGGGCCGCCTGCGTTTTTGATTTGCCAGAGGAGTTCGGTCAGCAAGTTACCGAAGCGTTTCCAGTCAGCAGGCATGGGGCCTCCTGTCGGGCGAAATTCCCAGGAAAAATTTCCAACATTCCAGGGGTGGGATGTGTTAGATTCTGAAGGATGGCGTAGACACAGTTTATCCCATCACAGCCAGATACGTCAAAAAGACGCCCTTTGTTGTCTACGATCTTCGAGGATTTGAAGCCGGAAGATCTCGCAACAACTACGCATCGTGCATAGGAGGAGGAATACATGGGTTGGCTTGATACAGTCCTGAGCGCCGCCAGCGCCGGCGCCAGCATCTACAACGCGTCGCAACTGCAAACGCTGCGCCGGCAGGGCGCACAAGCTGGGCTAATCCAAGCTATGGTCACACACCTGCGCGAGCAGATCTTTCAGTTCAAGCAGATGGCCGAGTATGGTCTGGCGCAAGAGGTCCGGTCGGTGAAGAATGCTGCGGGCGTTATCAGCATCGTCGAATCGCGATTGGACGACTCTGGCATCACGCCCGAGCTATTCCCGGAGCTGGGCGACAAAGAATACGCCATGCAGACGATCCGACTGATCAGCGAGAACAAACGCCGGCTGCTAGGGCTGCTTTCTCGGGACGAACAGAACGAAATCAGCCGCGTGGTGGCTGCCGCCGAGCGTTTGCCGGATTACAACTACTACGTGGAGAACTTCAACGACGGCAGGCGGCTGGTCGAAGCGGCGCCCACGGTGGCACAATACGCGGGACGCAACGGTTGGTTGCAGAAAAGCGTGTTTGCGCTGTTTTACTATTTCGTTGGCCTGCCGGCCAGCACCGGCCTCTTCGCGGCTCTGTTCACGGCAGGGAATTGGAGCAGCAACACGGGAATCATCCTCGGCTTCATCGCCGGGATCGGTGCGTGGATCGCCGGTTTGATCATGTACAACCGCTGGCTGCACCACAAGGAGTATCAGGAAGCCAAAAAGGTGGTGGATGAACTCAAGGATAAGATTGATCTCCCGCGCTTCGCAGCGTTGGATAAGGAGTTGAGGGGCGTGACGCACGCCCGGCAGTTGCAGGCTGAAGCGCAAAGTCTCATCACCTCCTTCTTTGGGGATACAGCAAGCCAGCCGGCGCTGATTCAAGCATGAACTCAAAGGCCCGACGACCCCGGCGCGACGGCAGAGGCCCCCATTGGGAGCTGTCCACCGGCGAGGCATTCGCTTTCGAGTTCTTCGGGGGCGGCACGATGGTCGGCTAATCTGATCCAACTATTTCACTCACACCAAGAGGAACCTATCATGTCACTCGCACGTTTTCGCAAACCCACGTTGGTTGCCCTGTCCCTGTTGGTGGCCCTGGCCGTCTTGGGCCTGGCGCCACAGCCCGCTGCCCCCCGCGTCAGAGGGTAACGCCATTGCCCTGAGAGCACCGTCCTTCGTGCGCGTCGCCAACGCGCAGGACGCGCCGGAGGCCACACCGATGGGCTTCCCGCAGGATGAGGCCGGCATCTCCGCGTATTTCAAGTCCACCACGCCGGTCAACCTGCCCGATGTACGCAGCGTGTTCCGGGTGATCGAGGTTGAGACGGCGGATTACATCATTGGGTCGGTGCCTGTGCCGGGCTACGCGGAAAGATATGATGTGCACCTGTATGTCCATCGTGATGGCTGGTTTCTGGCCTATTATCTCAGCGCGGATCCGGCAAGCAAACTCTTTGATTGGAATTCCTATACTCCTACCTCAATACCTACTCGACTCGAAAGAGTGCTGGCGATCGCTGCCAACACCGCTGGCATCGCCTTTCCTGGTTCCACCTACTACGACTTCCGCTACCCAAACGCAACGCATCTGATGATGATTGCGGAAGACACGTCCGATGGGAACAGCTTCGAAGTCAGATTGCCAGGGAGTTACAGTTACTACGAAAGAAGCTGGTCAACGCACTATACAGGAGGGTATTGCGAGACCTGGTTCATCCTGGATGGAACTAACATTGGACATAATGGCACGGCATATGGAAGCCTAACTGCCGCTCAACTTCTACCCGAGACTACCCACACCGTGCAGATCTCCTGCAATGGTTATGGTGGTCTGGCTTTGATCTACAGGGTGCCATGATGAACGCGCGTCGGTTTCTTCCCTTGGTCGCCCTATACGTGTTGGCGGTCACATTGGCTCTTCCCACTCACGGTCAGGCCGGCATCATCGTCAACAACGCCGACACCGTCCGTCAGGAGGGCGTAAGCGTGGACACGGGCCTGACCAACGTGACCAGAAGCGTCGGCCCACGCATCGTCCTGCAATACGCCAACACCAAACGCGAGGAGCGGATCATCGCGCCGCCGGCTGACCTGCGCACTCTCTTCGCCCAGGTGCCGGTGCGCATCGCCCTGCAGTACGCCAATACGAAGCGCGAGGAGCGGATCACCGCGCCGCCGACTGACTTGCGCACCCTGTTCGCCCAGGTGCCGGCGCGCATCGTCCTGCAACATGCGAACACGATGCGCCAGGCCGCCCTGACCGCGCCGCCGGGCGAGCCTGCGCACCCTCTTCGGCCAGGTCGTCAACCGCATCATCCTGCAGTACGCCAACACCAGCCGACAGGTGACGCTGGCCTATCCCGTTGCGCTGATCGGCGACACCGCGCCGCCGCAGATCAGCAACGTCGTCGTGACGCGCGTGGGCGCCAGCATCCGCGTCACCTGGAACACCAATGAGTTCGCCAACAGCACGGTGCTGTACGGGATGCAAACGGGCAGCTACCCGCAGTCGGTGACGAATCCTCTCTTCGAGAGGCAGCATGAAATCAATCTGACCGGTCTGCGCGGTGGAACAACGTATTTCCTGCGTGTGCGCAGCGCGGACTTGAGCGGGAACACCGCGACCGGGGCAGAGCGCAGTATCGTCGCAGGAGGCGGCGTGTATCTGCCGTATGTCGCGCGGCGACGGTAGCGTTTGGATCACGAAGGCGCGAAGTGACACGAAGATCGCGAAGCACAAAGATCGCGAAGCACCCCCCGCCGCGCGATCTTCGCCGTCTTCGGTCCCCCGTTATTCACTCTCCTCCCGACAAGTAGTTGGTGCTGGTTGGACAGTCTGTGTTGGCAGGTGGCTGTGGTTTGAGTATAATCTACTCGGATGATCGCCAAAAGGTACACCAATGAGGGTGGCAACGACGTATCCGGAGCAGCAAGATGAGCCACAGTCGCAGTGTGCCATTCTGGATTTGTATGTGGTTTGGCATTCTTTTTGCTCTGCTAGCCGCGCCGTCAGCCGCGCAATCGGCGCGGCCAGCGCAAACCCCGCCGACTCCGGTCACCCAAAGCCCGTCCGCAAGATCATCCGCCTCTGTGAAGGTCAACGCCAACTTGCGCTCCGGGCCGGGCACAAACTACCCTCGAATTGGCAGCGTCAAGGCTGGCCAGACTATCGAGATCGTAGCCCGCAACCACACAGGAGACTGGTACCAACTAGCGAGTGGTGCTTGGATCTTCGGCAACTTGGTGGACGGCGCGCCCGACGTCCCGGAAGCCATGAATATTCCCGCGCCACCGACCGCTACACCGAATCCAGCCTCAGTCGCGCCAGCAACGAGCCCGCCATCCACCAAGGCCGCGGACGGTCCGCCGCAGGTGGCGGTTAAGGTGAGAACCAACGCTAACCTGCGGACTGGCCCCGGGACTAACTATCCCATCGTAGGTGTCGCCAAGTCTGGACAACCGCTGACCATCATTGGGCGAAACTCAACTGGCACTTGGTATCAGACTGCCAACGGGACGTGGATATTTGGCAATTTACTCAATAGTATGCCGAGGGTGCCGGTGGCAGCGGATAATCCAGCAGCATCAGGAGCAGTGTCTACACCAGCGGTGGCGACACGGACGCCCACCGGGGGAACGACCGGCACGGGTATTGGCAGCGTTGGGCGCGCTCATTCATTAGAATGCAGCTTTGACTCTCCGCTCGCTTGCTTAGATTGGCTATTGGGCGATCCCACCCGCCGCAATACTGTCTTGGGTGGCCTAGGCCTGTGGGTCGCTGCACTCGCGTTGATGGCGGCTGGCAGGCGTTGGCGTTGGGTCATGCACTGCATCCTTGTGACGGTTCTGCTTCTTCCGATCGGCTGGTTCGTCACAATCCTGTCCGGCTTGCTGCAACTGGCTGACCCCGATAGCTCAACTTCTCCACGGGAGTTGCTTCAGAATTTCGTCAATTTGGAGCCAGTGCAGACTACGATAGGAATTGTCTTTTTGGTGCTCACCGCAGTGAGCATTTTCGGCGGTATCATAGTCTTCGCGATACTCGCCATCGTTTATGCCATCTTCCTGGCACTACTGCCTGGCCCTGACTACGTGCCGTCACCGCCCTATCCTCTGTTGGGCCATTCAGAGCATGCAACATCTGGCGAATTCAGCGACAACCGTCCAGACTATGACCCGTACTCAAGCTACCCCGATACGAGGAGCGATGACAATTCCGACGACGATGACCGAAGCAGTGGAAGCATCTGGGATGGATGGTTAGTGAAGTGGTAAACCGGCTGTCTCGGCCACCGCGCCCAGAGTTACACCGACCTCGACCGGGTTGCAGACTCCGCTGACAATAGGAACTCCAGGATCTCGGCGATCAGAAAGGGCAGATTGGGTTGTGAGAAGCTGAGGCCTGGCGCGGGCACGCGGTGATGCTTGATGTCCGGCGGCAGGTGTTTGTGGTGCGGATGGGTGCTGGCCAGGGTGGGATCATTGGGGTGCGGCTGCGAGTCGTACCAGTAGAGTTTTTCGCCGCCAAGCCATACTTCGTAGCTGTAGGCTTCGATGATGACAGTGTTGGCGTCCCAGGTGAGGCGTTCGTATACGGCAAGGCGATAGCCGCCTGTGAAGGTTACATCGCCGGTGAGTTCGGCGAACAGACGACCCCGCTGGGCCACGACCAACGTCGAGCGAGTGATCTGAGATTCGCTTCGCTGCAGCGAATAGATGTAGAGTTCGTAATCACGCAAGGACCGGAATGGGTTCATGGCGCGCTGTTCTCTTGATCACGTCAATAATGGACTGTGTCCCGGCCTGAAACGAATGTAAAATTGACTGATATTGATCGCGTCGTCGCAGCCAAAGTCGGTACGCGCTGGCCCAGGCAGTCCAATCACGGACCCATGAGTCATCCGGCGGTTCTTCGCCGTGTGCATAAGCTTCATAGAAGGTTTCGGACAAAACACCATATTTGCGCTCATAGGTGCGCATGTCGTCTTCCAAAGCATAAATATCTTGCATGATATCGTCTAATGTCATGATCACACCCCCCGCAGGAACTACTGTCAGGCCTGCATTATAGCCGAAATCCGCCGGCCCGCCAAAGTCCTCTGACAGTCCATTCTGAATTGAGTTGGTTCCGGTTGGACAGTCTGTGTTGGCAGGCGACCGTGGATCGAGTATAATCTGGTCGGATGAACACCAGGAGGTGCACTGATGAGTGTGACAACCACCCTGTCTGATAGCGTTGTGCGGCACCTGAATGATCTGTCTTTCGGCCAAACAAATAGCATCAATGACAAGCTGACATTATTGCTTGAAGCTGAATATCGGCGCCGGCTGGCGCGTTACAGTCTGACAGATCGGCAGCTCGCGCAGAAATACGTGATGAGCTTCGACGATTTCGAGCAGCAGCGGATCACCGAACAGCGCGGTTATACCTGGGAGGTGGAATCGGACGCGATGGCCTGGGAGACAGCCGTTGATGGCATCCGCACCGTGCGGCAACAGATCAGTGACCTGCGCGGACAGCGTTATGATTCAGACCATTGACGACCTCATTCTTGAGGCGCACGATGCCAGTGGCCGATTCTGGTTTGTACAGGGTTTCAACATCGTTGAGCAGACGAACGCCACTGTGACCTTGCACCTGACTATCGGCCCAAGTCTATTCGTGCAGGCTTTTTTCAGCCAAAACAGTCGGCGATTGAATTTGGCTCTGGTTAGCCAAGGCGGGCGTCTGTATGGACGCGACTACGAACATGGAACATGGCATCGCCACCCGTTTGGTCAGGCTGAGCAGCATGAACCGACACCTGAAGGGATGTCTGCGCAGCCGTTGACCCAATTTATGACCGAGATTGAGGAGATTCTGGTCGTACACGACCTGATTTGATGACCATGCAGGTCAATAACATGGGCCTGTCGTCAATCTGCCACATACGGACTCACCACGCCAGCGTGGGATACGTGTGGGATTTCGTGGGATACGTGTGGGATAACGTGGGATTGTAAGAAATCCGGCTTCTGGCAGAAGCCGGGTTTCTTGTAGAGACCGGGCTTCTTGCTGGCACGGTCACTTGAGAATGTAATACGTGGCGCGCTTCTCGCCCACGCGCAGCAGAATGCCTTGATCCACCAAATCGGCCAGGTCGCGGCGCAGGGTTTCTGCGCTGACCTCCGGCTGCAGTGCCTGATAATCGCTGTTGGTGATGCGCCCGCGCTGCGCTAGAAATTGCAGCGCGCTCTCCTGCCGTGGATTCAGATTGAGGCCGCGCCAGCGCAGGGCCGGCGCTTCCCCGGCGGCCGACGCCGGCGCGGACGCGGCGATCATCTCCCCGCCGTTGCGCAGCGTCACCTGGAAACCGGCCGCGGTCTCCGTGAACTGCGGCGGCGGCAGACCATGTTCGCTCATCACGCGCACCATGCGATCCATGCCATAGCCCAGGCGCTCGCTGAAACCCATGTCCGACAAAATCTGCACGATGGCCTCGTTGCGGCTGTAACGTTCCGCCAGCAGGTTGTCCAGCGTCACATGCCCTGGCAGGCGCCCCGGTGAGTAGACCTGCAGGCGATCGCTGAACATCAGCAGTCGGATGCCCTCGCCCCGCGCGGCGTAGTCGCGGTGCGCCACCGCGTTGACCAGCGCCTCACGCACCACGGAGATCGGATACTCTGGAACCTCCTCCCGCGCCAGGCCGCGGATGCGGTTCGTGCGCCGCATGTGGTCGGCCACGAAAGCCTCGGCCAGACGCACTTGCTGGGGCAAAACCCCGCGAATGTCCTGGCGCACGAACTCATCGCTCATGTCCGCGCCCTGGTAGCGCACGGCAATCACCTCGGCCGAGCGCAAGAAACGCTGCGGATCGCGGCCAAAGAGCAGAATGCCGGCCACCGTCGGCGCCAGCGCACCGCCGGTGTCGGTCAGGCAGCCGCGGCTGAGCAGCACTTCTTCCACCGTGTCCGCGGCCAGCCCCGACAACGCTTGCACATACGCGCGCACGCGCGACGGATCGAGATCATCGAGCCGGCTGCCAGGCACGGCTGTGGATTCGAAACCGGCGCTGCCCGGATCGCGCTGCATGAGCAAGCGGCGCAGTTCCTCGGTGGTCAGCGGCCGATTCTGGGCGGCCATGCGCGTCCAGTAGACGCCATACACGCTGTAGACGTGCGGCAAGCCCGGCGGCACATTGATCATTGCGACCAGGCCGCCAGGCAGCGTCAGCAGCTCCGGCAGCGGCAGGATCAACGGCGGCTGCGCCAGCAGGCAGGCGCTTTGCGTCAGGTCGGCCAGCGCGTCGGGCAAGGCGTTGGTCGGCGCCAGCACAACCGCGCCGCCATGAGCGTTGGCCAGGGCCGCTAACGTCGCAGCCAACTGCGCCGCGTCCGGCGCCTCATGGAACAGGGCCAGGTCATCCGCCGGCTCGCGCCGCAGCAGCGCTTCGGCCGCGGCCACGGTATGGCTGGCCGGGCGGCGCATGATGAGAGCAGAAACGGTCATCGGTTCACAACTCCAACGCCTCGGCTTCGAAGACCCAATCATCGGGCGCAAAATGATCGGGATGGCGCCGCGCCCAGGCTTCGCGACCTTCGGCGGCGATGAAGAGCGAGCCGGCAAGACAGATCACGTCGGCGGGTGACGCCCAATCCAGCGCCAGCGCCAGCGCCGCGTCCACGGTGGGCGCCGCCGTGGTCACGCCGTGCATGATCTCAGCCGCCATCTCCGCCAGGCTCTGCGGGGCAACCGCGCGCGGGTGCTGCGCGTGTGTGCAGATGAGCAAGTCGGTCACCGGCGCCAGCACGGTCAACATACCGGCGATGTCCTTGTCCAGCGACGCGCCCAAGATCAACGCCAGGCGACCGCCCCGCGCACGTTTGACCGAATCCAACAGCGCGGCCAGCTTTTGCGCGGAGTCCACATTGTGCGCACCATCCGCAATGATCGCCGGCCAATCTCCAATCTCCGGTCTCCAATCTCCTCCCACTGTCAACGTCTCGAACCGCGCCGGCCAACGCGTCTGCGCCAGGCCGCCAGCAATGGCAGCTTCAGCGAGCGCCAGCCCCTGGCCGCGCAGCATCCGCGCCATCACCACGGCCAGCGCCGCGTTGACCGCCTGGTGGGCGCCGACCAGGCTGATGTCGAAACCGGCCACGGCCGCGGCGACTGCCGTATCGCGATCCAGCAGCAGCAGGGGCGCCTGCCGTTCCTGGCACGTCGCTTCGATGACGGCCAGGGCCTCCGGCGCCTGCGGTGCGCAGACCAACGGCACCCCTGGCTTGATGATGCCGGCTTTCTCGTGAGCAATCTGCGTCAGGGTGTCGCCGAGCACCGCCATGTGGTCGTAGCTCAGCGAGGTGATGGCCGTGATGTCCGGCTGCACCACGTTCGTGGAATCGAGGCGGCCGCCCAATCCCACTTCAAGCACGGCCCATTGCACACCCTGCTGCGCAAAATGGGTCAGGGCCAGCGCGGTAATCAGCTCGAAGGTGGTCACGCCAGGCAGGCGCTCGCTGGCCGGGCGGCAGTGGGCAACCAACGTCACCAACTCGGCGCGACTGATGAGCGCACCATTGACGCGCATGCGTTCACGAAAGGTATGCAGATGCGGCGAGGTGTACAGACCGGTGCAATAGCCGGCCGCGCGCAGGATGGACTCCATGAAGGCGCAGACAGAGCCTTTGCCTTTGGTGCCCGCGACGTGTACAATATGAAAATGCTGCTGTGGATTCCCCAGGTCGGCCAGCAAAGCTCGCATGCGCTCCAGGTTGAGCGTGGTGGCGGAATAGTCAAAGCGCGGCTGGCGCTCGAAATTAACGCGGCCGAAGATGGTGTGCAGGGCGTCGAGATAGGCTGGATGGTTGTCATTCATGGCGGCGCTATTGTACTCTAGCGGGCACGAAAGGCAAACCGTGCAACGAGCGGTTGAGACAAGAAAAGAAGAAACCGGGCTTCTGCGAGAAACCGGGTTTCGATCTCATCATCGGCGCCATCCTCACTTGGTCGCGCTCGCCGGCTTCCTGCTGCTGAGCCTGCTGCTGACCTGGCCGCTGATTCTGCACGGCACGACCCATGTCCCCGGCGACGGCATTGATGACCCCGCGCTGGCCTGGAACCTATGGTGGGTCAAGTTTGCCGCGGTGGATCGCCAGCTCAATCTGTTCGACTGCCGCTGGATGTTCTATCCGATCGGCATCAACCTGGCGTTCTACACGCTGACGGTGCTCAATGGCTTGCTCTCCGTTCCACTGCAAACGGCCGCCTCCGTCATCGTTGCCAACAACGCCCTGATCCTCGCGTCCTTCGTGCTCAGCGGCTACGGCGCCTTCTTGCTGGCGCGCACGGTGCTGCGTCGCCCGCAGGCCGATTTCTGGCCGGCGTTCGGCGCGGGGATCGTCTACGCCTTCGCCTCCAGCAAGCTCTTCTACGCCGCGCTCGGTCAGGCCAACATCGCCAGTTCGCAGTGGATTCCCTTCTGCGCGCTCTACCTGGTGCGCCTGGGGCGGGCGGTCACGCTGCGCCAGGCGCTGCGCGAGGGTGCGCTGGCCGGCCTTTTCCTGGCCCTGCAACTTTGGGCGGAGATGACCTTCGCCAGTTTCCTCTTCATCCTGGTCGGGCTGTTCAGCATCCGTTGGTTGATTACCGCGCTGATCTCCCCGCGGCGCGCCGGGCTGACGCCGCGGCTGCTTGGCCTGGCGGCAATGGCCGTGGTAGTCGCCCTGGCCGCGCTGCCCCTGCTGGCCGCCATGCTGCCCGATCTGCAGGCCGAGGGCGATTTCTTCAGCCGCGGAGGTGGCTTTGCCGACCTCTTCTCGGCCGATCTGGCCGGCTTTGCCCAGCCGACGCAGTTGCACCCGCTGCTGGGCGCCGCGGCACGGGCGGCGCCATTCCCGCACGACAAAGGGCAGCATCTCTACCCCGGTTTTTCTGTACTGGCGCTGGCGCTGCTGGGCGCCTGGGCGGGGCGCGGTCGGGGTGACGGCCGCTTCTGGACGCTGGCCGCGCTCGCCTTCTTCCTGCTGGCGCTCGGCCCCACCCTGCGCATCGCCGGCCAGGATACCGGCATTCCTGGCCCGTTCAGCCTGCTGGCACAGATCCCCTTCTTCAACGGCAACCGCTACCCCAGCCGCTTCAGTGTCATGCTGATGCTCAGCCTGGCCGTGCTGGCGGCCGAGGGGCTGGCCGTGTTGGCGGGGCACAGCAGGGAGATTTTTCGTAAGCGGTCGGCGCAGGCCGACCTTGCGGCGGAACGCCCTTGCGCCCCGAATTCATTCGGCGGGCGCCCATTTTCCGCGCCGGCCGGCAGCGCACTCGCCGCGGCCAGCCTGCTGCTGATTCTGTTCGAACATCTCTCCGTGCCATTGCCGTTGAACAACCTGGCCCAAGTCCCGGCTGTTTACCAGGATGTGGCAGCCACGCCTGGCGATTTCACGCTGCTGGAACTGCCACTGGGCTGGCGCAACGGCGCACGCGTCCTGGGCAAACAAGACCCGCTCATCATGCAGCAGCAGTGGTACCAGACCCTGCATCACAAACGGCTGCTGGGCGGCAATACCTCGCGCAATCCGGCTCTCAAGTTTCAATACTTCAGCCAGGCGCCGGTGCTCAGTACCCTGCTGGCGCTGACCAACGCGGCCGACCAGCCCCCGCATGAGCGCCTGCGCAGCCTTCTCGCCGATCCGACTGCCTGGCAGCAACTGCTGGAGCACGATCGCCGCGCCGCGCCCGCTGTGCTGCGCCAGTTCGACATTCGCCTCATCACGATCCACGAGGCCGCTGCGCCGCCCAATCTCGTTACTTATGTCGAGTCGGTGCTGCCGGTGCGCCTGCTGACCGTGCGTGAGGGAATCCGCCTTTACGCGGTGACGGACATCGCGGCGCCATCACCGACCGACGTAGATTTGACCGCTGCCGCGGGCACGCTCTACCTGGGCGAAGGCTGGAACGGCTGGCTGCAGCCGCCGGTTCTCGGCGGGGTCTGGCATGGCGAGACGCCGGACGCGGTGTGGGCCGAGCGGACGCAAAGCCGGCTGCTGCTGCCGCTGGCGGAGACCGGGGCGCGCCTGACCCTGGAAGCCAAAGCGGCCGGGCCAGGGCAGACCCTGCGCGTGCGCGTCAACGGCTGGCGCTCGCCCGTGCAGGCGCTGGCGCCCACCTGGCAAATGGTGACGGTCGAGATTCCTGCCCGGGCCGTGAGTGCGGGCCTGAATGATGTCATTCTGGAATTTGGCAAACTCTACCCACTACCGTTAGAATCAGATGAAACACGGGCGATTGGCGCAACCGGCCAGCGCGCGCCCGTCCCGATTTTTGTCGAGAGCGCCGGCGAAGAGAGCGGCGATTTCGCTCATATCTGGGTCAATGGCCGCGATGTCGTCACCACGCCCGCTGAGCCGGGCTATGTCGTGGCGGTCATCGAACCGCTGCAGGGCACGGTGGAGGCTGTGCGTCGCTTCGACACCCTGGCCGACCCGACCGCGTCGAGCGCGCTGGCTGCTTTTATCCAGGGACTGCCGGCCGGTCGCATCGTGGCCGTGGCTGCGGCCGACGAAGCCTCGCTGGCGTTGGGCGCGGACGCGGTGGCCGCGTTACGCGACATCGGCGCCGCGGGCGATTTGATGGGCCATTTTCGCTGGGGCCACGCGATCATTGGCGTCGCAGGCGCGGCGCCGGGCCAGGCGCTCGAGGCGCTGGGCGCCCTGCAGCCGGTTGGTGCGGCGGTTGGCGGCGCCTGGCGCAGCCCTCAGGTGGCCGCGGCCGTGCGGCGCGTGGGGTGGCTGGCGCCTTGAATTCAACAAGGGAGCGCATGAACGAATCAACGGTACGAATTGCTTTGGTTGGCTGCGGCTATTGGGGGCCGAACCTGGCGCGTAACTTGAGCCAGGTCAACGGTGGGCGCCTGATGGTATGCACCGATACCGATGCGCAGGCGTTGGCGCGCATGGAACGGCAGTATCCACAGGTTGAGATGACGACCGACAGCGCCGCGGTCCTGCAGCGATCAGACATAGACGCGGTGGTGTTGGCGACGCCCGCGCGCACCCATGCAGGTTTGGCCCTGGAGGCGCTGGCGGCCGGCAAGCATGTCTTTGTGGAAAAACCCCTGGCACTGAGCGTGGCCGACGCCGAGCAGATGGTGGCTGCCGCGCAGGCCGGCAGCCGTGTCTTGATGGTGGGGCACGTGTTCGAATATCACCCGGCGCTGCGCCATATCAAACAGCTATTAGACAAAGGTGAGCTTGGTGATTTATACTACCTGTACAGCACGCGGGTAAACCTGGGGCGAGTCCAGGCAGACATCAACGCGCTGTGGAGCATCGCCCCGCACGACATTGCAATCATGCTGCACCTGGTGGGCGGTCTGCCCCTGCGCGTCAGCGCGCACGGCCAGGCGTTTCTCAGCGGCAGTGTGGAAGATGTGGTGTTCGTCAACCTTGAATTTGCCGGCGGTGTGATCGGGCACATTCACGCCAGTTGGCTTGACCCCAGCAAAACGCGGCAGTTGACGGTGGTGGGCAGCCGGCGCATGGTGGTGTACGACGATGTCGCGTCCGAAGGCAAGGTAAAAATATACGACAAAGGCGTCTACCGCAAGAACGAGCCGGGCTACGGCGAGTTTCAGGTCAAGGTACACTCAGGCGACATCACCATTCCGCGCCTGGACATGACCGAGCCTTTACAGTTGGAATGTCAACACTACGTGGATTGCATCCGGGAGGGACGAACGCCGCTGACAGACGGCGTCAACGGCTTGCAGGTGGTGAGGGTGCTGGCAGCGGCCCAGGCATCGTTAGCGGCCGGCGGCCTGAGCGTCGCCGTGGCATGAACAGATGATCATGCGTTCACCGCCGCCCGAACCCCTCGAATGCCCGGTAAACGCGACAGCCACCGATTTCAATCGGTGGCTGTCAGCGGTGGCTGTCTGCCGCGCTCCTAACCGTCATTCTGGGGTCTTGTCGTCGGCAGAATGGGGGGAAGCTCAGGCAGGGGTTGCAGGGTCGGCGTCGGAGTCGCCTTGGCGCCCGGGAGCGGAATCTTGAGCCGGGTGTTGGTTTGCAGTTTGGTGGAGACCGATATTCTGTTGTATTTCGCAATGGCCTTTGCCGTGATGCCGTATTTCGAAGCGATGGAGGTCAGGGTTTCACCTTTGTGTACCACGTGAGTGATCACCCGATCCTCCCGGGCTGACGCTTGTGCAGCCGGAGCATAAGCCACGACGACGAACAACAATCCAACGACCAGGATCAATCGTACGATGAACTTTGACTTAACCATTTTGTGGCCTCTTCCTCAAATCGAATCTAGGTATTGTTGTAGTTCGACGTCATGAATGACGTTAGGGCTTTTTTGTTCTGAACAATTGTCACTCTTTTGTTATACCAAGTGCAATAGGCATCAAGTACGCATTTTGCCTTGATTTGCTGTATTACCTGTTGTCATCACCCCGTTTTGACTCGTGACCGCCATCGAAGTCCCGTCTAGCCAGTGTCAGGAGGCATTATGTTGCGCCAACCACATGCGCTCATCCTTGTTTGCGTCGTGATCCTCGTTATGGCCGCGGTGCCTGTGCTGCCGGCTGCATCACAGACCACCTATATCCCATGGCGCACCTTCACCACCGACGATGGCTTGGCTACCAATGAGGTCTATGCCCTCTTTCAGGACAAAACCGGCGACATGTGGCTGGCAACCGCTGCCGGCGTCAACCGTTTCAATGGCCGCTGGCGCACCTACACCATCGCCAGTGGCCTGATCTCCAACCGGGTGCGGGCCATCACACAGAGCCGCGATATGCGCTCGATCTGGATTGCCACCCTGGATGGCGTCAGTCGCTTGACAACCGCCAGCGACGGCACGGAATCGTGGCAATCGTTCGATGCAGCCAGCGGCCTCTTGAACAACTCCGTCCGCGCCGTCATGGAAGCGCAAGATGGCTCACTGTGGTTTGGCACGGCTGATGGGATTTCGGTCTTGACCATTCAAGCCGACAACTCCATCAGTTGGGCGCAGGTCACCGCCGACGACGGCTTGGCGCCTGGTCAGGTCACTGCGCTGCTGCAAGACACGAATGGCGCCATCTGGGCGGGGACTACGGCCGGGGTGGCACGCTTCGATGGACAACGTTGGAGCGACGTGATCCCAAGCGAGGGCTTGGCCCTGGCGCGCATCAATGCGATTCTGCAGGACCGTGCCGGTGACATCTGGTTCGCCACGGAAGGCGGCGGCGTCATGCAATTGTCTCAGGCAGAAGGCAGTTGGCGGCACTACACGGCGGCGGACGGCCTGCCGGACAACAACGTCTGGTCTATCTGGCAGGACGTGCAGGGCGACTATTGGTTTGGCGCCAACTTTGGCGGCGTAGCGCACTTTGTCCCGACCAACCCGGAAGACGAACAATGGTCGCTCTTCACGGTCTCGAACAGTGGCCTGATTGCCAATTCGGTGCGTGCCATCTGGGAAGACCCCACCAGCGGCAGTCTGTGGTTTGCCACCACCGCCGGTTTGAATCGCTACGATTGGCGCCAGTGGCACAGCAGTCTGCCGGGTGACACCGGCTCCCCCACCCGCGTATTTGCCCTGACCGAGGACGATGAGGGCCGTCTGTGGGCAGGCACCGACAGCAGCGGGCTGTTTGTCCGCGATGACGAGCGATGGCTGTCGGTGGGCCTGAGCGACGACCCTGCCCAGCCGGCCGATTTCGTTTCGTCTCTGCGCTTCGATCACGAGGGGCGCATGTGGGTGGGTACCAATGGCAACGGGCTGTTCGTGCGCGAGGAAGATCAGTGGCGACCGATCACAGAGACGGCTATCTTCACCGGCGCCACCGTCATCGCCATCACAGAGCAAAAAGATGGCACCCTTTGGTTTGGGACCTTCGGCGGCCTGGTGCAGCGCCGCGCCGGCGCAGGTAGTGACGCTGACTTCTGGCGCATGTTCGGCGCCACAGACGGATTGCCTGGGCAACGCATTCAAGCCCTGCTTGTGGACAGCCATGACCGGCTCTGGGTAGGCACCGATAGCGGCCTGGGAGTTTTCAACGGTAGCGGCTGGCGCACCTACTCCAAAGAAAACTCAGCGCTGCCGGCCAACGACATCCGTTCCCTGGTGGAAACCAGCGATGGCAGCATTTGGGTCGGCACCTGGGCCAGCGGCATTGGCCGCCTGAATCCAGAAACGGAGCAATGGCAGGTCCTGACCGTGGCCGATGGTCTGGTCTCCAACGGCGTCGTGGCCCTGCTACGCGACCAGGACGACGCCATCTTGATCGGCACCGAGGGCGGCATCAGCCGCTTCGATGGCAGCACCTGGCAAAGCTACCAGGAGGCCGATGGCCTGGCCGGCGGCATCGTCACCACCATGTTTCAGGATAGCCAGGGCATCTACTGGCTGGCCACCGTGGGCGGCATGCGGCGCTACCAGCCGGAGGCGCGGCAGCCGTGGGTACGTGTGACGTCCATCAATTCCAGGATACTCAACGGCAGTCCGCTGCAACTGACGAGCGCCGACCAGGTGACGATTGACTTCAGCGGCGGCGATCAGGAAACGGTACAAACGGCACTGCTCTACCAGTACCGCTTGCTGCCCGTGGCTGAGGCCTGGCAAACGACGCGTAACCCGCGCGTGCGTTTTGGCGCGCTGACGCCTGGCGCGTATACCTTCGAGATTCGCGTACGCGACGAGGCCATGAACTATTCCCCGGTCACGCAAGCGGCGTTGACCGTGACGCGACCGCCGGCTGTCGTGGTGTTGCCCATCGTGGGCAGCGTCTCGCTCTCCAGTTTGGTTTTCGGCGTCCTGATGATCGCCATCGCCGTGGGCACGGGTAGCCTGGGGCTGACGGCCTGGTTGCGCGGGCGTCGTCGTCCACGGCAGGCGCTGCAGCGTAAGTTCAATCCCTATGTTTCCGGGGAACCGGTGCGCCGCGATGATCTCTTCTTCGGCCGTCACGAACAACTCAAGCGTATCCTGACCGTTCTGCATCGCAACAGCGTGATGATCCACGGCGAGCGGCGCATCGGCAAGACCAGCCTGCTGTTCCAACTGGCCGATCGCCTGCGCGAGGCGAGCGATCCTGACTGCGTGTTCGTCCCGGTGCTGGTTGATCTGGAGGGCACGCCCGAAACCGAGTTTTTCCATCGTTTGATGGAAGCCATCGTAGAAGTGCTACCGGCGGATGAGAGGGCCAAACTGGAGCTGGCCTATCGTCCGTCAGCCACCGAATACACGGCCCGCGATATGCGCCGCGACCTGCGCCTGATCATCGCCCATCTGCAGGAGCGGGCGACGAAGACGGTGCGCCTGATTCTCCTGCTGGATGAGGTTGATGTGATGAATGATTACGATCAATTGACCCAGCAGCAGTTGCGGCGTATCTTCATGGAGCAGTTTGCGCAGAACCTGGGAGCGGTGGTGGCCGGCGTGCGTATCAGCAAAGCCTGGGACCGGCTGGAAAGCCCCTGGTACAACCTGTTCAACGAAATCGAACTGATGCCCTTCGGCCGCGAGGATGCGCTGGCTCTGCTGCAGGAACCGGTCAAGGGTGTCTACCGGTGGGATCAGGACGCGCTGGAGTTCATTGTTGCCCATGCCAACGGCCGTCCCTATCGCATCCAGCAATATGGCCTGGAGTCAGTCAACCGCATGTTCGAAGGCAATCGCACGACCATCCAACTGGCCGATGTCGAAGGGGCGCATGAGGCCATTCAACGCATGGCCGAAACGTAGGGCGACTCGAGAGTCACCCCTCTGAAGCTGTGCACAGCAGTAACGCGTCACCCCTGGAGGCTGCAATCAAAACCGTGACCGAAACAGTTACACTCACCATTCTGCACACCAACGACATGCATGGACGCGTAGCCGCGCTGTCCAGGATCGTCACCCTGGCTCGTCAAATTCGTCAGGAGGTGACCAGCCAGGGGAGCGCGTGCGTCCTGTGGGATGCCGGCGATGCCGAGGATACGATTCTGCTCGAAAGCAGCCTGACGCGGGGCGCGGCAGTCATGAGTTTACTGGCAGCAGCCGGCTACGAGCTTCAGGCGCTCGGCAATGCTTCGATCTTGCGCTATGGGCCGCGCATCCTGCCCGAACATCGCGCCCGCTTTGGCCGCCCGCTGCTGTGCGCCAACCTGGTGGAACGCAGCAGCGGCAACCTGCCGGCCGGACTGACGCCATACACCATCGTACCCTGCGGCGATGTGCGCATCGGCGTGATTGGTCTCAGTGCGCCGATCCCCGTCTACACCGTCTTCGACCTGGAGCCGCGGCAACCGCAGGATGTACTGCCCGATCTGATCGCGCAGGTCCGAGCGGCCGGCGCGCAAACCATCGTGCTCCTCTCCCATCTCGGCTCGAAGGCAGATCAACAGCTGGCCGAAACCATCCCCGGCCTTGATCTCATCATCGGCGCTCACGATCATGTGGCGCTCGATCCGCCGCTCCTGGTCAACGGCACGCTCATTGCTCAGGCCGGCGATTATGGCCGCTTCTTGGGCCGGCTCGACCTGGCCCTGGATCGCCACAGCGGCCGCATCGTCTCACATACGGGTCGCCTGCTCCCGATCTCCGATGCGCTGCCACCCGATCCCGACTTCGAGCAGGCCTGGCTGGCCGTGCAGGCCGAGGTCAAGGCGCAGGCGGCGCGACCGGTTGGCGAACTGCTGGCGCCGCTGGAGTTGGTGGACGATCGGGAGTGCAGCGCGGGCAATCTGCTGGCCGATGCCCTGCTCGCGCGGCTGCCAGATGTCGAACTGGCGCTGGCGCTGGCCGGTCAATGGACGCATGGTCTGCCGGCTGGCCCGGTGTCCTACGGCGGGTTGAACAGCGCCATGCGCCTGTCAACCAATCCAGGCCGCGTCATGTTGAGCGGCGACGAAATTCACCGCTGGCTGGCGAGCGCCGTACAACCCGCAAACGCCGCCCGCAAGCTGCATGCCCTGCGCGATCGGGCCTGCGGACTGCCGCACGTGGCCGGCGCCCAGGTGTTCTACGATCCAGCGCAGCCCGATTCGCTCACCGTCAGCGTGGGGGGTGAGCCACTGGCGCCCGATCGCCAGGTCGCGGTGGCAACGACCGACCTGGAATTCTCAGAGATGATTGGCTACGTGGTGATTGACGAGGCGCGCGTCGCCTTCGAGGTTCCGACGATCATGGCCGAGATGCTCGAGGATTACCTGGCGCTGCACTGGCCGCTGACGCCGCCCACCGGTCCGCGCATGATGGCGCAGGCGACGGCATGATTCGTTGTTTTGATCTGGTCGGAAAAATTGCCCGCCGTTCGAGATTGATTATAATAGAAGCACGTGATGTCATTCAGACAGGTTGCCCTGCGCCGCCGACGCGGGCTTGCCTTCATGAGCGCTCATCATCGCAACGTCCAGGAAAGGCGCTACAGTGAGTAATCCGTATATCGTCGGTGGTTGGGTCAGCGGTGCGTTGCACTATGGCCGCCGTGGTTTGATCTCGCACCTGCTTGAGGGGCCGAACCACGCGCTGTGGGTGGTGGGCACCCGCCGTGTCGGCAAGACCTCGTTGCTACGCCAGATCGAGGCCTTGACCCTCACGCATCCACAGTACGTGCCGTTGTATGTGGATTTGCAGGGCATCAGCACTCGTGCAGAGTTCAATCAGGAGTTGCACTATGCCCTGGATGAAGTGGCCGCGCGCTTCGACGCCCAGGGTATTGACGCCGCTGCCCTGGCCCAGGAGGATGAGCTTGGCCTCCTGCGCACCCTGCGACGCCAACTGCTGGCCGTGGAGCGGACACTCCTGCTGCTCATTGACGAGGCTGAGGCCCTGATCAGCATTGGGCAGCCTGACCCGGCGCTCTTACAGCGCCTGCGCAAAATTTTCCTGGCCGGCAGCGGCATCCGTGTGATCATGGTGTCCACGAAAATTCTGCTGCAGCTCAACGAACAGGCGGCTGACTGGAACACGTCGCCGTTCCTGAACGGCTTTGCGCCGCGCAATTTGACCGCCCTCGATCCGGTGGCCGCCGCAATGTTGATCCGTCAATCACAATCGGCGGCGCCGGTGACCGCCAGCGAACAGGTCATTAATTGCATCCGTGACGAGGCCGGAGATCACCCCTTTCTCATGCAGATGATTTGCCAACGGCTGTGGCAAGAGGACAACAGCCTGCGCGAGCTGACGTCAGCCGATTTGATCGTGGATGACATGTTGGCCGGATTCTTCGAACATGACTACAAGTATTTGTCTGCTGGCGAGCGGCGCATTTTGTTGGCGGTTAGTCGGGCTGGCGTGCTGAGTGAAAACGCAGTGCGCGAGGCGACCGGCCTCTCGGAGTCGGAAACAGTAGGCTTTGTTTTCGGTCTGATCAAACTCGGCTATCTGCGCGTGGTCTACAACCAGTTGGCCGTGGGCAATCAGTTGCTCGACACCTGGATTCAACAGAACTTCGCGCGGCTGGAACAACAGATCAGCAGCGCGATCTCTGACAACAGCAGCCAACGCCTGCTGGAAGCCGGGCGTCGTGAGGAAATGCGTATGCTGCAGGATCAACTGGCGGTGCTGCGCAGTAACCTGGCAGAACTGGAGATGCAGCGCATTCAGTATGGGATCCAGGTGCCGTTGAGCCTCATCAACGGCATCAATCAGACAAAACGCGACATCGCCCGCCTGGAAGATCAGTTGTCCAACCTGGCCGACGGCCTGGCCAGTCCGCATACCGCATTCACGGCTGCGCCGAGCAGAAGTACCTATTAACAGTGCAATTGAGAAGAGCAGATACAAGGGAAAAATACGATTCTATGGGATCCGTGACACAGCAGGACGCCATTGCCATGGTGGACCTGAAAGCACAGTACAGTACAATCAAAACCGAAATTGATGCCGCCATTCAGCGGGTGGTCAGCAGCACGAGTTTCATCATGGGGCCTGAGGTGACCGGTTTCGAACAAGCCTTCAGCCCTATGGCCGGCGCAAGCTACAGCGTAGGCGTGGCCTCCGGTACAGCGGCGCTGCACCTGGCCCTGCTGGCCTGCGGCATCGGCCGCGGGGATGAGGTCATCACGACCCCGTTCACCTTCTTCGCCACCGGTGAAGCCATTTCGCAGACCGGCGCCACCCCGGTCTTTGTGGACGTGCAGCCCGACACCTACAACCTGGACCCGGAGCAGGTGGAGCGCGCCATCACCCCGCGCACGAAGGCGATCATGCCCGTCCATCTGTATGGGCAGGTGGCCGAGATGGATGAGATTCTCGCCATCGCCCGGCGCAGCAATCTGCGCGTGATCGAGGATGCCGCGCAGGCCCATGCCGCGGAGTACCGTGGACGCCGCGCCGGCAGCATGGGCGACCTGGCCTGCTTTAGTTTTTATCCGAGCAAAAACCTGGGTTGCTACGGCGATGGCGGTCTGGTCACCGGCAGCGATGAGACCCTCATCAAGCGCGTGCGCAAGCTGCGCGATCACGGGCGCATGAGCAAGTACGAGCACGATGAATTGGGTTGGGGCTATCGCCTGGACGCGCTGCAAGCCGCCATCCTGGGCGCCAAGCTGCCGCACCTGGAAGCCTGGACCGAGGCTCGGCGCAGTCACGCGGCCCACTACAACGAACTGCTCGCCGGCAGTGACATCGTCACACCGATTGCGCGTCCCTACAATCGCCATGTCTACCACTGCTACGTCGTACGCACACCGCGCCGCGATGAACTGGCGGCCCATTTGACCGAGGCCGGCATCGGCGCGGTCATTCATTATCCCCTGCCGCTGCACCTGCAGCCGGCCTACCGCGACCTGGGCTACCGCGCGGGCAGTCTGCCCGTCAGTGAAGCCTGCAGTCAGCAAGTCATCTCCCTGCCCATGTATCCCGAACTGACCGACGCACAGATCGAACGGGTCACGATGACGGTGAGAGCGTTCGTTGGCGGGTGAACTGAGAGTCTGTGAAAATATCCTGGCGGCAGTTCGGAGGTGGCATCATGACCACAACCCGTAGTGGCTTCGGTGTTTGGAAACTACCACATGCAGTATGCCATTGAAGGGGTGTCACGCACCCCAGAGATATTTTCACAGACTCTGAGTCCAACGGTTTCGGTGCTGGTGCCGGCGCGCAATGAAGCCGAGAATATCCCGATCTTGCTGGCGAAGGTCGCCAAAGCCTTCGACGCGCTGGGGCTGGACGGTCGCGCCGAACTGGTGTTGATTGACGATGGCTCGACCGACGGCACAGGCGATGTGGCCGCCAGTCAGACGCTCGCCTATCCTTTCCTGCGCCTGATCCGTCATCGCCGCAACCTGGGTCTCACCGCCGCGCTGCGCAGTGGTTTTCGCGCAGTCACCGGCGATCTGATCATCTTCCTGCCGGCTGACCTGGAGTCGGACCCGGAGGAGGATATTCCCAAACTGCTGCACAAATTGGCCGAAGGGTACGACGTGGTGGCCGGCTGGCGTCAGGGTCGCGCCGACGGTAAGACCTTCGCCTCTGGCATCTACAACACGGTCTCGCGGCGCCTGTTCAAGGTGCAGGCGCACGACATGAACTGGATCAAGGCCTTTCGCCGTGAGGTGCTGTTGACCCTGCCGCCCCTGCGCTCAGACTGGCACCGCTTCCTGCTCATGATCGCCGCCCAGCAGGGCTACCGTATCGGCGAAGTGGCAACCAACTGGTACCCTCGCCGCGCCGGGCGTTCCAAGTATGGCTTCAGCCGCATCCCCATCAGCCTGCTCGATGTCCTCGTGGTCAAATTTCTGCTCGCCTTCAGCCAGGCGCCCATGCGTTTCTTCGGCGGATTGGGCCTGGCCGCGCTGAGCTTGAGCGGGATCACGGCGGTTTATCTACTCCTGCTTTACCTGCTGACGCAAACCCAGCAGCGCCCGATCTTCTGGGCCGCCGGCGGACTCGCCCTGGCCGGTCTGCTCCTGATCCTGGTCGGCTTCATTGCCGAGTTGATCGTCAGCCAGGCTGAGCAGATCAAAGAGATGGAGTGGCGTCTCGACACGTTCATGGCAGAGTCCGGTTACAGGCAGAAACCGGGTTTCTCCCCGGCCAACCATCGAGCAGCGCCTCTGCAGCCGCGGCAGACCCGGCATCCACGTCACCATGAAGATCGGCGTTCTCACCCACAACTACCCGCGCTTTGCGGGCGACTTCAGCGGCTCGTTCGTCGAAGCCCTCTGTCGCGAGTACGTGCGCCAGGGCGCGGAAGTGACCGTGGTGGCGCCGTTCGATCCCGCGTATCGGCGCGCCGCGGCTGATCTGGGCGGCGTGCGGCTCCACACCTATCGCTACGTCTGGCCGGACTCCGCGCACCGCCTGGGCTACATGCGCACGATGCGGGCCGACCTGGCAATGAAAGGCGAAGCCTATCTGCTGGGCGCGCTGCTCTTCACACTGGGCAAGGCCGCGGTGGAGCGCTGGATCGCACAGGCGCAGCCGGACGTGCTGCACGCGCATTGGGTGCTGCCCAACGGCTATCTGGCCGCAGGCGCGGCGGCCCGCCGCGGCATCCCGCTGGTCGTCTCCATCCCCGGCTCTGACGCGCTGGTGGCCGGGCAAAATCCGCTCTTCAAGCGCATGGCGCGCCAGGCCTTTGCCACGGCCGGCCTGATCACCGCCAACAGCGCAGATCTGCGTGAGGTGGCGGTGCGCGACCTGGGCGCAGACCCGGCCAAATTCGAGCTGATCATCTACGGCGTTGACCCGCAGGCGCTGCGTCCCGATCCAGAAGCTGGCGCGGCCCTGCGTCAGCGCCTGGGCCTGGCGGCCGACAGTTTCGTTCTGCTGGGCGTGGGGCGCATGGTGCCCAAGAAAGGTTTCGATTCGATCATCCAGGCCATGCCGTTGTTCAGCGGCGCGCATGGCGATACGCCCTTGCCGCAGCGGGTTGACCTGGTGCTGGTGGGTGATGGCGACACGCGCGCCACGTGGGAAGCGCTGGCGCGTGCGCTGGGCGTCGAGGCCAATGTCCATTTTGTGGGCAGCGTGCCCTACGATCAGATGGGCGCATTCTACAATCTGGCCGACGTGTTCGTCATGCCGTCGGTGACACAACCGGTGGACGGGCTGAATGTCTGTGTGCTCGACGCCATGGCCTGCGCCAAGCCGATCGTCGCCACGGTGGTCGCCGGCAATCCCCTGGTGGTGACAGATGGCGAAAACGGCTTCCTGGTGCAAGAGCGCTCGCCCGGCAGCCTGGCCGCCGCCGTCACCCGCCTGGTGGAACAACCTGCCCTGCGCCTGGCCCTGGGCGCGCGCAGCCGCCAACGCATCGAGCAAGAGTTCGCGTGGCAACACCTGGCCCGCCGCTACCTGGCACACTTCGAGAGGCTAGTGGAAAACGCAAAACGCTGAATGAGGAATGCTCAGAGCTGTCCGCCAATAACAAGACCCGTCTTCGATACTCGAAAACGGGTCTTGCTCATTACTGAACGTCGTCGCAAAATCCACGAGGGTGAACCATGCTGGACGTTGACCTCAGTCCGTCAGAGGGCCAGGCATTTGTTGCCGCGAGGTCAAGCGCCTGCTTAATGCGTGCGCTTGCGGGCAACCCAAGCCAGGCCGGCAACTGCGGCGATCGCAGTCGGAATGGCCCAGGGCAGAGCGGCCAGCGGCGCAGCCGGGTTGGCGGTGACGCCGGTCAGGTTGATGGCCGTCGGCTGGTCAGGTTCGCAGGCTGTGACCGCCACGCTGTCCACTTCCCACCACCAGGCCCAGCTGGCGTTGCCGAGGTGCCAGCGGACCTTGACATCGTTTTGTCCGTCGCCGGGGATGACGGTGTCGTAGAGACGCGGGCCGCGTGCACTGGCTGTCCAAGTCTTCACGTTGGTCCAGGTGGCGCCCCCATCGGTGCTGGCGTCCACGGCGGCATAGTCACCCAGGGCATAGTAGTCGAGATTGAAGGCGACATGAGGGGCCGTCAAGCCGGTCAGGTCAACGTTCGGCGTCCACATCTCGGTGTCCATGAAGCTGCCGCTGCCGCAGTAGTCGCTGTCGGCCACGGCAAAAGCGCCCGTACCGCCACTCAAATTACCGCGCCCTCCGCCGTCAACGTTCGTCCAGACAGGCGACGCGCTGGCATTGGTGCAACTGCCGCCGTTGTTGGCCACAGCCCAACCGGCCGGCGGGAACGCGCCCTCGAAGCCTTCGGTCATGACCGTAACCTCATGGTAGCCCGCATCGCAGCGCAGGGGCGGCGGCGGGGGCTCGCCAATCAGGATGTAGTCATAGCGAATGTTACCGGTCGAGGCTCCCGTTGACACGCCAGCAAACTCCAACGTGACGTTCGTGCTGGCATAGGCGGCCAGCGAGTAGGTTGCCTCGGCCCAGTTCGGGTACGTATTGTTGGCCTGCGTCAAGTCGAGCGTCCAAACCGTCGTGCCGTTTACCTTCAGATAGGCGTAGTCGTCCGGTGTCGGATCATCTGGATCGGGGCGATAGGCCATATAGTGGAAATGCAGCATGTTGTCTGCAGCCGGAACGGCGATGCTGGCCTGGAAGACGGAGCTTGTGGTCGGTATGCCGCCGCAGTAGCCGCCAGCCCAGAAGTCCATCGAGCCATCGAACGCAGCCGCGCCCCAAACACCGCTCCAATCGCCAATCCACTCACAGGTAGAATTGGTGGTTTCGGTCCAGGCGGACCCTGGCGGTGGGCCGTTTTCAAAGCTGCCGTCATTGACCAGCGCGCTGGGATTGACAGGCGAGCGCTCGACGACCGCCAGATGCGCCGGCAGGAGCGCGGTGCTGAAAGAGAGACCATTGGCGGTCGGCGGCTCGGCCTTACTGGCCGATACAGCCAGCACCAGGCCCAGAGAAAGAATAGCTACCAGGAGAACATACAGGATTACCTTACGCATTGTACACAATCCTTCCTACTTAAGTTGTGGTCGAACGACATAGGGACAAGCAACCAGTGGACCCTGGTCAACAGACTCCAACCATGACGAGGTTTCTGTTGAACGAGGATGGTCGGAAAGAAAGAAATGACACGCTCTTATCTGGCTCTATGCCTCCTTTCCAGGGGAGAAGTCACGGGCCCGCTTGTGCCGCGGCCAACGCCATAAGAACAGAGAATCCGCTAACTGCACTACGCCAGTCCTGCACATGACGGTCAGGCTCACACAGAATCCAGGGCCGGCGCTTCATCGAGGAGAGTGACGAACAACTGACCCCATTGTAGCGCGCATGTCAGAGACTGTCAAGCAGCACCACCTTTCCCCCTTTCGTCCCTTCGTGCTCCATGCTTCGTGCCTTCGCGCTTCGTGCCTTCGCGCTTCGTGCCTTCGCGCTTCGTGCCTTCGCGCTTCGTGCCTTCGCGTCCCTTCGCGCCTTCGTGCTCCAAACCCTTCGTGCTCCAAACCCTTCGTGCTCCAAACCCCCGCCCTACTCCGCCTGATCCACCAACAGACGTCGCAGGACTTTGCCCACGAAACTCTTAGGCAGGTCCTGGCGAAATTCGATCAACGCGGGCACCATGGCTTCCTCCATGCGCGCGCGGCAATAGGCGATGACTTCCTCCACCGACGCGGTTTCGCCCTCACGCAGAACGATGAATGCCTTGGGCGTGCGTCCGATCGGCACCACGACGACCTCCTTGATCTTGGGATGCTCGTAGAGCACTTCTTCGATCTCACGCGGGAAGATAGGGTTGCGCATGGCCTCGTCGGCGTACCAAATCTCCTGGCGACGGTTGACGATCTCGAAGTAACCGTCGTCATCCATGCGCGCCAGGTCGCCGGTGCGCAACCAGGTCATGCCCGCGCCGTCGGTCGTCAGCGTTTCCAGGGTGGCTTGCGGTAGGTTCCAATAGCCGGCCATCACCTGCGGCCCGCGTACCAGCAGTTCGCCCACCTCACCGGGCGGCAAATCCTCGCCGGTTTGCAGGTCGGTGATGCGCGCTTCGGTGTTGGGCAAGGGCACGCCAATCGTACCCACACGGCGCTGACCCTTGAACGGGTTGGCGTGCGTCACCGGCGCGGCCTCGGTCAGCCCATAGCCTTCGATCAGGCGCCCTTTGGTCAGCTTTTCAAACTCCTCGGCCACTTCCACCGGCAGAGGTGCGGCGCCGCTGATGCAAAATTTCACCGAGGAGATATTGTAGCGGCGTACATTGGGTGCGTTGTTGATCGCCACGTACATCGCCGGCACGCCAGGAAATGCCGAGGGACGATAACGCTTGATCGCCTTCAGCACCTGGTTGACCTCGAACGTGGGTAGCAAAATCAGAGTGGCGCCCAACGCGATCGGCACATGCATCGCGGTGGTCATGCCATAGATGTGCGAGAAGGGCAGCACGCACAGGAACGATTCCTTACCATCGCGCATATCGCTGAGCCAGTGACGCGTCTGCAGCGTGTTAGCCACCAGGTTGGCGTGCGTGAGCATGACGCCCTTCGGCTTGGAGGTCGTGCCGCCGGTGTACTGAATGACGGCCAGGTCGTGCGGTTCCACGGTAATCTCAGTGCGCTGGGGTGACGTCTCGCGCATCAAATTTCCCCAAAGCAGGAACGTTTCCGGCGCCTCGTTGCTGACCGGACGAAAGCGCACAGCATAGAGGGCCTTGCGCCACGGGCTGAAGTAGTCATCCGTGCGCGTCTCGATCACGCGCTCGATTTGGCCCTCGGCGGCCAGGTAAGCAGCCACGCTGCGCAGGCGGTCCAGGCTGATCAGGACGCGGGCGCCGCTGTCGCGGGCCTGGCGCAGCAATTCCTCCTGATCGAACAGTGGATTGCAGGCCACCACCACCGCGCCGGCCTTCAGCGCGCCATAGAAGGCGATGACAGCCTGCGGCACATTGGGCAGCAGGATCATCACGCGGTCGCCGCGCTGCACGCCCAGTTTGCGCAGGGCGGTGGCGCAGCGGTTGGCGTGACGCTCCAGGCGCCGGTAGGTTAGATTGGCGCCGCCCAGCGGGAAGCGCACAGCCGTCTTCAAAGGAAAGCGCCGCGCGGCCCGTTCCAGGAAGCGGAACAGGGGGCGCTCCGGCAGGGAAACGGTGTAAGGAACCCCTTCATCGTAGAAGCGCAGCCAGGGCCGGGTGGGATAACGACCCCGCGTGCTGGACATCGGCCGGGCGCTGATGCGCGCAGCCGGCCGGCCGACCTGGCTGGCCGTCGGTTCGACCAGGAAGCGCTCGATGGCGCGATTGACAGCCTCGGCGCGTTCGATCATCACCATGTGCGCGGACACCGGTACTTTGATCTGTTGCGCGCCGGGGATCAGCGCAGGGACATCTTCGAACGCGGCTGTGGGGAACAGGCGGTCACGGTAGCCGGTGACAACCAGCGTGAGCGTTTGGATCTTGGGAAAGACCGTCGCTCCGTTCCAGGCGGTGAGCGCGTTGTGGTAGAGGGTCTTGGCCACATGCGGCGGCGCCGACAGTGTGCGCCTCGCCACACGCCAGAGGGGCGCCAGCCAGGCGGCGGGCAACTTGAACGGCAGCTGCGCCCAGCGGTTGAGCCGAAATTCGGAAGCGGTGCCGATCAACACCAAGCGCTCCAGGCGTTCGGGATGGTTAGCCGCATACTGGGCCGCAATCGCGCCGCCGAAGGAATGGCTCAAGAGGATGAAACGCTCCGGCAGGCGCAGGCGCGCAACCAGGGTTTCGAGATCGTGCTGAATCTCCTCCATGGTGTACTGCGAGTTGGGCTTGTCCGACTGACCGTGGCCGCGCAGGTCATAGGCGATGACGCGCGCCTCGCGGCTGAAGTGGCTCAGTTGGCGCGCCCATTGGCTGGCCTGACCACCAAAGCCGTGAATGAAAAGCATGGTGCGCTTGGGCTGCTCCGGCGCAATCTCGATGACACTCAGCGCCACCGGCGGCTTGTCCTGCACGCGCACATCGCTGCGATACAGTTCGACATCAACCTGCATGAAGGCCTCCTACGCACAAAGATGGACGGGAAAGCGCCATTATAGCGACAAGTAGACGGTAGCGGAAATCAGCGCGGAGAGCGGAGGCCATGTGGTCAAAAGTGCGTGCAACCGGGATTGCACGCACTGTTTTTCGTTTTGGGGTCTAACGCCTGGGGGCTGACGCTTGGGAGCTGACGCTTGGGGGCTGACGCTTGCAACAAAGGTTGATCCGCGCCCTGTTCGTCAACCCGCACGCACGTTAATCTGCGGCTTGATTGGCCAGATAACCTTGCAGACCCATCTGCTCGATCTGGGCGCGCTGCACTTCTGCCCATTCCACGTGCGCCTCTTCCATCGCGAGAATCTTGGTCAGGAGATCCGCGGTAGCCTGATCTTTGACCTCGCGCGCCAGGGCGATGGCGTTGTTGTAGGCGGTCACAGCAGCCACCTCAGCCTCTTCGTCGCCCGAGATGATATCAACGATCGCGCTGCCGATATGGATCGCGTTGAGATTGGAAACCGTCGGTGTGCCCTGCAAGAAGAGAATGCGGCGGATCAGCCACTCAGCGTGGTGCATTTCATCAACGGCTTGTCCCTCGATGGCCTTGTGCAGCTTCCCGTATCCCCAATTATCGCACATCTCGGAATGCACCATGTATTGGTTGATGGCGGTCAGCTCGTCCGCGAGGAGTTGGTTGAGTACGACTAGTAGTTTTGCGTTGCCCTTCATGTTGTCCTTTCTGTCAGAGTCGCCGTGATGTTCCAGGTGCGGGACGAGGTCTATGGCATAAGCACGGGTGTCGTTGTCACGGCCCTGCGCTCGCCCCCTGGGTGCGGCCTCACAGTAGATCGAGCCACAGTGACGGCTTGACTCTGCAACAATGGTATGTTACCACATGGAGTCGTCAGCGGTCAAGCGTGGCCGGGCGACTGCAAGTCGCTGCAACGACTGCGAAGCCACCTGCGTGGGCTGTGCCCCAGGACTGAAATGCACCCCGGGCGCGGTCAGAATGAGTTGACCGGGCGCCGCGGCTATGGTATAGTGCCGTCTTGCCAGGCAGCATACACGGGGTTCCCAGCCTGGCAAAGGAGTTGAGTCCATCATGTTAGCCATGCAATTACTGGCGCCCTGGCCCGTGGATCATGACGATCCACTCGTGGTGTCCGAACTGCCGGAGCCTGAGCCAGGGCCGGGTCAGATTCTGCTGACGGTGCGGGCCTGCGGCGTCTGTCATACCGACCTGCATACGGTGGAAGGCGATTTATCGCTGCCCCGCCTGCCGCTGGTGCCCGGTCACCAGGTGGTGGGGGTGATCAAAGCCCTGGGCGCGGGCGTCACACGTTTCCAGGTCGGCGACCGTGTCGGGGTAGCGTGGGTTCATGCCACCTGCGGCGTCTGCCGGTTCTGTCGCAACGGCCAGGAAAACCTGTGCGCAGAGGCGCGGTTCACCGGACTGCACAACCACGGCGGCTATGCGGGTGCCATGCTGGCCCAGGCCGACTTCGCCTTTGCGCTGCCCGCTGGCTTTGCGGATGAGCAGGCCGCGCCGCTGTTGTGCGCGGGCGTCATCGGCTATCGCGCCCTGCGTCTGAGCCAGGTGCAGCCGGGGCAACGCCTGGGGCTGTTTGGATTTGGCGCCAGCGCGCACATCACCATTCAGGTCGCGCGCCACCTGGGATGCGAAGTTTTCGTTTTCACGCGCAGCGCGGCGCACCAGGCGCACGCGGCCGCGCTTGGCGCAGTGTGGACCGGCGCACCACAGGAAACGCCGCCGCAGCCGCTGGACGCGGCCATCAACTTTACGCCCTCCGGCGCCATCACCCTCGACACCTTGCGTGTGCTGGAGCGCGGCGGCACCGCGGTCCTGGCTGGCATCCACAGCAGCCCCATTCCCGAATTCGATTACCGCCTGCTCTACGGCGAACGCCAACTGCGCAGCGTGACCAACGCGACGCGCCAGGACGCCGAAGAACTGTTGGCGCTGGCGACAGAAATTCCTTTGCAGACTGATATCGAGGTATTTACCTTGCTCGAAGCCAACCAGGTGCTGCGCCGCCTCAAGCGCAGCCAAATTACCGGCGCGGCGGTGCTGCAATGTGCATAGAAAAAACTACCAGGCACGGCTTACGGAGTCTGCCGTACTTTCGCAGTCCAAAACTGCTCCCGGTCCTGCTGCTGGCGTTCTGGCTGACGGCCTGCCAGGGACCAACACCGATTCCCACACCGGCCGCGGCCCTCACGCCCATGATAACCCTGGCGCCGGCAACACCTGTCCTGGTCATTCCCTCGCGCAACACACCGGCGCCAGCCCCCACGTCGGCCGTGCCCCGCCCCACCGGCCCCGCGCCTGAACCGGAATCCAGGGCGCGCGCGCCCGGTAACTGGAGCAGCGGCTCGCGCCAGGGCATTGGCACCGCCTTCACCTATGATGCGCCGATCAGCCAGACCAACCCGTCACGCGTCTGGTTCACCCTGGACGACGGCGCGGTGACCGACCTCTTCTGGCCGCGAATTGATCAGGCCAATTTTCACTCCCTGCGCTTCCTGGTCAGCGATGGCAAGACCTTCGTACACGATCTGTGGCATGATGCAGACATCAGGACGGAGCGCCCATCGCCCCGCTTGCCGTTCTGGCGCGTCACCCTGACCGACAAGGCGCAGCGTTACCAGCTTGTCGAAGAGGCGGTGGCCGCGCCCAACGCGGACGCCATTTTGATCAAGGCCACCTTCCAGGCCCTGCAGGGACAGCCGGGCGACTACCAGGTCTATCTGTACGCGCTGCCGCACCTGGCCAATTCGGGTCAGGACGACCAGATCAAGCTCAACCTGGGGGAAGGGGTGGCGGTCTTCAGCGACAGCCTGAACACGAGCCTGGCCTCAAGCCCCACGTTTGCGGTGCTCACCGGCGACGGCCCCTGGGTCACCGCGTCGGCGGGCTATGTGCGCAACAGCGATGGCCTGACCGATCTGGCCGACTACCGTCTGGACCAGGCCTTCGATCGGGCCGGGGACCAGGGACGGCCGGCCTTGACGATCTGGCTGCCGCCCGTCTCTCCCTGGCTGCTGGCGCTTGGCTTTGGCGGCAGTGAGAGCAAAGCGCGTGACGAGGCCGCCCGGGCGATTGCCCAGGGCTGGGACGCCAACGCGCAGGCTTACCTGGACGGCTGGCAGCGCTACCTGGACAGCCTGACCCAACCGGACGATCAAGCGCCCGATCTGTTCTACCTGAGCGCGGCCGTCATCAAGGCGCACGAGGACAAGACCACCCGCGGCGCGATCATCGCCTCCAGCGCGGTGCCGTGGGGCGACCGCACGCCGGACAGCGCGGACAAGGGCGGTTACCGGCGCGTGTGGGCGCGCGATCTGTATCACGCCGCGTCCGGCCTGCTGGCGGCCGGCGACGAAGTCACGCCGCGTCAGGTGCTGGCCTTCCTGGATGAGGCGCAGCAGCTCGCCGACGGCTCCTTTCCCCAGAACAGTTACGTGGATGGCCGCATGTACTGGACATCCACCCAGTTGGATGAAGTGGCCGCGCCCATCCTGCTGGCCTGGCGCCTGGGCGCAGTCGAACGCTATGCCAGCCTGGTCAAGCCGGCGGCTGCTTACATTGCGGCGCGCGGCCCCACCACGCCCCAGGAGCGTTGGGAGGAGATCGGCGGCTATTCGCCGGCCACGTTAGCGGCACAGATTGCGGGGCTGGTGGCCGCGGCCGATCTGGCGCAGAAGAGCGGGGATGACGCGTCGGCCGCGGCCTGGCTGGCGCTGGCCGACACCTGGCAGCGTCAGGTGAAGGATTGGACCTTCACCAGCAGCGGGCCATTGGGCGATGGGCGTTATTTCCTGCGCCTGGCGCCGCGGGGCGACCCGAACACGGATGCCACCCTGCGCATCGGCGGGCAGGTTGTGGATCAACGCACGCTGGTGGACGCCAGCTTTCTGGAGTTGGTGCGATTAGGGGTGCTGGCGCCGCAGGATGCCGGCGTGATCGCCACGCTACCAGAGGTTGACGCGGCCCTGCAGGTGGTGACGCCCAAAGGCCCCAGTTGGTACCGCTATCCCGGCGACGCGTACGGCGAGCAGGATCGCACCAGTTTGACGCTGGCACAGGGTCGTCCCTGGCCCCTGCTGACGGGTGAGCGCGGCGTGTACGCGATGGCGGCCGGCGATGAAACGACGGCTGCGGCTTTGCTGCAAGCCCTGGAAGGTTTTGCCAACGAGGGCGGCATGTTCAGCGAACAGGTGTGGGAAGATACAGGCGAAGGCACCGGTTCGGCCACGCCCCTGGTGTGGACCCATGCCGAATACCTGGTGTTGTGGCGCTCATGGCACGAGCGTGCGGTGTTCGACTTGCCAGACCTGGTGGCGCAGCGCTATGCTCGCTAACCACCCGATGACCTACGGCTCGATCTGCTATTTCAGTACCGAAGGGCTATTACTTTCAACAAACAGCAGCATCACAATGCTCCTGCAAATGCCACAGTAAGGGCGCTGTGCAGCATGAGGCGCTTCGATCCGCATAGGATCGAGCGCCTTTTTTTGTTGCCCTGAATTCATTCCAATTCATTCGGCGGCGCTATGGCGCCAGGCGCTGCCAGAGCGGCGGGCCAAGAATGATGAAACCGATGATGATGGCGCCGATCGCGCCGATCAGCACCGCGCCGGCGGCGATGTCTTTGGCTGTTCCGATCAGGGGATGCCACTCGGTGGTAATGGCATCGCCCAGGATCTCGATGGCGCTGTTGCCTGCTTCCGCAGCCAGCACCAGGCTAAACGTCAGCACCAGCAGCGCCCAGTGCGCGGCCGGTAGTCGCAACCAGGCGCCCAGGGCAACGACCAAAACAATAATCACGAGGTAGATGCGGGCGTTGCGCTGCGTGCGCAGCATGTAGCGGATGCCGGCAAACGCCACGCGAAACACGTCCAGGAAACGCTGCCTGGACCTCATGCCAGGTTGAGAATGGCGGCCTGTTTGGCCCACATCACTTCCTCCTCGCCCGGGGTGCCGTGGTCATAGCCGAGCAGGTGCAAGGCGCCATGCACGGCGAGCAAGGCAAGTTCCTCCACCACCGACCGCCCAAAGGTGGGGGCCTGTGCGGCCGCAACCGGGTAGGCAATGATCACATCGCCCAGATAGTTCACCATTTCCGGCGCGCTGACGAAGGTGGTTGCATCGGGCTGCATCTCTTGCGCAGAGAATGACAGCACGTCCGTTGGCTCATCCAGCCCGCGGTAGTCGCGGTTCAACTGGCACACGGTCTCGTCATCGGTCACCAGCACCGTCAGTTCGGCGCTGGGCCAACCTTCCAGAAGCAGCGTGCGCTGCACAACGCTGCGCAGCATCTCCTCAGCCACCAGCGGCTCGAACGGCTCGTCAATCGAAATCGTGATCAGTTGTTCGTCCATGTTGATTCTCCGATACGGGCGCGGTCAGAAGAGTGTGTAGATGAGGGGGCCGATGGCAGTGGCCTGGGCCAGGGCCATCAGCAGACCGCACAGCAACAGCACCGTCACCATGGGAATGATGAACCACAGCCGGCGCTTCGCCAGGTATCCGAGCATCTCACCCACCAGGCCAACCCGCGTCGCTGCGTCACGACTCGTGCGCTTGATATCCATCTGACAACTCCTGTGTGACGACGCCCAGTGGAGGGCGATCACGGTGATCGCCCGCTACGGTGTCGGGGTGGCGTCGGTTTCGGCCGCGCCAGCCACAGGCACCAAGCGGTTTTGTACCAAAAACCCATAGATTGCTGCGCCGGCCAGGCGCTCCGCAGCCGGTGTCCAATGCCCATCGTGGCGCAGGTGCAGCAGCGTACGCGAGGCGGCTACGTGCTCGCGAAAAACAGGCAACAAATCAATGTACGGTATGTTGCTACCGTCCAGAATGCCGTACAGCACTCGGTTTGGCTGCTCCAAATCCCAATCTTTGTCCTGCATGGCAGGGTAGTGCAACAGAAGGCCATCCCACAACTCAGGGTAGACCTGCTCCTGTGCGGTGAGAATAGCCACGGCCAGGCGTGCGCCCGAGGCTGTGACATCCTTATCGAGGGCACGCAGCAGGGTATTGGTCAGGGTGAAGGCGTCTTGCCACTGCTCGGTGGGAGGCCGACGGTAGACGCCGTAGGAGGCGGGAATATACCCGGCCGGGAGTGCAGCGTCAATCTCCTCCTGGCCCGGTTCCATCAGCCCCCAACGCACCAACCAGCGGGCCACCGGCGGCACTGCATCACGCAGCATCGGCGTGGCATAACGGTAGAGCGCAGAGAAACGATTCAGCCAGGGCCGCCAGGTCTGCAAGGGCGCAGCGCTTGGCGACTCGCCGGTGATCACCGCGGTTGACGGCACGGTCACCGGCGTTACCGGTTTGGGCACGTCCGCGGGGTCGAAGGGGTAGTAGCGCAGCGTCAGTTGTTCGCCGTCCAAATGAAAGAACGGCTTGCGAACACCGCCAAAGTTCTCGACCTCCAGGGCTTCGGAGTTGTTCAGGAAATCGTTGCCGGGGAAGAAGCCCAGAATCACCAGGTCAGGCTCATACTTGGCCCCTTCGTTGCGATACCAGAGCAGCGCCTGATCGCTGCCCCACGCGCTGACGCCGGCGTTGATGACGCGAAAGACGATAGGTGAGTCAACCGAGTTCAGACGCTGCTCAAGCACTTTGCTGAAGGTCTGCTCCAACGGCACCCGCATGCCTTCCACGTAGGAGTCGCCCAACACCAGGATGCGAAACTCATCCGCCGCCTTGCCATAGTCGGTCTCCACATCGCGCAGGCCCTTGCTGTTGATGGTGATTTCGACGTTGTACTCATTGTACGGGTTGAACCACCGCCCCGTCGCGCCGGCCAGATGCTGCCAGCCATACTGCTCATCCGGCGCCTTCCAAAACCAGCCAGGGCTGGCGGCCGGCGGCGCCAGGTTGAGGACGCGCACGGTTATTTCCAGCAGCAGGACGGCTGCCAGGATGCCGGCCAGAACCAGGCCCAGCCCGCGCAACGCAGCTCGCAGCACGCGCATCACGATGATCGCTTCCCCATCTGGTCTTTGCGGACCAGATAATTGCCAAGCACCAGGGTGTCAATCTCACTCTTGCTGAAAGTGGCGAAGGCATTGGCCGGCGTGGTGACGATCGGTTCGCCGCGCAGGTTGAACGACGTGTTCAGCAGAACCGGGGTGCCGGTGGCTTGACCAAAAGCCTCCACCAGGTCGTAATAGCGGGGATTCCAGACGCGGCGCACCGTCTGGAGTCGCCCACTGCCGCCCACATGGGTGACGGCGGGGATCTCGTGCTGACGGTTCTCGAAGATCGGTTCGACCAGCAGCATGAAGCGCGCCGGATAATGCGCGGCCGGTGAGTCCATGTCGAAGTAACGCGCCGCGGCCTCTTCGGTCACCACAGGGGCGAAGGGGCGGAACGGTTCGCGGAATTTGATCTTCTCGTTGACGATTTCCTTCATCTCGGCGCGGCGCGGATCGGCCAGGATGCTGCGATTGCCCAACGCGCGCGGGCCCCACTCGAAACGCCCCTGAAACCAGCCGATGACGCGGCCGGCCAGCAGATCATCCACCAGGGTCGCGCGCAGCTTGTCATCGGGCAGCACCTGGAAGGGGACATCCTGGCTGCGCAGGAAGGTTTCGATCTCGGCCTCGCCATACTCCGCGCCCCAGTAGCAGTGCTCCAGGGTGAACTCGCGCGGCTTGTTCAAGAGGACGTGCCAGGCGTAGAGCGCGGCGCCCAACGCGCCCCCGGAATCGCCCGCGGCCGGCTGCACATAGATGGACTCGAACGGCGTCTCACGCAAGATGCGCCCGTTGGCCACGCTGTTGAGAGCCACGCCGCCGGCGTAGCACAGGTTCTTCAGGCCGGTCGTGCGGTAGAGACTGTGCGCCATCTTGAGCAGCGTCTCTTCTGTCACCTGCTGAATGCTGGCCGCCACATCGGCGTAGTATTGATTCTGCGCCTTCAGCTCACGGCTGTGGTCGCCACCAGGATGGGTCAGGTCGGTGACAAACAACGCATGGGGGTCGCGCGGCTCGCCGAACAGGTCCACGAAGCGCTGACCAAACGTGCTGACGGTCGAATGATGAAAGGTGAAGTAGCTCATATCCAGGTGGAAGGAGCCGTCAGGCGCCACCTGGATGAGCTTCTCGACGCGATCGTTGTATTTGGGCTGGCCGTAGGGCGCCATGCCCATCACTTTGTACTCCCCTTCGTTGACCTGGAAGCCGAGCCAGGCGGTGAACGCGGAGTAGAGCAGGCCCAGGGAGTGCGGAAAGCGAACCTCCTGGTCGAGCCAGATGTGATTTTCGCCGACGCCGTCCCACTGCGCCGTGGCGCGACCCAGGGTGGCCGTGGTCCATTCGCCGACGCCGTCCACGGTCAGGATCGCGGCTTCTTTGAACGGTGAGCAGAAGAAGGCGCTGGCCGCGTGCGAGAGATGATGATCCACAAAGAGGATCTTGTCGGTCGGCAGGTCGAGTTTGTTGACGAGGATGCCTTTGACCCACAGCTTTTCGTTGAACCAGGCAATCATGGCCTCACGAAAGACGACGTAGGAGCGGGGCACGGTCTGCAGGACGCTGAGGAGGATGCGCTCGAGTTTGGGCAGCGGCTTTTCATAGAAAACAACGTAATCGAGATCAGCGGCCGTGATGCCGGCCGTGCGCAAGCAGAACTCGATCGCCTGCATGGGAAAGCCAAAGTCGTGTTTGATGCGCGAAAAGCGCTCTTCCTCGGCCGCGGCCACCAGGTGACCGTTGTGCAGCAGCGCGGCCGCGGCATCATGATAGAAACAAGAAACACCAAGTATGTACATGCGTTGTTTGGTCTGTTCAGATTTGATTTGATTTGATTCGGTACGGAGCGCCACGGGCGCCGGTCAGCGTGGCTGGCGCCGTGTGCCGTCACGACTGGAGGCGGGCGCCGTCCAGGGTTTCATTCAACGGCTCACGTATTTTCCAGAAGGTTGTGGTATCCACCGGGCCAGCGTGGTCAGGGGCTTTGAGATCAAGCGGGTCCGAAAACAGGCGCAACAGTGCGCCGGTGGGCAGGACAAGCACCAGGTACAGGAGGCTCAAAAAAACGCGCGCCTGGAAATTGCCGATAGCGCGCATGACGGACTTGAAGTTTTCCCAGAATGTCTTCAGCACGCGACGATGTGACTCCTTCGATGCCGGCTGCGGTGGATCAGCCGGTATGGTAGACGTGAACGATTTTTCGAACCGCCAAGACGCAAAGATCGCAAAGACGCGGTCAACGCGCCATCACCTTGTCGTTACTGGCCGTTCCTACGGTTCGTCGGCATTGTAGCATAGGATGAACAAAGGACAAAAAGCTAAGGCTGACCGATGCGGCCGGAAAGCTGCCACGAATTTCACGAATTTCACGAATTGATCGCAGAAAACTCGTGTCGTTCGTAGCATTCGTGGCAAGTCAGTCCTGTTCAGGCGCCAACCGCCGTGGAACGACTGAAGTCGTTACGACGAACCTTGCGCATCTCCACGTCCGGCTCGCCAAAGACCACGATGAGATTGACGCGCGCCGATCAATTTTGTTCATCGCGCGCCAGGTGCGTGAGTTCGCCTCCCCTGAACTGCTGGTCGTATGCTTCGGCGCCGATGTCCTGATGGAGGCGGCGATCACCGAGCTTACCGTCCACCGCCACCGCATCGCCGCCCGCCTGACCGCCCTACAGGCCGCCGCGACCGATTTGACAGATCTGTAGACGCCTTCAATAATACAGGCAGATGAGTGCATACCAGCGGGCGCCCCGAAGCCTGCGACAGGAGAACAGAACCCATGACTGCCACCCTGGACACCGCACTACGCGGCCCCGCCGCACGCCTGCCGACCCAGCGCAGAACGTCGCTGAATATCACCGCGGCCCTCGACGCCAAACTCGTCCAGATGGCCGGTCGCACCCGCCTGACCAAGACCGCCATCCTGGAAGCCGCGCTCGATTCCTACCACGCCGTCGTCATGAAGTCGCCCGACATGACGCTCGGCTACATCCAGGCCACGCACCCCGGTGACCTGGCTCCTGAAAACACTGATTGCTCCCGGTGTGAACAACCATGCCACCCCGGTGGCCTTTGGTTCACCGTGGGTCTCACCCACAACCAACTATCCTCGGCGGCCCGCTCTGCGCCCGCTGCGCAGCCAAAGAGTAATCCCATGGCAACCGAAATCACACCCTATACAGACCAAAGCCAGCCCAACCCGCGTCGTCGCAACCGGGTGCATCGCGGCGAGGTCGAAGCGATTTGGAACTACCGGCCTCTAAAGCAAGCGATCTTCTGAATGAACTCGCACGACGGGACGTTGACGGAGTTGCCGTCTTTCCCGGCATGCATGGGTTTGCGGCCGCCGCGCTGGACTTAGCCTGGGCAACCCAAGTTCCATGACCGCTCCGGCTGCAGAGACCGGCATTGCGCTCTACGCAACGGCCCATCTAATCTGCCGCTGCAGCGGACGGGCTTCGCCCGCCGCTGAACGGCCACACGTTAGCGGGACAATCTTCCGATAGCAGGAGGCGCGAATGATAAGAGATCCCGAGCATCCTATCCTCCCGCGGTACATGGGAATACGATGTTGTTGGCCTCAACCTGCAACTGACAACGAAGACGAGCCCTTTCTTGATCTGACGCCGCAACGAGGCCGCGAGCGACGAGTGCTCCGGTTCTGGTCGCCGCAACAGCTTACCCTGGAGGAAGCTGCGCTGACGACGCACGGAATGGTCATCGAGGACGTTCGGCATCGCGGACTCGAGGGGCTCGACGTTCACGTCAACGACTTCAAAGCCACGAACGGCAGGCTTCGGTTCTGGGCGCGCGCCGTCGAAGAACGACGGGGTCAGCGTTGATTATGCGCGGAGCGCCAGCTAACAAGGGCTTACTGAAGCACCAGGTGTTTTACTCGCGCGGCAGAACCTGTCAGGAGAGTAATCCCCCTTTCACCTGGGCCGACCTGACGCAAACTCATGTATGGGTACGGGAAGTGGCAGCAGACGACCAGGATGGCTCGTATTGCTTGATGCAGGCTGAGAAGTGGTCTCCCACTGGGCAAGCGCGAGAGTACATTCTGTCGCTTAGCCTGCTCCATACGTCGATGTATCCGGGCGATGTGCTCCACGGTGAAGACGGTCGCTATTGGGAATGCTTGCCCTGGGATGGATGGCGGGAAGCCATGCCAGCCTAACTGTGCGCGTGATCGGCGGCGCGCCGTAACCTGTCCGAAAATATAGTGACAGACACAGAGGCCTGGACCAACAACCGCGAAAGGACCTGGGTGGAAAAATGTTTACAACGAAAGCAGCAATGGTGGCTCTCTGCCTAGGGGCAGCAGTTGCAGTCCTAGTCGGTTGTGGGGGAGCAGCACAGACGCCGGAACTGACATCGATACCGGAACTGATACCGATATCGACACTGAGATCGATACCGGAACTGACACCGATACCGGAACCGACATCAGGACCGATATCAACACCGACCGCTGCGGGACCGATGTCGACATCGACACTGCCAGCTGGATGTCCACCTAATTGCATGAGGGTCAACCTAATCAATGCCGTCCTTTACGGGGTCAACCTGAGCGATGCCGATCTGCGCGGGGGTAACCTGAGCGGGGCCAACCTGCCCAGCGCCGACATGCGCGGAGCCGACATGCGCGGGGTCAACCTGCGCGGAGCCAATCTGCTCGGGGCCAACCTGAGCGGGGCCAACCTACGCGAGGCTGACATGCTCGGGGTCAACCTGCGCGGGGCCAACCTACGCGGAGCCAAGTTGGATGAAAAGACTCAGATTGATGACAAATGGCGACTGGTCTGGGAGGTTGTCAACCAAGGAGCCGCAGGACGTGACCTACGCGGGGCCGACCTGAGCGATGCCGACCTGAGCCGGGTCAACCTGAGCGATACCGACCTGAGCGATACCGACCTGCGCGGGGCCGACCTGAGCGATACCGACCTGCGCGGGGCCGACCTGAGCGATGCCAACCTGAGCGGGGCCGACCTGAGCTTTGCTGACCTGAGCGGGGCCGACCTGATCGGGGCCAACCTGCGCGGGGCCAACCTGCTCGGGGCCGAGTTGGATGAGAAGACTCAGATTGATGACAAATGGCAACTGGTCTGGGAGATTGTCAACCAAGGCGCCGCAGGACGTGACCTGAGCGGAGCCGACCTGGGCGGGGCCTATCTGAGCAGGGTTAACCTGAGCGGGGCCGACCTGCGCAAGGCCAACCTAACGTGGGCCGACCTAGTCAATGCCAACCTGAACGGGGCCAACCTGGGCGGGGCCGACCTACTCAAAGCCGACCTGCTCGAAGCCGACCTGATTGAGGCCGACCTGCGCGGGGCCAACCTGAGAGAGACCGACCTGATCTTGGCCGACCTGAGCAGGGCTAACCTCCACGGGGCCAACCTGCGCGGGGCCGACCTGAGCTTTGCCAACCTGAGCGGGACCAACCCGAGCGGGGCCGACCTGCGCGGAGCCCAATACAACGGCAAGACCAAATGGCCTAACGGCTATAACCCACAAAAGGCGGGTTGCGTCTTCGTCGAGGATTAACCGTCAAACAACCAGCGCCACTACGACGAGCGCGGCCTGGCCGGCCTAACGGCGGGCGTGATCGGCGGCGCGCCGTAACCTGCCCGAAAATACGGTGACAGACACAGAGGCCTGGACCAACAACCGCGAAAGGACCTGGGTGGAAAAATGTTTACAACGAAAGCAGCAATGGTGGCTCTCTGCTTAGGGGCAGCAGTTGCAGTCCTAGTCGGTTGTGGGGGACCAGCACAGACGCCGACGTCGGAACCGATACCGGAACCGATATCGGCACCGCCAGCTGGATGTCCACCTAATTGCTTTATGGCCGACCTGCACAGGTCGGCCCTGCGAGAGACCGACCTGCGCGGGGCCAACCTCCGCGAGGCCAACCTGCGCGAGGCCGACCTGAGCGAGGCCGACCTGAGCGGGGCCGACTTGCGCGATGCCAATCTGCGCGATGCCAACCTGCGCGGGGCCGACTTGCGCGATGCCAACCTGCGCGGGGCTGCCCTGATCGGGACCAAGTTGGATGACAATACTCAAATTGATGACAAATGGCGACTAGTCTGGGGAGATTATCAGCCAGGTGCCGCAGGACGTGACCTGCGTAAGGCCGACCTGCGCGAGGGCCTACTTGTTCGGGAGCCGATCTGCACGGGGCCGACCTGAGCGAGGTCGTCCTGACCTGGGCCGACCTGAGCCAAGCCAACCTGCGCGGGGCCAACCTAAGCAGGGCCGACCTGACCTGGGCCTACTTGTTCGACGCCGACCTGAGCGAGGCCGTCCTGACCGGGGCCAATCTGAGATGGGCCGACGTGGTAGGGACCAGGTTGGATGACAAGACTCAAATTGATGACAAATGGCGACTAGTCTGGGAGATTATCAACCAAGGCGCCGCAGGACGTGACCTACGCAAGGCCGACCTGAGCGCGGCCGATCTGCACGAGGCCGACCTGCGCGATGCCGACTTGAGCGATGCCGTCCTAAGCGGGGCCTACCTGTACGAAGCCGATCTGCACGGGGTCAACCTGAGCGATGCCTACCTGAGCGATGCCGTCCTGAGCGGGGCCAACCTGAGCAGGGCTAACCTACGTCGGGCCAACCTGAGCGGGGCCAACCTGAGCAGGGCATACCTGTACGATGCCTACCTAAGCGGGGCCGACCTGCGCGGGGCAAACCTGAGCGGAGCCTGGTACAACCCCAAGACGAAATGGCCTGACGGCTTTGACCCACAAAGGGCGGGGTGCATCTTCGTCGAGGACTAACCACCAAACAGCCAGCGCCACAACGACGGCGGCTTGACGGGGAGCATGGTGGGCAGCACCTGCGGCAACGGCCGCGGTGGCAAGGCAGACGTGGCAGGCGGCTCGTTAAGATGACGTTCCTGAGCGATCCTTGCCGAAAGTAGCGGTTGCCAGTTCTGCAAGGCGCTGCTCTAAGGCGGTGATCTTCTCGGCCTGGCTTTGTACCTGATTCTGCAACGCGACGATGGTAGCGCGGTCATCAACTCATCGGGTGTTCAGCTCGTCAGATAATAGGCGGTAAAGCGTGTCGGTCACAGCCTAGCGGCCAGTCTTTGCGGACGGCTCAGTTCAACTCAGGTTATACGGCGGCTCGACCGTTACGGAATGTGCGATGCTGTCTTGTTTGCCGCCGCATAACCCATATTCCGTTTTTGGCGGCCACGTCGTGATCGCCGCGGCAGCAGCGGCGCCAACAAGGGGGTTCCCAAATGTCATCCAATGCAAACGATCCTTGGGTCGTTTTCTTCTACGAGGCCCAGATGTACGTCCTCACTCGCGTCGAGCACCGACGAATTGTCGGCACCAAAGAGCCCGACCAAATCATCATGAATGCTCTTGTTGAGAGCGCCCTGCTGCATATGCGTGTTCTCGTGGACATCATTCTCAGTCGCGGCTCGGAGAAGGACACTATACGCCTGGAGCACCTAATCCCTCAATGGTCTGAAAGCACTGATCTCGCTTCCACCGTTGAATCCCTCAAACGCGAGTATGGTAGCAGATCCAGGGAGGACAGTCCGTGCTGGGTGGTCAACAAGATGCTGGTCCATCCCACCCTTTGGAGAAGGAATTCGTACGACTACACGGCCATATTTGGTCGGCTTGACCCGATAATCAAGATTGCCCTCCACCAGATCGGCGCTCTATCATCGCGGGCCGACATCCAGGCGTATGCCCACGACCTCTAGCGCGTCTCTCCCTGTCGTCCCACGCGTCGCGGCAAGGGAGAGGGCCACCCAACAACTCGCTGAAGCTGACCCGGCAGGCCGGGCCGAATGTGCGACTTGCCCAGCTTACTGGCTTGACGTAGAGTAGGAGAGGATCTGCCCGTTTCCACTGGGCAGCTTAGCTCGCTCTCGGTGTGGCGGGCAATGGCGGCATCAATCTCCGCGCGTGTCATGCCTTCGTGGATGTCCGGGTTGTTGGCGATGGACTTGAGCGTGACATGTGGCACACGCTTGTAGACGAAGCCTTTCTTGATGTCGCCTGCGGTCCTGTTATCGGGCGGTATCTTGCCGGTGAGATCTGATTCCTTCTTGATGCCGTCGGGCGAGTCGGCCAGCAGGTAGTACGGGTATTTGGCGGCCATCAGCCGCGTGCGCGCCAGCGCCAGGGCCACGCGGCTGGTGTCGCAGGTGATCCAGCGCCGGCCCCACTGCTCGGCGACGTAAGCGGTGGTGCCGCTGCCGCACGTGGGGTCGTGTACTAGGTCGCCGGGGTCGGTGGTCATGAGAAGACAACGCTGAATGACGTCCGGTTGTGTCTGAACCACATAGATCGATTCGGCTGACTTTCCAGAAGTATCCTCAAATAGGTTTGTTACAGGAACAACCGGAAAGTCGGAGTGGAATCTGATGAACCATGGCGGGCCACCGCGAGCCTCCAAGCGGTCGGCCCAATCAAGGCGGCGCAAGCCCTCAAGGGTAGTTTTCCAGTGCGTTCCCAAAGTAGGAAGAAATGACCCGTTCCGCCATTCAAAACCCGGGTTAGTGCTCGAAGGGCCTGCGGAAGTTAGCTTCGATAGTGCGTAAATCTTTGCACTATCTGGAAGTAGATCAGGATTTGACTTCTCCGAGCCTTCAATGGGACGGCGCTCGCTGCCAAACTCGATTCCCCATGAACCGCCCGGTGTTTCCTTAAGCCAAAGCTTTGGGTCGCGCGCTTGGAGCCGAACTTGATGCCGTAGGGCGGGTCAAGGTAGATCATCTGCACCTTACCGCGCAGCCCTTCCTTCTCCGCCAGGCTGGCCATCACCAGCAGCGAATCGCCCAGAATCAGGCGGTTGGCCCAGTTCTGCTCGTGCTGGTAGAACTCGACCTTCTGATCGAACTCCTCCGGGCCGCCGTTGAAATCGGCAAACAGGTTCAACTGATAGCCAGCCGCGGCCTCGCGCAGCGCAGAGCCGGGCTTCGCCGCCTGCGCCAGCAGGTCGTTGATGATGGATTGCGGGTGAATCTTTTTCTGGATGTAGATCGGCACCGACGGCACGGCCAAATCCTGGGCGTCCTGCTCATCCTTGCCGCGTCAGACCAACTGCGGGGCCAGGGACGGGTCACGCGGGTAGCGCAGACTCTTGGGCGCCTGCTCGTCGTCCACCCCAAAGTCGCGCGCTCCTCGGTAGGGATGTTGGCGCGCTTGTCGGTGTGACGGATGAATTCGATGTGCGTTGTGGGTTTCTTGTCGGTAGACATGGACGTTTCTCTCAGCGCAGGAGCAAGAGTGTGGAGAGGGGGAGGCTGACGATGCGCGGGTCGTCGCTGGCCGGTTCATCCGTGAGCGTCAACAGCAGGCCAAACGGTGCGTTGTAGACCGATTTCTCGACGAAACTGCGCAAACCGCGGCTGTCTTCCCAGCGAATGGTAGAGCGATACTTGACTTCCAGGGGGATGCGCTGCTCGCCCAGGGTGAGAACGAAGTCTACCTCTGGCTCGCTGGCGCGCTCAGGAAAGTGGGCGACATCCAGGCCGGTGATGGACCTGAGAAAATAGCCGGTTGTGCTTTCGGCGATGCGCCCGGCCAGGTCGCGCAGATGCGGCTGCTGCTCCAGTCCGCCTGGATGCAAGGGAACGACCTCCTGCAGCCAGCTTGCGCGCAGCGCATGGTCACACAGGCACAGTTTCGCCGGCCCGCGGGCGCGCTTCAGGCGCAGCTCCAGCGGTTCGATCAGGCGGATCAGCAGGGTGCCATCCAGGAATTTGAGGTAGGCCAGGATGCGCTGCCAGCCGATGTTGGCGGCCAGGGTGCGCCGAATCTCGTCCAGGTAGAGAGACTGCTTGGGCGATTGACCGATGTAGCGGCACGAGAGGCGAAAGACTTCTTCCAGGAGCTGTGCATCTCGTCGGGCGCCCCGCGGACCGACGCGCAGATCGTGCTGAATGGCGCGGCGAATGACCGTTTCATTGAGCAGGTCAGCCAGGTCATCCCACGGCAACTCGGCGGCTGCATGAGCAATCGGGTACGCGCCGCGTTCGGAAAATGCCTGAAAGGCTCGATCGCGCAAGATGCGGTGCTTCATGCCATGCTGGCGCAGGGCGAGCCAGAAGTTCTTGTCTTTGAGCGGAGCCAGCCCGTTGAACGGCAGAAAAGGGGCGATGTGCCCTTCCCCGCGTATCTCCAGGATTTCGCGCAGAAAGAGCGGCCCCATGTCCAATGTGCTGAGGCGACCGGCCAGGCTGTCGCGGCCAAGTTCGATGCGCAGCGCCGAGCTGCCTGTGGCCAGGACGCGCACAGCGCTGGTGTCAACCAGGAACTTCAGTTGGGGCGCCCAGGCGTCCAGGTTCTGAACTTCATCGAGAAAAAGAAAAGCGGGCTGCCCTTCTTGCGCAGCCTGGTTGAAGGTCTGCTGCAGAACGACCTGTTCGAACCAGTCGGCCAACCGCAAGATTGGTTCCTGGATCCGCCGCAGCTCGGGCAGGTCGTCGAACTGGATGTAGAAGATGTGATCTGGTGAGACGCCTTCAGCGAGAAGGGCTTGGATGAGTTGCAGCACCAGCGTACTCTTGCCCACCTGGCGAGGACCGCTCACTACCGTCACTTTCGTCGGGCCATGCTTGAGGCGTCCAAGCGCAATCGGAAACGCCCATCGTTTCACTGGCGGCAGCGGCGCCTGGGGTAATCCTCGCCACCACGGATTGAGACGGCGCAGGTTGGCTTCGAGGCCTGCGGAAAGGTTGGTCAGCACATCTTGTTGCGGCATTGGCTTCCACTCTTGCATCAATGGGGAGGGCTGGGGCAAGCAGACGTCTCGGAGGATTGTGCATCCTCGGTCATGGCCGCATTATAGCAGAGTACCAGGAAAACCTCAAGGCCCATGCCGGAAAGCGTCGCGGTTTGAATCAGCTCAGCCAGCGTTTGCGCCGTTTGTAGTGCTTGATCTCCCGATAGCTCTTGCGCTGACCGACGTCGGTCAGGCCCAGGTAGAATTCACGCACATCGGCGTTGTCGCGCAGCGCGGCCGGGTCGCCTTCCAGGACGATGCGCCCGTTCTCCATGATGTAGGCATAATCGGCGATGCTCAGGGCCAGGCGTGCGTTCTGCTCAACCAGTAGAATCGTGGTCCGCTGCTCCTGGTTGATGCGCTTGACGATGTCGAAGATTTCGGCCACCAGTAGCGGCGCCAGGCCCAGGCTCGGTTCATCCAATAACATCAGGCGCGGGCGTGCCATCAGGGCTCGGCCGATGGCCAGCATCTGCTGTTCACCGCCGGAGAGGTAGCCCGACGTCTTGGCGCGACGCTCCTTGAGGGGCGGAAAATAGGCGTAGACCGCCTCGATATCTGCCGGTACCTGGCTGCGGTCACGGCGCGTGTACGCGCCGGCCAGCAGGTTCTCCTGCACGGTCAGATGTGGAAAGACGCGGCGACCTTCCATCACCTGGAAGATGCCCCGGCGCACAATGTCGGCCGCGTCCAGCTTATCAATACGTGTGCCCAAAAACTCGATGCTGCCATCGGTCACCGCGCCATCCTCCGGCTTGAGCAGGCCCGAAATCGCCTTGAGGGTGGTCGTCTTGCCAGCGCCGTTGGAGCCGAGCAGCGCAACGATGCGCCCTTCCGGCACCTGCACCGACATGCCCTTGAGCACAAGAATTACATCATTGTAGATGACTTCGATGTTATTGAGTACGAGCATAGCGCGCTTCCTCACCTCACATGGCCCGATAGGATTGGTACACGGATCAACCCAGATCAACGCGGATGTGATAACGATCCGTGTAAACCCGCGTTGATCCGTGTCCCAATCACCTGCGTGGACGCGATGCCGGTCGGCGCAGGCCAACCTGGCGGCGGCACGCCCCTTCGCCGCAAATTCACTCGGCGGCGGCGTTATTTGGCGCCAATGAAGTCGCTGATGGATTCCCACTTACCGGCCTTGACCTGATACAGGCGCAGGGCCTTGTTGCCGGCATGATCGGTCGCGGTGAACGTCAGGGGCGAGGTGACGCCGCCGGTTTCGAAGTTACTGATCGTCTCCAGGGCGGCCTTGAGGTTCTCACCGGTGATTGGCTTGTTGCTGTCCAGCACGCGCTTGATCCCCTCTGCCATGACGGCCATGGTCCACCAACCCTGGACGTAATGCAGCCCCTTCTCCTCCAGGTTGATGCTCTTGCTCTTGGTGTAATCCACGATGTCCTTGACGCCGGCCACACCAGTGCCAGGCGGGGCAAAGGGAATCGTACCAACCACGCCTTCGGCCGCATCGCCCGCCAGCTTGATCAGGTTTTCGTCCGCGCACCAGTTCAGGCAGATGATCTGCGCATTCAGGCCCAGCCCCTTGGCGTTCTTGGCCGCCAACGAGCCAGGGCCGGACGTGTTCTGGATGATGATGTAGTTGGCGCTGAAGGCCTGTACCTGGGACAGCTGCGGCGTCAGGTCGGTGGCGCCGCGGGGCATCGCCACTTCCAGCACTTCCATGCCGTTGGCCGCGGCAAATTCGTTGCCGGCCGGCAGCGGCGATTTGCCAAAGGGGCTATCGTTGTAGAAAAAGGCGACTTTGGCCTTGCCACTGCCGCCCTTGGCCTGCCAGTCCTGCAGCGCCCAGCGTAAACCGATGACCATCTGATCGGAGTAGGTGGTGCCGATCAGAAAGTTGTAGGGTGCGTCGGCCATGACGACCAGGTTGGCCGAGTAAGAAGCCGACATGAAGGGCAGTTTGTCGGTGGCGATTTTGGTGCGCAGCGCCTCCGTGTCGCCGGTGCCCCAGCCCTGGATCGCCACCACCTTGTCCTGGGTCACATACTGCGAGTACAACTGCTCGGCGTTGGGCACCTTGTAGGCGTAGTCATTGCCGATCAGCTCGATCTTGCGCCCCTTGATGCCGCCCTTCGCGTTGATCCAATCCACATAACCCTTCAAGCCATCCGCATACGGCACGCCTACATCGGCCGTTGCGCCGGTCAGGTCAAAAATACCACCCACTTTGATCGGCTCGCCGCTTTGCGGCGCAGCGCCGCAGGCGCTCAGCAGCAGGCTGAGGACGATCAGAACAGTCAACAGACTCAAGGCACGTGTCTTCATCGTATCTCCTCCATTTCAAACAGTCTTTCAAGTAACTGCTCACCTCAGGGGGAGTGCAAAAGCCGGGGCGGATATCCTGTCAATCCTGTGAATCCTGTCTGAATTCCAGGCAGGCTGAGCAGTTACCTTTCAAGCAGTCATTGCAAGCAGTCATTGCAAGTCGTCCTGCTAAGTGTACCCAGGATTCGCGGCAAGCGACACTGGGGGCGTGAACTAAAAAACGGATCGTTGTGATATGCGCTAACACCTCCGGTAAGCCTGGGCGGGCAGGCCAAATTGTACACCGTGCAGATTCATCGGTTGGGGGCCAGGGGGGCGAGAAAGCAGAGCCGGCGGCCATTCAGACGCCCAGCGGCAATGGCTCGAACGGTTTCTCGATCAGGCGCAGGTCGGTCAGGTCGAGATCGGCATAGGCGCTGAGCGCGGCTTGCAGTTGATCGGGACGCGCGCCCAGCACCTTGAGCGTCACGCGCTTGTGCTCCCCATCCGGTTCATTGATGGTGAGCATGCTGGCGATGGCGCCGCCGGCGTCGGCCACATGTCCGGTCAGGTGATGCAGCACCCCGCGCTGGCGCTGGGTGCGCACGGTGATGCGCACGCCTGGCTCCCCGGCGCCTAGCGCCTCGGCCAGGGTCTTGAAGATGTCCGTTTCAGTGATGACGCCAACCAGGGTGGCGCCCCGCATCACCGGCAGGCAGCCGATGCGGTGCTGAATCATGATCCGCGCCGCCTCTTCCACCGGACAATCTTCAGTCACCGTCAGCACCGGCGTCGTCATGATGTCGGCCAGGCGCAGCTTGCTGAGCAGCGCATGAACTTCGTAGATGCTCAGGACCGTAGCCGGTGAGGGCGCCGTTGACAAGATGTCCTTCTCCACCACAATGCCCACCAGACGCCCCGCCAGATCAAGCACCGGCAGGCGCCGAATCCTGTGCTGCCGCATCAGCCCCACCGCCTCACTATGCGACGTATTGACCGTTGCCGTAATCGGATTACCTGTCATCCGTTCTTGCACCAACATGGCTATCCTCCCCTCTCAGTAACTAAACGGCCACAAACGGAAATAATCCTTGACATCACGCCACAGCTTGGCGATGCCCTCTGGCTCGAAGACGAGGAAGAGGATGATGGTCAGGCCGAAGATGGCCTGCTGAATGAAGGGCAGGATCTGCCCCAGGCTGGGCAGCACACCACCAAGTGCGCGGCCCAGGTTCGAGATCACCGCGGGCAGCAGGGTCATGAACGCGGCGCCGTAGACAGAACCAGACACAGACCCCAGCCCGCCGATGATGATCATCGCCAGGTAGAGAATGGACGTCTCGATGGTGAAGCGCTCCCAGGAGATGATGGTGGTGTAGTGCGCGGTGAGGGCGCCGGCCGTGCCCACAAAGAAAGAGGAGACGGCAAAGGCCAACACCTTGAAACGGAAGATATCCACGCCCATCACTTCGGCGGCGATGTCCTGATCGCGGATGGCAACGAACGCGCGGCCCACGCGCGTGCGAAACAGATTGATGGTAAAGAGCACCGTGATGGCCGCGACCGTGACCGAAACCCAGTAGAAACGAAACTGGGTATTCAGAGCCAGGCCGAACAGCATCGGCGCGGGGATCACCAGCGCCTCCACACCGCCGGTCACTGCGTCCCAGTGCGTGATGACCCACTCGATGATCTGTTGCGCGGCCAGGGTGGCGATCGCCAGGTAGAGACCCTTCAGGCGCAGGGAGGGCACGCCGAAGACGGCGCCAACGACGGCGGTGACCGACGCGGCCAGCGGGATCGTCAGCCAGAACGGCAGCCCCAGGCGCAGTGTGAGAAAACTGGCCGTATAGGCTCCCACCGCCATGAACGCGCCCTGCCCCAGTGAGATTTGCCCGGTAAAGCCAACGAGGATGTTCAACCCCACGGCGCCGACCGCGGCAATGGCAATCTGATTGGCGATCGTCAGATAATAATTGTCGGCGAAGAAGGGGAAGATCAGCACAAAGGCGATGAACAGCCCCAGCCGCACCTTCTGCGCGGGGGTCCGGCGCAAGGTCAGGTCTTGTTGGTAGGTGGTATGAAAAATGCCAGATTCCACGCTGTTTTTCCTTCTCTCCGCAGAACTACACGCGCTCGATGCGGACTTCGCCGAACAGGCCGTAGGGCCGCACCATCAGGATCAGCACCAGGACGACAAATGGCGCCACCTCGCCCAGACCAGAGGTGAGATAGCCGCCGGCGAACGATTCGAGCAGGCCGATGATGACACCGCCCACGATCGCGCCGGGGATGCTGTCCAGCCCGCCGAGGATGACGACGGGAAAGACGCGCAGGCCGATACCACTGACCGCGCCGCTGACGCCGACGATGTTGGCCACCAGGATGCCGGCGATGGCGGCCGTGACCGCGGCAATGGACCAGGCGATGGCGAAGATGCGCTTGACGCTGATACCCATGCTCAGCGCGGCCTGCTGATCATCGGCCACCGCGCGCATGGCGATGCCGTCACTGGAACGGCGGAAGAACAGCGTCAGGGCGGTGAGCAAGAGCACCGCCAGGCCGATCGCCACCAGGCGGTCGCCAGGCACGGCCGCGCCCAGGATGCGCAGCGTGGCGCTGGGGATGAAGGCCGGAAAACTGCGCGGCGCCGTGCCCCAAATACCGCTGACGAAGGCGCGCAGCAGGCTGGAAAGGCCAATCGTCACCATGATGACCGAGATGATCGGCTCACCGATGAGGGGGCGCAACACCAGGCGCTCGATGATGACCCCCAGGACGGCCGCCAGAACCAGGGTGATGAGCACGCCCAGGGGCCAGGCGAGGCCAAAGTCCGCCATCAGGCCGAAAGTCAGATAGGCGCCGACCAGGAGCAGCTCACCCTGGGCAAAGTTGATGACTTCGGTGGACTTGTAGATCAACACGAAGCCCAATGCCACCAACGCATAGATCGCGCCGTTGGTCAAGCCGGTGAACAAGAGCTGAATGAATTGATCCATGTTGGCCTTTCGTTAGAGATCGGAGATCGGAGATCAGAGATCGAGAATTATAGCGTTTCGATGCGCAGGCGAGTGCGCAGGCGGGCGGTGCGCCCATCCTGGTAGGTGATGGTCGTCTCCATGTCCAGGTGATCGTTCTGACTGTAGAGGGCGCTGATGATGTCTTCGTAGCGCTGGGCCACGTAGCTGCGACGCACCTTGCGTGTGCGGGTCAGCTCGGCATCGTCGGCGTCCAGTTCCTTGTGCAGCAAGAGAAAGCGCTTGATGCGCGCCGCGGGCGGCAGATCGGTGTTGGACTGCTCGATATGCTGGCGGATAAGCCGGTAGACTTCCGGTTTCTGCGCCAGGTCGGTGTAGGTGGTGTAGGTGACGGCGCGCTTCTCGGCCCATTTGCCCACATTGGCAAAGTCAATGTTGACCATCGCGGTGATGAACGGCCAGTCGCCGCCAAAGACCACGGCTTCCTTGATGTACTGGCTGAACTTGAGTTTGTTCTCGATGAACTGCGGGCTGAATTTGGTGCCGTCGTGCAGGGTCATCACGTCCTTGGCCCGGTCAATCACGATCAAATGGCCGTCGTCGTCGAAATAACCGGCATCACCGGTGTGCAGCCAGCCATCGCGGAAGCTCTCAGCCGTGGCCACGGGATTATTGAAGTAGCCTTCGGCCACAGCCGGGCCGCGGGCCAGAATTTCGCCGCTGGCATCAATGCGCACGTCGGTTTCGGGAATTGGATGGCCGACCGTCTGGAATTTGATGTCGCCGTCGCGATGCACCACCGCGATGCCGTTGATCTCTGTCTGGCCGTAGATCTGCTTCAGGTTGACGCCCAGGGCATGGAAGAAGCGGAAGACATCCGGCCCCAGCGCAGCGCCGCCGGTGTAGCAACGCCGGGTGCGGCGCAAGCCCAGTTTATCGGTGATCATCTTGAAGACCAGGGCGTCGGCCAGGCGATAGCGCAGGCGCAGGCCGGCGCCCGGCGTTTGCTTGCGGAACCGGGCATCGGCCATGGTGTAGCCAACGCCTAAGGCCCAACGGTACACCGCCTGCTTCAAGCGCGTGCTGTCCTCGATCTTGACCTGCACCTGGCTGAGCATGTTTTCCCAGATACGCGGCGGCGAGAAGACCACGCTGGGGCCGATCTCGCGGATGTTCTCTTGCACCGTCTCCGGTTCTTCGGGGAAGTTGATCGTAAAGCCGATGGTCAGGCCACAGCTCAGCGCCATCATCTGCTCGCCGATCCAGGCCAGGGGCAGGAAGCTGATGAACTCGTCCGTCTCGTGCAGGGGATCCACCGACATCAGGTTGCGCCCCATGCTGATCATGCTGCGATGGGTGAGCATGGCGAGCTTGGGCTTGCTGGTGGTGCCGGAGGTGGTGCAGAGGATGGCAATGTCCTCGCTGCGGCCCGCGGCCACGCGTTCCTCGAACGCGCCGGGGTGATCCTGCTCGTAGGCCTCGCCCAGTTTTTCCACATCGGGAAAGTAGAGCAAGAACGGCTCGGTGTAGTTGCGCAGGCCACGTGGGTCGTAGTAGATCACCTTGTGGACGTGATCTTTGAGCTGATCCCACATCTCCAGCAGCTTGTCCACCTGCTCCTGGTCTTCGACCACGACAAAGCGCGTTTCAGCAAAGGCGATGACGTACGCCATCTCCTCGACGATGGCGTCCTGGTAGATGCCGATGCTGAAGCCGCCCACGGCCTGCGCGGCCAGTTCAGCGAAAAGCCATTCCGGGCGGTTGTCGCCCACAATCGCCACCACGTCACGCGGCTGCATGCCCAGGCTGAGCAACCCCAGGCAAAAATACTTGACATGGCGCGCATACTGCGCCCAGGTCGTGGCCTGCCAGATGCCGAACTCCTTCTCGCGCAGGGCCACCTTGCGCTCGCCATACTGGCTGGCCCGCGCCAGCAGCAACTGCGGGAAAGTTTGGGGAGTAGATGCAAGGTTCGGTGTCGTTTGCTGATGGTTCATGATTGGGACCGGAGATCGGTGGTTACAGGTGCGGGCGCATATTGTGATCCTGGCCCAGGTAGGCACGGATGACTTCGGGGTTGGCTTTGACCGTGTCGGGCGTGCCTTCGGCCAGCTTCATGCCGAATTCCAACACCGCAACGCGGTCGCTAATGTCCATCACCACGCCCATGTCGTGCTCGATCAGGATGGTGGTGATGCCCCGCTCCTCGTTGATGTCGAGGATGAAGCGGGCCATGTCCTCTTTTTCTTCGATATTCATGCCGGCCATCGGCTCGTCGAGCAGCAGGATGGTCGGTTCGACGGCCAGGGCGCGCCCCAACTCCACGCGCTTTTGCAGGCCGTAGGAGAGGGTGCCCACGGTCTTCTTGCGGATGTGCTCGATTTCGAGAAAGTCAATGATGTCTTCGATCACCTGGCGGTGACGGATCTCTTCTTTTTGGGCAAAGCCCCAGTAGAGGCCGCCGCTGAGCACACCGCTTTTCATGTGAACGTGACGTCCCAGCATCAGGTTGTCGAGCACGGTCATGTGGCGAAAAAGCTCGATGTTCTGAAAAGAACGCGCAATGCCCAGGCGGGCGATCTGCGCGGGGCGCAGGTGCGTGATTTCATGCTGGCGGCCGGCCTGGTCGAAGAAACGGATGTGGCCCGCCTGCGGGTGATAGAGGCCGCTGATGCAGTTGAGCATGGAGGTTTTGCCGGCGCCGTTGGGGCCGATGATGGCGAGGATTTCACCCTCGAAGGCATCCACACTGACGCCAGAGATGGCGCGCACGCCGCCGAAGTTGAGCGTGATCTGATCAACCTGCATGATGCGCCGCGGCGCTGAGTTGGGCGAGTGACCGTTGGCTGACACGCGAACCACCCCTGGATGAAGGAGAACCCGATGTTGGCGAAACAAGCCGTGTTGGCGCAACTATGATAGCCGCGGGGTGTTAATGAATCGGCGATGAAAGCGTTAATACAGGCGTTAATGCGCCGAAGCATGCCCGCAAAAACGTGTTTGACAGATGTAAGAAATGGATGTATTCCCAGGCATGAGTCACAGAAGGTTCTGCGCCTGGCGGGACCGGTGGGTTTCCTGAACGATTTGCAACGCAAGTGCGGAACTGTCACGGTCTCAATGATTTTTCAGATGAATGGGCGGTTGAATCGCTGTGATTTGCCCAACCGAGTTTCAACCACGGATGTGCGAAACTCACGGAGGTTCTTGTAAGCTCTTCTTCTCACCGTTGTTATCGGTCATGCTTCTTGAGTATTCGCTATTCACGACTAAAGAGATATCGGTTCCATGCAAGAAAACATCAAAAGTATGGTTCGCGGCTTTATGTGTGGCTATTGCTTTGCACAATCAGGGTATGACATCGTATTTGCTGATCACTCAGAGACACGCCACGTATATGGGGACTTGTTGGAAGGTAAGGCAATTGCTGTACTCAAATGTCGAAATTGCAGAATGCTCAATCTGCTTGTGTTCTCTGTGAAGGAAGAAGATTTCGGCGGTTCAATGGAAGAATCAGAATTGGAACCATTTCTCGCTGAACACCCTCATGTTCTTTCTCCTGGTTTTAGCGAAGAAGAAGGATCAATTGCCCCAATGTGGATAGAGTTAATGGGGCAATATCCTCACGGATTCAAGTTGAGCAGAGACGTACCGGTTACCATACGGTACGATTTGGAGGAGGCTGGAGACTGTCTTGCAGTGGGAGCATCGAACGCAGCAGCAGTAATGTGCGGTCGAGCAATCGAGAGACTCGCGGCTGATTTCGGGATCAAGCCAGACAAAACAATGATGTTAGGCGCGATGCTCGGCGAACTGAAGGACAGAAAACTGGTTAGCGAAGATCTGTTCAACGCCATGAGCGAAGTCAAGGAGTGGAGAAATATCGGCGCACACCCCGGCAAAGACGATCAAGGAATAGAACTGTCGCAGGCCCAGAAGATCGTTGAGTTTACTTACCTGCTCGTTGAGCAGGTGTTCCCTCGCAGAGACATTCACAAGGTGAAAGATGAACTAAAGCAAATGAGGAACAAGAAGTGATTGGGTGATTCCCGAATTTACTGTGCCAATGAAGGTTTGGGTATGTGAGTAACCGAGTTTACGGGATGGTTAAGCCGCCATCACCCAAAGCCTGCATGCTCATCTCCAATCCAACGTTGCCAAGGTTAATGGCGCTTTGAGTACCTCATATGCGGCGCAGGTATTGCTCAATTCGTTCGCATTCCTGATCTCTGTGGCTAATTCATTACGCAGGATTCAATACAATGTCAAAGTTCGAAAATACGGAATATCAACTAAAACGTGCTAGGGACAATCTCAAAATAGCTGAGTTGCAGAAGGAAATAGCAGATCAAGAAGTAATAATTGCCAACGCTAGTGGATTTGGGGCAAAATGGAAGATTGAATTGGCCGAAAGCAATCTTGCGAGATTGAGACCAAAAACGAATGCCCTGCTTGCTCAAATGCAGCTTGAAGATGCCCAAATCAAAGCAGAGTTGCTCGAAGCAGAGCAGCGCGCACGCAAGGTCTTGGAAGATGAGAAGAAACGTGAGCAAGACGCAATCAGGTCAGAAGAACAATGGAAATTAGCAGAGGAACGTCGGAAGAAAGAAGGTGAAGATAGAGCTAGAAGGGAACAAGAAGCAAGAACCAGATCCGAACAAAGAAAAAAGGACCGGGAAGAAAAGGAGCGCATAAGGGCTGAGAAATTGGTGTCATTAACTCCCGAAGAACAACGAGCCGAAACAAATAAGCATCGCAGAAGAAGAAACTTCCTACTCGGGAGCATCGCAGTACTGATCCTTCTGTGTTGCGGTTGTAGTATTTGGGCACAAACAAGCGTGCGTAAAGAACGGGTGTTACCCGAGAATATTGGACCGATAGACATCTCATTACCCGAAAATTTCCAAACAAAGAACAACCTGGATTTTGTGATTGAGAAGATTGAAGTATTGTCTGAGTTAGAAGGAGACAATCCTAGATATTACTATTTGATCATTCATGGTTCCTTGACTAATCCGAGTAATGAAACGGCATGTACTGAAGCTCAGGAATATGTTCTCGCCAATAACACTAATAAAAAGAACTATACTATTGATACAGATGCCGCCTCTCATTTAAGCAAAACCTACCTAGATGGCCTGGGCTATCCAAGTACTAGAGGACAATGTCTTGAACCAGATGAAAGCGTAGGAACGTTTTTGGTATTTGATGTCTCACCGCAGACTCAAGGCCTACAACTCGAGACCTCTAATAGAAACATATCCTTGGGAGATATGGCCGCATTCATTGTAGAAAAGGTAATCGCAGTAACGCCGACCATCGTTCCTACAAGTACCAACACATTTACTCCAACCTACACTGCAACAGCTACACCTACACCTACAAACACACCTACCAGTACTGCAACGCCTACCCCAGTAACATTAGCTTCGGTCATTGTAGACGGAAAAATTTTTGGTGGGCCAGGTGAGTTTTATGATGTCGTGGGTAAAACGCTATCAGGTGGTGAATTACCGATTTACGCCAAAGCGGGTAAGAATTGGTATCTCATAAACTGGAATGGAAGAGAGTGGGTCAGTGCAAGCCTGATTTCACTCAAATCCGGTATAGAAATACCTGAAAGCGAGACTGTACCTCCAACACCCACCAACACGCCACGTCCGACAAATACGCCGACAATAACACCTACCGTGACTCCGAGACCGACAAATACACCTGATATTAGTAACGAATCTTTCGCAGAACTCATGTGTGAGCAATTTGTCACGGAAAGGTTATTGTCCCCAGCCTCGGCAAAATTCGGCGGTTTCTTCGATGACTGGGATACTGCAATATTTGTAGGAAAAGATGGCGCTGCGTTCAAATTGCTTGACATAGATTCGTCACGGGTGCTTGGCCATGGTGTTTGGGTTGTGGTCGGCAAGGTTGATGCACAAAATGCATTTGGCGCAATCATTCGCTCTGATTACGTATGTGTGATGGAGTATAGACATAGTAATGAGACATGGTATCTCCTCAAGATTTCGATCGATTAATCGAAAAGCCTCTGTGGCGGTGATCAACCACTTTCAGCCGTCAAATTGATGGTGCGCATCCAACCGGTGGCGTCGGAATTTTCGGAACTGCCATACAGGTTTGGATAAGCATGGCGACCTGATGTCATCTCGGCGTTAGTGACCCATACGGGGAAAAGAAAGGACACTGGATATGACACGATCCACTTTGCTCCCTAAAACCAAGAGCATTTTCTGCAATTCGTGCAAGCGAGAAACGAACCACATATGCATAGCTGATCACTATCACGTTGACCAAGACGATGATATACCTGAAGAAGGTGAGGTAACGGGTTTCCGACTTCTAATTTGTGCTGGATGTGAAAACGGAACATTAGAAGAGTATTTCGCTATTTATCCACTGGATGAAGACGGCGAGGTCCTCGCTGATACTATCGAGTATGAAGCAAGATATTATCCAGATCGTGGTTACTTGCAGATTGAGACAAAACAGTTCAAACGACTTCCACCCAAACTAGATGGAATATATCGGGAAGTGCTCAGAGCATTCAACAATGACATGGGAGTGTTGTGCGCTATTGGAATACGTGCGCTTATTGAGGGTATTGTTGCGGATCGAGAAATAGATAACGGTAATCTGGAGAAAAAGATAGAAAGCCTCTCGGGACTACTTCCCAAGAACATTGTATCGAACCTTCACAGCATCCGATTTATGGGGAATGAAGCCGCACATGAATTAAGCGCTCCTGCACGAGACGAGTTGCGATTGGCAATTGAAATTTGCGAAGACCTGTTGAACTACCTGTACGATCTGGATTATAAGGCCAGCTCCTTGACTGAGGTTCGAAATAAAAGGAAAAAACAGACACCTAATGCTTGAGGGCGATTTACCCATGCGAGCCCAAAGACTGATCAAGGAGCGGGGCGCACAATATCAACAGGACCTGTTGCGGATGTGGGAGAGTAATGAGTTCAAGCGACTGACTGGATTGGAGTAATGAGATGAATGCTCCAAGAATAAGATCGGCGACCCCCCTCGAAGAGAGGCGCCTGCTGGTCACATTTCTCAACGGAGTCAAACAAGATGAAGCAGGGAATCAATGACGTGCCGGCCATTGATCGGCGGCGTCTGGCTCTACATCAGGCGCCTGGGCAAGTATGGCCAGCAACCGCGCCCGGCTGCCGCGCCTGGCGCGCTCTTGCAGATAGGTCTGGGTGTTGATTATCGCTATCTTCTCCGAGATGGCAAGCGTGACAAATTGATTGATCGAAACGCCTTCCTGCTCTGCCAGGACGCGTAACTGCTGATGCATGGAGGTCGGTAGGCGTAGATTCAACACGATCTGTGGTATCGTCACGTTAGCTGTCCATACTTGTTGTGTGGCTACCAATCGAATGAGTCTTCATCGCTGCGTAAAGACAATTCCGATCTAGTCAGTATTATATGCAATACCAAACAGATTTGCAAGAAGGAGTAAAACCAGAGATGACATCGCTTAGAAGCCCATTTTTCTGTAGCCGGATACTACCGTTTCTCGAACGACATGTGCTCGACAATCTTCTGAAGGAGTGAGGTACAACGTGCAAACTCAGAACAAGGTGATTGTGGTTACCGGCGGGGGGAGTGGGATCGGAAGGGCGCTGACCCTGCGGCTGGTGAATGCCGGGGCGCATGTGGCTGCCATTGACATTCACGAGAATACCCTGCAAGAAACGCAGGGCCTGGCCGGGCCGCACAAGGGCCATATCAGCCTGCATGTGGTCAATGTGACCGAGCGCGAGACGGTCAACGCGCTGCCGGAGAAAGTCATCGCCGCGCATGGCGTGGTGGATGGCCTCATCAACTGCGCCGGCATCATCCAGCCCTTTGTGCGAATCAAGGACCTGGAGTTCGATGCCATCAAGCGGGTCATGGATGTCAACCTGTACGGACAGATTCACATGATCAAGGCGTTCCTGCCCCACCTGCTCGCACGCCCGGAGGCGCACATCGTCAACATCTCCAGCATGGGTGGCTTCTTCCCGGTGCCGGGCCAGACCATGTACGGCGCCTCGAAGGCGGCCGTGAAGCTGCTGACCGAGGGCCTCTACGCCGAGATGATCGGAACCAACGTCCATGTCACGGTGGTCTTCCCGGGCGCCATTGCCACCAACATTGCGCAGAACTCCGGCGTGGTGATCGCCGGCCTCGGTAATGAGCAGGCGCACAAGTTCTCCGCAACGACGGCCGCTGTGGCCGCAGAAACCATCATCAACGGCATGGTGCGCAACAAATTCCAGGTGTTCATCGGTCAGGACGCCCGCATGATGGACCTGCTGTACCGGCTCAACCCCCGCTGGGCCACGCAGTTCATGTTCAGTAAGATGAAAGCTCTCCTGCCGGATTAAGAAACGGTAAGATTCGCCCGCTTGGCGCCCTGCCTGTTGCCTGACCAGGGCAATGACTGACTGATAACCCCATGAACCGAATGAACACATTCAGGCTGCCGAATGTGTCTTGAGCCGTTTCTCCCTGGGGAGGTTGTCATGGTGTTGCGTCTTCACCGCTTCTGGATTCCGCTCCCCGCGCCTGATCTCGCCGCGCCGCGCGCGGCGCGGCCGCATTCCAGGCGCCGCCGCCTGCTGGCGACCGCATGGCTCCTGCTGACCGCCCTGCTCTGCGCGTGGATGGCGCGGCCGGCTGCCGCCGCGCCCCCTTCACCCACCCTGCTCGATGTTCCCCTCACGGTCAAAGAAAACGTCGGCGTTGCCATCGCCAACTACCCGGTCAGCGCGGTGATCCCGCTGCCGCAGGGCGCGTATACCAACCCGCTGCAACTGGGCATGGCCGGCGTCCCATCCCAGGTGGAGGTGCTGGAACACTGGCCCGGCGACCACAGCCTGCGCCATGTACAGGTTCATTTTCAGGCTACTGTTCCCGCCAATGGCGCTGTCGTCTACCATTTTGGCGACGGCGGGCCGCTCGCGCCGGCCGAGCCGGTCAGCCTGATCCAGGCCGGCGCGGCGTTGACGATCACCACCGGGCCGCTGCGGCTGCGCCTGAACACCGCCGCCTTCAATCTGTTCGATGCGGTCTGGTTCGACGCCAATGGCAATCGCATCTACGAGGCGGGTGAGCAGATCGTGGCGCCGCACGGGCAGAACGGCGGCGTCTTCACCCCGCGCGCGGGCGCCGGCGCAGTGCAGTACGACGCCGGCCGCAATGACCTGGCCGTGACGATCGAGCAGAGCGGGCCGCTGGTGGTCGTGGTGCGCGTGGAGGCGCCGGCGCGCTTCGTCTCCACCACCAATCATCTGCACGGTTTTGCCGCGCGCATCTACGCCTACGCGGGCCAGGCGATGCTCAAAGTGGATTATCAACTGCAGAATTCGGACAAGACCGTGGTGCGCTCCTGGCCGCTCTACTTCGAGTCGCAGCGGCTCGATCTGCGCCTGGCCCTGCAGGGCAACCCCACCCTGCGCTTTGGCCTGGGCAACGGCAGCGTTCACACCCGCAGCCGCGGCAGCGGCGCGTACCTGGCCCAGGAGATGCACGATCGCTTCGCCATCTACAGCCAGCCCGGCCCGACGCAGGTCTATTCCGCCACCCTGCCGGCCGGCACAGGGCCGGAGGGCTTCCTGGACATCAGCGACAGCCAGGTCGGTGTGACCGCGGCCATTCGCAACTTCTGGCAGACCTGGCCCAATGGCCTGGCTGTAGATGGGCAAAATCGTCTCAGCCTGGAATTGTGGCCGGCCTGGAGCGCGCATTGGCTGTCGTTCCTGTACACGCAGAATGCCCAGAGCGGCTTCAGCTCCAGCGGCATCTACTGGCTGGACGACATGCAGCACTACCTCAAGGAAACGCAGTTTTGGTTTCATGGCCCCGGCGCCGCCAACGCCACGCTGCTGGGATTGGCGCGCACCTGGCAGTTTCCGCCGGTGACCGTCGTTCCCACCGACTGGTATCGCCAAACCCACGCCACGGCCGACCTGGGCGGCGTCATCCCGCCGGCCGTCGCCATTCCACCGGCCGACGACCGCCGCCTGCCCTTCTACAACACGCCTGGCTATGATCCAGAAGACTGGTACGATCCCCAGAGCGCCTACTATGGCGCAGGCTGGATCAACTTCTGGGATCCGGAGCCGGGCTACCGTTCGGTGGCCTGCACGGCCGGCGGCTGGCCCTACGCCGCCACCCATCTGATCGCCACCGGCAATCCCGCCGATTTCTTCGAGGCTGCGGAGCACGGACAGAGCGAGCTGAATCTGCGGCCCGAATGGCTCACCGGTTACACGCACGACGCAGATTGGCCGCAGTTGCAGCTTTCAGAAAATCCCTACTGCGGCGGACGCTGGCGCATCTATGAAGGCTCTGTGTCGCCCCTGGCCGCGCCCCCCTTACCCGACACCGTCGGCGATTATCCGGTTTACAGGGCACGCGACGATCAGCACGGCTGGACCTACCATGTGGCCGACGCCTACTGGCTCACCGGCAATCCCTGGATACGCGACTGGTATCGCTTCGTGGCCGAGTTCCGCCGCGTGCGCCTGGCGCAGTTGGACCCCTTCCCAGACAATAACAGCCGTGCGCGCGGCCATTCGCTCAACCAAGTGGTGCAGGCTGCCCGCGTCGCCGGCGATGTCACCCAGCTCGACCGCCTGCGCACCCACCTGCTGACCACCCTGCGCCCGGATCAGGACCGCTTCTACGGCGATCAACGGCCGGAAACGGGCGAATCTGGCGGCGGTTTTCAGACCGGCTATCTGATGCGCATGGTGGTTGACTACCTGGAAGAGATGCGCGCCCGCGGGGACTGGCAGGCCTACGCGGAGGGGTTCAGCTATCTCAGCGGGTTGGTGGCGTGGAACTACAACTTCGGCAACTTCCCCTACTATTTCGATGCCCGCGGCGGCGGGGTGGGCTTTTCCAACGGCACCAGCCTGACCCTGGTGGACCCGGTGGCCTGGTATTACTGGCACAGCGGCCGGCAGCCCATCCTGACGCATCTGAACCAGTACGTCACCGGCGGCATCAACGGCGGGGAGCCGCCCTACGGCGAATTCAACGCCTGGAGCGGGCAGTTCGAGAGCCGCTACTACCTGTTTGTCAAGCACACCGTGCGACCGGATAGCACGCCGCCGCCGGCCATCGGCGACCTGGTGGCCCAGAGTCTGACCGGCACGGTGCGCCTGCTGTGGACTGCGCCGACCGACGCGGTGCGCTATCACATCGTCTGGAGCGATCGGCCGCTGGTCGAGCCGAACTCACTGTCGCCCGCGGTGATGAACTGGTGGGCCGCCCACGCGGTTGGCCCCACGCTGACGGCCACGCCTGGGCAGCGCCAGATGTGGACCATCGCCACCGGCGCCACCACTCCGGTCTACGCGGCCATTTTCAGCTTCGACGCGCAGGACAACCTGAGCGCCATGTCCAACGTGGCCCTGGCCGCGCCGCCCGTCCCCTGCCTGGCTGACATTGACGACAACGGTCTGATTGATCTGCTGGATGTGATGTTAGTGGCCGGCAGTTGGGGCACGGCCAGCGGTCAGCCCGGCTACGTCGCTCGCCACGACATGAACAGCGACGGCCTGATTGACATCTGGGATGTGCAGTACGTAGCAGGTCACTTCAACCAGACCTGCACAGGAACCCAGACAAGACATTAGCTTTCTCTGCCACGAATTTCACTAATTTTCACGAATTGCTCTCTGTCTTTCGTGTCAATTCGTGAAATTCGTGGCAAGAACTCTGGCAAAAAAAGACACGAATCCCGCCTTTCGAACGGCAAGATTCGTGTCAATTCGTGAAATTCGTGGCGAAGAACCTGTCTAATCGTGCGCGGCGGGCTGGAAGCGGCGGCGGGCGGCGATTTCCGGCGCTTCCTTGAGGGTGGTCCACAGGATGCCAAACGAGCGCCAGAAGGCGTCCAGGCCGGTGCGCTGCAGTTCAGCGGCGGTACGACCCACCTCTGGAAAGCCCGAGGCGTTGGGCTGCAGTTGTTCCCAGTTACGGAACAGGTGCCCCCAATCGCTGTCCAGCACCTCAGCCATTTTCTTCTTACCGAGGAGGGGATACCAGATGGAGTCGTGGTAGATGACCGAGGCCATGTACGCCCAGGGCGCCAGGAACGTCTTCAGTGACCATTCTATGGGGCGCTTGAGCGGGCCCCAGTAGATCTTGTGCTGCATGCGTGAGGCGAAAGTCATGTTCTTGAACGGCCCGTCGAAATGCCAGTTCTGCTGCGCGGCGGCCAGATCGCCCACGATCTCGATCTCGCGCGGATCGCCGCAGCCCAAACCCAGTTCATGCGCCAGGCGGATGAACTTGATGGAGAGCGGGTCAATGCCCATCAGCTTGGCGGCAATGGCGTCAATCGCCACCTGGTCGCTGCTCGCCAGGATGACGTTCTTGGTGTACGGGATCATGCAGCGCGGGCCGGGGCCGTCGCCGACAAAGGTGCCGTCCATGACGGCAAAGATACCGCGGTGAATCTTCTGCTGAATCATCAGCAGGTCCACCAGCGTTTCATGAATGACCGGATGCGTCCAGTGCCGACGCTCGTTGAGCAGACCGCCGAACGCGTTCTTCATGGCGCCGGTCGTCGTGGTGAAGACGTGGGTCTTGACCGTGGGTAGATGGATGATGTTTTCGCCGATGAAGCGTTTGGGAATGTTGAAGCCCTGCGGGTAGACCTGGTTGAGCACCAGGAACTTGTTGGCAAGGTCGCCGACCGCGTCGCGGACGTTGATCCATTCTTCGCCTTCGTACAGATGCACGTTGCGCAGGCCGTGGGCTTCCACGACGTTGAGCTGCTTGTTCTCACGCTCGCCCAGGTGCGCATCAATGACGACCGTGCGATTGTGGCAGGCATGAATCAGGTTGGGATCGTAGCCGTCCTGTTTCATGGCACGGATGACGCCTTCCAACTGCCAGGGGGTTGTGGAACTGCCGGGGTAGAAGACATGCCAGGAGATGTTGACCTTGAGCGCGGTGTCGGCGTCCTTTGCGATCACATCCTGGTAGCCGGCCAGGTTCATCAGGCGATGATAATCGTCCAGAACCGTGGCGGGCGTGGTGGTGAGAATGGCTACTTTGCTTTTGCTCATGGTTATCTATTTACCTCTTTTTCTTAACGCGGCGCCTGGGCGGGAATGGCCGTCGGCTTGGCCCAGCGTCCGTCGTCTGCCGCCGGGGATGCAGGCAGGGTTTGCATGGGGGCCACGGTGGGCACCTGTGCGCAGTACGGACAAATCTGCCAGCTCATGTCGAGCAGCCGGCCACAAGAGGCGCAGGGGCGACGCAGTTGGGCGGTGCAATGCGGGCACAGCATCCAGTCCGGCTGTATCTTGTGTTGGCAGCTGCTGCAGACAGGCTGCTCTTCCATGTCGCGCAGCAGGGCTTCTTCTTCGAGCATGCGCTCGTACCGCTCAGCCAGGGTATCACGTGGCCGCAGAAGCAGGTACAGCCCCAGGCCGACCGGCCCAAAGAGCAGAACCAGGAGCGATGCCAGCAGCGTGGCCAGAATATCACGGGTGCGGACGCGCATATCACGGAATGTCCAGATGACGAGGGCGATCCAGAAGGCCACCAACAAGGCGCCAAACACGGCCACCACGGTCTGCAGGGCGGTCCCGATTGTATTCAACAGATCAGACGACATGCGAGAGTCTCCTGTAGTAATTTCATGTAACCGGCCGATTATACCCGATTCCAAGCGATAGAGCAAAGCCCGGCCGCAAACTGCTTCTTATTGTAACGCTGTGAGAGCGGTAATGGTTGCAGGCGCGAATGCAAGGGAGTCAGTTTCGTTGTAACATTCACGCATGACATGACATCTCTCCCACTGCGAAAGGAAAAACCTGCCCATGTCCGAATCTGCCGGAGTCGAGTACACGCTCTTGATCCGCAACATGCCGACCAATGAACGCCCCCGCGAGCGCCTGCAGTACTACGGCGCCGGGGCGCTTGCCTCCTCCGAACTGATCGCCATCCTGCTGCGCGTGGGCACCGAAGGCGAAAGTGTTCTGCACGTGGCGCAGCGCCTGCTCAGCAAATATGGCGGTCTGCCTGGCCTGGCACGCGCCAGCTTCGATGAACTGTGCCAGGAAAAAGCACTAGGCCCGGCCAAGGTGACGCAGATCAAGGCGGCGCTGGAACTGGGCAAACGCTTGCTCGTCTCATCGCCCCTCGACCGGCCGCAGGTGCGTTCGCCGGCCGAGGCCGCCGAACTGCTGATGGCAGAGATGGGCCTGCTGGAGCAGGAGCAACTGCGCACGATCCTCCTGGATACGCGCAACACGGTCATTGGCATCCCCATCATCTATCAAGGCTCGCTCAACAGCGCGGCTGTACGTGTGGGCGAGATGTTTCGCCATGCCATCAAGGCCAATGCCGCGGCCATGATCGTTGCGCATAATCACCCCAGCGGTGACCCGGCGCCGTCGCCGGAGGATGTGCGCGTCACGCGCAGCATTGTGGAAGCGGGTAAACTGCTCGATATTGACGTGCTCGATCATGTGGTGATCGGGCATCAGCGCTTTGTCAGTATGAAGGAGCGTGGCCTGGGATTCTGAAGAGCGCAAAGTAGGGGCACGGCCTTGCGCCTGCCCGCCGGGCGACCGCAAGGGATCGCCCGGCTGCAAATTGAGAGGATACCAGACGGGGATCAAGATCAGGGCACAGACGGAGGCAAGGATGGCAAGAACGATGCGGACGATGGAGTTGTGTGCGTTGTTGGTGGTGATGCTGACGGCTTGCGGTTCAGCCGGCGCGCCCGCGGCAGGAAGTTCCCGCGCGCCGGGTGAACCGCCGGCCGGCGAGCGGGCATTACCTGGCGGCGGCCGGACGGGGCCGGGCAACGACCTGGCCACGCCGCGGGGGGCGGGCGCAGGTCAAGCCGGTGCTGCCGGCCGCCCCGGTTCGCGTGCCACCGGGGCGCCGGCGCCCAACCTGACCGCAGTACCGGCCAGCGATGCCGCCGTCGTCATCCAGACCTACGCCCAGGAGATGCTCGGCATCAGTGTACAGGTGACCCAGGCCCGTGGGGTCAGCGGGCCGTTGACCGTGGCGCCGACGCTGTCAACCGCCGGCAGTCAGAGTATGCAGGCCGCCGTACACCTGGCGATGGCTGCCTATGCCGGTCGCCTAAGCGGCGGCGTTGGCGTGGTGGCTTATGGCTCCGGTCAGGTGTCGGGTGATTTGACCGCGGACATCGAAGCGGCATCGCTAGGCGCCTTCAGCCTGCAGAGTAGCGCGGGCTATCCGGACGACGCCGCCGCGGCGCTGGACCTGGTCAAGCGCACCTTCCCTGCGTTGGCCAGGCTCAACCTGGCCGCGCAAACCACCACGGATGGCTACGCTTTCTACGTCACGGACCAAACCACCACCGTCAATCCTCGCACCCAGCAGGCGGAGGTGACGGCCCTGGCAGCCCTGGTCGGGGTACTGCCTGGCAGCTCAGTCATCGTGTATGTCGTGCTCGGCACGGGTGATTTTGCCGCCACGATTCAACCGTAAGAAGCTCACGCCACTATCATGTTGTAGTAAACAACCGGCTCAACTGCTTGCGCACCGTGTCGCTGAGGCGGCCGTTCTTGGCCTGCGATTGCTTGCGTATGAACTCCTTCAGGTCTCTCGCATGCACAACCGGCATGGTCGCATCGTTGACGGTCAAAACAACTTTGTTGGCCACGAAGACCACCACCGGTTGTGGCTCAACCTCGAACTCCGGCCCGTTCTGTACGATCCACTGCTTGAGACGCGCGACATCTTCCTGCGCCTCACGCGCCGGATTACCCAGGGCCTCTTGCGAAAAGGCGGTGAAAAACCGCAGCAAATTGAACGGTTGGCGCCAACTGTTCTTTGTGATCGTGATCTTGCCCTCCTGGTCGCGCGTGATAAAGACAAAGAGGCCGACCGGACTCAGCAGCACGTTGGATGCGGGCAATTGCCAGGCGAAGAATTCGTAGCGATCGTCCAGGCCCTTCAGACTGGTGGCAATGACCTCATCCGGCCGTGGTTTGCGCACGAAACGCCGCATGTAGAAAGAACCGATGTTGGCGCCCACAAAACCGAGCAGCAGACAGCCCATCGCATAGGGCAGCAGGTTGACGTTGCTCATGAAGGAGATGATACTGCCGGCCAGCAGGACTGCCAGTGAAAGGCCGGTAGTCCATTTGCCAATGATCGCGCGGCGCTGGATGTACTTTGCATTCAGGTAAATTTGCATCAGGTCGTCAGATCCTTGTTTGGTTGTAAAGGCGCAGGCGTCCGCGTCCCCGGCTGCAATCGCAGTCACGAGGACGAGGGCGGCCTGCGCCGATTGGTTTGAAATCAGATAACTGGGTCAAGCGGCGTACTTGCCGACAACCAGGCAGGCATTTTGCCCGCCCAATCCGAACGAGTTCGACATCGCCACGCGCACGGGGCGTAGACGGGCCACGTTGGGGACATAGTCCAGGTCGCACAGGGGGTCAGGTCTTTCCAGGTTGATGGTGGGGTGAATGAGGTTGTTGACCACGCTGTAGACACACGCCATGAACTCGATCGCCCCGGCGGCGCCAAACGTGTGACCGATCATAGATTTGGTCGAGCTGATCGCCAGGTCATAGGCGTGCTCGCCAAACACCTGCTTGATCGCCCGCGTCTCGGTGGGGTCGCCGATGGGGGTGGAGGTGCCATGCGCGTTGATGTAATCCACGTCACGCGGGCTGAGACCGGCATCGGCCAGGGCTGCGGCCATGGCACGCGCCGCGCCGGCGCCTTCTGGCTGTGGGGCCGCCACGTGATAGGCGTCTGCGCTGGCCGATTGCCCCAGCACCTCCGCGTAGATGCGTGCGCCTCGTTCGAGGGCATGCTCCAGGCGCTCGAGCACCATGATACCCACGCCTTCACCGATGACAAAGCCATCGCGCTGGATGTCGAACGGCCGGCTGGCGCGCTCCGGTTCATCGTTGCGCAGTGAGATGGCGCGCATAGCCGTGAAGCCGCTGAAGAAGATGTGGCCGATCAGGGCCTCCACGCCGCCCGCCAGCATCACATCGGCCGCGCCGCGGCGAATCATCTCCATCGCTTCGCCGATGGCTTGCGTGCCGGCCGCACAGGCTGTGACCACCGTGGCGAGCGGGCCTTTGCAGTTGAAGGTCTGGCTCAGGTGAAAGGCCGGCATATTGGGCAGGGCGGCGGTCACCATGTGTGGCTTCATGCGGCCGGGGCCGTGGGTGATTAGCTGACGGATCAGATTCTCCGCGATGTCGAAACCACCCAGACCGGTGCCCATGCAGACGCCCACGCGCGCCGCCTGCTCGTCATCCCACTGAATGTTGGCGTCGCGCAGGGCTTCGGCGCCGGCTGCCAGCGTAATCTGCGAACAGCGCGCCATGCGCCTGGCATCTTTCGCCGGCACCCCGGCCGCGATGGGATCGAAGTCCTTGATCTCGGCCGCAATCTGGCACGGGTAGGCGCTGGCATCGAACTGGGTCACGCGGCCCACACCGGAGCGGCCGGCCACCATGGCTTCCCAGGAGGCGGGCGCCGAATGGCCCAACGGTGTCAGCGCGCCGAGGCCGGTGACGACCACGCGCGGGCGCACTTCTGGTTGTTCACCCAGGGAGACGAGCGCGTCCTGCAGGGTCTTGTCATCCATGGGGGGTTGATCGTGCAACTGATCGCTGGTCAGATCATCGGCCAGTAACCGCAGAAGCGCCGCGCGCACGGGTGTGGGAAGGCGGTTCACTTGTTGACGCAACATCGAAGTCATCGGTTTTCCTTCTATCCTTAGCTCTTTCTTAGCTCTTTCTCAGCTCTTTCTTAGCTCTTTCTCAGCACTCACTCAGCACTCTCGAAAACGAGAACCTGTTTCCTGGGATCAATCATCCCTCAGGCTTCGCGCCTGGACACCGGCGCGGATGGCTTCCAGGGTGTTGTTTTCAACCGCCTGTTTGGCTGTCCGCAGGGCGCCGCGCACCGCCTTGGCGTTCGAACGACCATGCCCGACCAGCAGCAAGCCGTCCAACCCAAGCAGCGGCGCCGATCCATACTCGGTATAATCGAGCCGGCGCGCGACCTTGCGCAGTCCCGGCAACAGCAGGGCCGCGGGCAAGGCCAGCGCCGCCGCCAGTCCGAGCAGCAGGCGCAGCAGAAAATCAGGGACGCCCTGCGCGGTGAGCGCGGCCAACGCCACGGTGGGCAAGAGTCCAAGCGCCGCATTGCGCGCCAGGTTGGCCCGTAATTCGCGGCGCAGCGCGGTCAGCAGCAGCTTGACGATACCCTCGCCGAATTTGATGATGACATTGCCGGTGAAGCCATCGGTGATGACCACGTCGGCGACGCCGGCCACGATGTCCTTGCCTTCGACATTGCCCACAAAGTTCAAACCGCTATCGGCCTTGAGCAGCGGCACCGTCTCTTTGACCAGTTCGCTGCCCTTGCCCTCTTCTTCGCCGTTGGACACAATCGCGACGCGCGGGCGCTCAAGGTGAAAAACCCGCTCGGCGTACAGGCTGCCCATGACCGCGAACTGATGCAAGTATTCAGGCTTCACCTCGGTGTTTGCGCCGATGTCGAGCAGCAGGCAGAAGCCGTCGCCGCTCGGAAAGAGCGTCGTCAACGCCGGGCGCTTGATGCCCTTGATGCGACCGAGGACGAACAGGCCCGTCGCCAGTGCGCCGCCGGTGTTGCCACAGGTGACAAAGGCGTCCGCCTCGCCGCGCTTCACCAGGTTGGCGCCCACGGCCATGGTCGAATCGCGTTTGCTGCGGGCGGCCGTCGCCGGATGATCGGTCATCTCCAGCACCTGACTGGCATGCACAAGCGGCAGCGCCAGGCCGTCCGTCTTGTGTTTAGCCAACTCGCGCCGGATCACATCCTCCGGGCCAACCAGGATGATCTCGATTCCAAACTCACGCGCGGCTTGCACCGCGCCAGCGACAGTCACGGCCGGCGCGTGATCGCCGCCCATGACATCCAGCGCAATTTTCACGACTTTCTCCTAACCCGGATCAGCCGGGATCAAACAGGACGGTCTCTGCCACGAATTTCACAGATTGGCCCCTTTGCCTTCGTGCAAATTCGTGCCATGCGTGGCGAGGGAGTCCTTGCTCTCCGTGCCAGAAGTCAACCTACAAGGCGTAGATCGCCAGGCCCAATGCCCCCGGCCCGGCCAACGCGGCCAGCACCGGCCCAATCTCGATCACCTGCACTTCCACCACGTGCAGGCGCTGGCGCATCTCCAGGTTGAAGCGTTCGGCTTCGGGTGCGCAACGGGCGTTGACCACCGCCACACGCACCGGCCGGTCTCCGAAAATTTCGTGCGCCCGCGTCAGAATATCTTCTAATGAACGCTTGCGCCCCCGCACCCGTGCAATGGGTTGAATGGTGCCATCGTGCATGAAGCGCAGAATGGGCTTGACATCGAGCAAGTTGCCAATGCCGGCCGTCAGGCGCGGCACCCGGCCGCTGGCGGCGAGATACTTGAGCGTTTCTGTCGTGAAGAAGGTGTGCGTGTTGTCGCGGACCACCGGCAGTTTAGCCATGATGTCAGCCAGACTGGCGCCCTGCTGAGCCATTTCGGCGGCTACCACAATTTGCCAGCCGCTGTCCATCGAAGCGCCCTTCGCATCCCAGACGGTAACCCGGTGCGCAGGCGCCAGCTCAATGGCCGCCATAGCCGAGGCATAGGTGCCACTCAGCACGGACGAGACGGTGATGCAGAGAATGTCATCCTCGACCGGCAGGTTGCGAATGGCTTCAGCAAACTGTTGCGGGGTAGGTTGGGAGGTGGTTGGGAGTTTGTCGGAGGTGAGTAGAATCTGATAGAAGGCTTCGATTGATAGCTCAACTTTGTTGAGATAGCTCTTGATACCCTGCGCAGTGGGGATGTTCAGCAGGGCAGGAACTTCGACGATGTTCAGGCGGGCAATCAAATCATCGGGCAAAGAATTACTGGAGTCACAAACAATGCGGACCATGCTCGTTTCCTTTATGGGAAAAAATTGCGTTTCCATCGGATATCTGGCGCCGTCGAATCCTCAGACAGAGGAAATGGGCGGAGTGCAGCGCCGGTCGGTGGTTGGGGTTCGTAAAAATATAACTTCCGTGTTTCTCAGCGTTTTCTCGGCAAAATACAGAAACGAATTCTTTTGCGAACCCCTGGCACTCAGTATACCAAAACTAGCACGGTTGACAACTTTCTCCTTTCTGGTATAATGTCCTCAGCGTCTTACGCCCCTGTGGTGGAATTGGCATACACGGCAGGTTGAGGGCCTGTGCCCGGTTGGGCGTGTCCGTTCGAGTCGGACCAGGGGCATCAAGAAAAGTCGTCACCGACAAGGTGGCGACTTTTCTTGTTCCAGACCGACGCCGCGCCGACCCTGCGGGGCCAGGGCGCCTGACCGCCATTGCCCCGCGGCCTCAGCGGCTCATGCCTGCCATTGCCACGCAGCCAACATCACATCCACAATGTCAATGTGGCCATTATGATCGAGATCCACGCGCCGGTCGTAGCCGGTGTCCCATAATTCGGTAATCATCGTGATGTCGGTGGTTGTCACCTGCCCGTCGCAGTTGATGTCGCCCAACAGGCAGGTGCCGGCAGTCGCGTCGAGCGCGGCAATCAGCATCTTGAGCACTTCGGCGGCCTGCGCAGGCGTTACCTTGTCGGGTGTATCGCACGTGCGGTGATAGCAACTGTAACTGTCGTACTCCTGTTCGATCAGCAGAACCGCCGGCAGGTTGACATCCAGGAAGGGAACATGATCGCTGCCCCACGCATAGTACGACGTGGTGACGTTGAGCGTGGTGTAGGTCTGCGCGTTCTGGCTGAGGGTCGTCACCAGGCCCACCGCGCCGGGCACGCTGCTGCGGCTTTCCAGCAGAACGTTGAGGGGGTACGCGGCGCTCTTGTAGCCGATCATGTCCATGATGAAGACCCCCTTGATACGGCTGCGCTCACTGGCGCTCAAGGAGTTGACATAGGCCTCGGAGCCATACAGACCCTGCTCTTCACCGGCGAAGGGGATGAAACGCACCGTGGCCTGCGGCGGATACCGGGCCAGGATGCGCGCCATCTCGAGGACACCGGCGGTGCCGCTGGCGTTGTCCTCTGCGCCCGGCGCGTTGGTAGCGGCAGACTGCGACGTGGAATCGTAGTGACCGCCGATGATGTAAACATCATTGGGGCGGATGCGGCCGCTGATCTCCGCGACGACGTTGTGCGCGGTGCCGTAGGGGCTGCTGAACGCCTGCAGGGTGGTGGCATACCCCAGGGATTCGAATTGGGCCTTCAGCCAGTCGCGTGCCAACTGCTTGCCGATGGTGCCTGTGCGCCGCGTGGTGGTGGCCGGCGCTTGAATCGTGGCCAGCCAGGTGATGTCGGCAAAGGTACGGGGGGCGCTGACCGCCGCCACCAGGTCGCTACGGCTATGATCGGGAGCGGCCGCCTCGCTAAACGGCGGCGGTCCGCCCAGGATCTGATTCAACAGCAGTGGGCTGAGTGGGTGAAGATGAAAGTCCTGATGGCCGTGGTGCGCAACCTCGTCTATCTCCTGCACGTGCGGGACAACATCTGGATGCTGCGCCAGCCAGGCGTCAACGCGGGCGCGCTGCGCGATGGCCGTGTGACCGGAGCGCAGCAGAACCGGCAGGCCGTCTGGTGGCAGGCGCACGGCGACGAAACTGCTGGCATCGGCATCGTCGGCCACCAGGATCGGCGCCGGGCCGGCCGGCGGGGTCAGCGCCGCTGCCGGCATATCGCCCGCCACCAACGCCTGTGTGCCCAGTTGCACCCACCAGGCGACGCCGGGGGCATGCAACAGGTCAGCGCGCTGCGTGGGGTTCAGGCTGCTGAGATCAACCACGAAGGTGTGACCAAAAGCGGCCGCGTGCAGCGAGCCAGCCGTGCTGAGAAAAATGATCAGAAGAAGAAGCACAAGCGACTGACATTTTCTGGTTGACATGTTGACTCCTTGACCTTTGCTCGATACTACCGTCTATGCTATGCTTGCCAGCAGGAGGAAGTCATGACTGATTTGCTGACACGCCGTGAATGGCTGGAAGGAAATGAAGCGTGTGCGGTCGTTTCGGTACGCTATGCGGAGACCGACGCGATGGGCATCGCCCATCACAGCAACACCATCATCTGGTTCGAGGAGGGGCGCAGCAGCCTGCTGCGCTGCGTGGGCTATCCGTACAGTCAGATCGAACAGGCCGGTTTTTACCTGACGGTGGCCGAAGTGATGGCACGCTACGTGACGCCTGCACGCTACGAGGACTTGCTGATCATCCGCACGCGCCTGGGCGCGCTGCGCAGCCGTGGCATCCGGTTTGACTACCAGATCGTGCGTGCCCGTGACAGCCTGGTGCTGGCCGGCGGCTATTCTCGGCACATTTGCATTACGCATGCCGGGCAGCCCACGCGTATCCCGGAGGCTGTCATGAATTACCTGACTCCGTATCTGCAACCCGACTCTCCCGGTCAGCGCCCGCGGCACGGCCCATTCGCCCATGAATGAATTTAATGAATTCATTGAATTCATTGAATTCATTGAATTCATTCGGTGGACCGATCTACTCCCAGCGGTCCACCATATGGCGTTGGACGACAAGCGACGCGCCATCAGCTTGCCGAATCTCGACAGCGCCCAAGTCCCACCATTGCACGGCGCCGGTCAGCGTTTCACTGTTGCGTAAGACCAGGGTCAGCGGCCGGCCGCTTTCCTGCGCATCTACCAGCGCCGCGGTCAGCCCCTTGCGCGGCCAGTGTTGGCGCCAGCGCAGCTCCTCCGCCGCCACTCCGAAATAGACCGCCATCTTCTCCAGCAGTTGTTCGTCGCCGATGGACCGATAGCGCTGCTCGATCTGGCGATAGATGCCGGGTGCGATCCCTGTGTCCGTTTCGATCTGCCAGGGCGTCGGCCCGCCCTTGAGCGCGCGCAAGAAGCGCACATAGTCCCCCAGGCTCATAGTGTCACCGGCGTTGGGGGCTGGCGATAATAGGCAATGGCGAGTTTTTGGATGGTCGTCTCGGCGCCGGATGGCTCACGTACGGTGATGGCATACGGGCTGAACCCAATCACCTGGCCAACGACCTGGCTGCCATCGAACAGCTTGAAATCCAGCAGCGCGCCTTGCGTCTGTTTCGCGGTCAGATATTTGAATTCGAACTCATCCACCGATTCGGGCAAGTACGGGCGCTGCCGTTTGCCTTTGGGGCGATTGGGATGTTCCTCGACGATGCGTTTCTGCAAGCTGCCCAAGAGCAGAGAGGCCTCACGGCGATTCATCTCACTCAACGGCTTGCCGACCTCGGCTTCCAGTTGGCTTTGTTCCACGCCGAGACGCGTGCCCAGGCTGAGCAGATGGGCGACCTGGCTGGGCCGCACCGGGCCGGGTATGGGCGGTGCGCGGTGTTCCTGATCGGGGCGCTCCCCGCGGTCAGGGCGTTCGCGGCGCGGCGGGCGCCGGTCGGACGCGGCGTAGCGCGGCGCGCCCCCCTCGGGCCGGGGCGGGCCTGCGGGGCGGTTGCCAGGCGGGCGTTGATCTCCGTCGGACGGGCTTGGGGGCAGCGCAGGCCCTGGCCCTGCAGGCGGGCTGGCGGGAGGCTGAGGAGTAAAAGGCGCCGGGCGTGGGGCCGCGCCTGCTGCAGCGGCCGAAGGGAACGGGGCGGGCGGGGGCATGGGCGGCGGATCGGACTGAATCTTGATCTCCCACGGCTCCACATAGAGCGAACGGGCAAGCCTCTCGATGTCTGTCAGAGGGATCGGAATTTCGCCCATCTCGTAGCGCCGCAGGACTTTGGATGAGATACCGGTGCGACCGCTCAATTCGCCAATCGTCATGCGTTTGCGTTTACGTACTTTCCAGAGATCTTCCATAATCTTATGCTCCTCGATCCTATGCTCCTCGATCCTATGCTCCTCGCTCTGTTGCTCCGTCATCTGCTATGGCATGGTCTGCTGCGCCGTGCTCGTTGATTGGGCGCCGGGTGTCAACCTCGGCTCGAGCCTCCGTGGTTGTTTCATCCGCAACCGTCACCGCCTGTGCATCACGCGCGGCCAGCTCGGCCATAATGGCCTCCGGCAACGGCGGCAGGTCTTCTACGCAGTTCAGGCTAAAATACTGCAAAAACTCGAAGGTGGTGCCGTACAGGATAGGACGTCCTACCGCGTCCAGGCGCCCTTGATCTTCGATCAGGCTGCGGCTCAGCAGTGTGCGAATCACACCGTCACAGTTGACCCCCCGAATCGCTTCCAGTTGTGTCCGCGTCACCGGCTGGCGATAGGCGATCATGGCCAACGTCTCCAGGGCGGCCGGCGATAGCTTGGGGTTGGTGTCGAGTCCCAGCAGGCGTTCGATGGCGGGGGCCGCGCTCGGCAGGGTCGTCAACTGCACCAGGTCATTCTTGCGCTGCAAGCGAAGGCCGCGTCCGACCAGGCTTGCGTCCAGCTCGGACAGCGCCCCTTCGACCTGCGTCGGCTCGACCAACAACACCGCGGCCAGGCGCGCCAGGGTGAGAGGCTCGGCCGCCACAAATAGCAGGCTTTCGATCAACACGCTAAGGGCTTCTGCGCGCGCGCGGGAGATTCGGCGTCGGTCAACAGATCTGTCACCATGATGCTCAGCGTGCGCTTCCCTTCTCGATGGTGGCACGCTCGGCGTAAGGCGCATGGTCAATCTGCACTTCCACCTTGCCCAGGCGCAGGCCCATGCGCTGCTCGACCACTTCACGCGTTACGGCCAGAATCTCTTCGGTCTTCATCGGCACTTCGATGTCCGGCGTGGTGCGAACGTTCAGCTTGATGTCCACGCTCGTACCGTGCGCTTTCACCTCAGAAGTGACGCCAACCACATCGGCCAGTTGGTCAAGGTGCCAGGCGAGCCGGCGCATGACCGAATCGGCGGTCAGCGTGGCCGCGCCGCTATTGGTCTGCACTCGAACGGTCGCGGGCCGGGTGCGCCGGACTTGCAGCCAGATGAATGGAATGAGAACCAGGGCCGCGGCCACCACGACCAGCACCTGCCCCAGCCTGAACTGCGGCCCAAAATCGTAATAGGCTTGGGTCAGGGTCTCATTCAGGTTGCTGACGATCTGCTGCGCCAGACTCAAGGCGCCAAAGGGAAACACCGCAACGCCCAGCAGGCAGACAAATAGCGTAAGAAAAAACAGAAAGACAATCAGACGATTCAGGCCATGCATCGCACACCTCACATTAGGTCCGACGATCGCTCACATTAGGTCCGGCGACCGCTCACAGTTGCCGCTTCTGTGTCATTATACCCGACTTTCAGGTGTACGTCTACCTCGGCCCCTGAGAACAGAGGAACTTTCTTACAGGCGCGCCAGGCCTTTCGCAATCCGGAGACGGCCCAGGCCTATCTCAATTTGCTCGTGCTCTGGCACAACATGCGCAGCTTTCAGCGCGGCAAGCGCGCCGGCCATAGTCCCTTCCAGTGGACGAATATCACCCCTGGCGCCGACGACTGACTAACCCTGCTCGGCTATCCTGCCGCCTGAGGGCGGTCGGCCCCGGCACGACACCGCGGCGCGCCTTTGTACGGCGCGGCTGCGGTTCTGACCGGCTGTCCTGCACAAGTAGCGAAAAGGGAAAGAAGGTGTACAATAGCAGCAAATATCGTTTCATTGATTGGGTGATGTTGCTGCCCGAGGAACTAGAGTTGGAATATGACCGGCGAGTGGACGAGTATCAGGAGGAACACAAACCGGTGAAGCGCCGTTGCGTCGGCGTCGTCTGATAGGGCGTCCCTCGATTCTCCCTCACGGCTTGTAGCGCAGCTCCGCATCGGGTGCGCCGTTCTCGTTGACCGTCTTCTCCGCCACGAATTTCACTAATTTGCACGAATTGAGCTTCTGTTCGTGTCAATTCGTGTAATTCGTGGCAAAAATCCGCCCGGCTTTCTCTGCCACGAATTTCACTAATTTACACGAATCGAGCTTCTGCCCTCGTGGCAATTCGTGCAATTCGTGGCCGAAAGTCGGGCTGATGGTCTCCTTGACCCGGTTGCCGTCGCCGTCGTACACGTAGCTGGCGGTCACGCCCCCGGACATGGCGGTCAGCGTCGCGCCCGCAGCCAGTTGGCCGATGACCCATTCCAGCCGGCGCTCGGTTTCCAGGTAGCTGAAATCCCCCTCCCCGGCCGGCCAGTAGGCCAGCTCCAGCGGCAGGGTGTCGCTCACCACCAGTCCGCTCAGGTCGCGGTCGGCCAGGGTGTTGGTGATGACCACGGTGTAGGTGACGACGCCCGCCGGCTCGACCTGCTGCGGCGTCGCAGCCAGCGTCAACTGCACCGGCGCAGGCGCGGGCGTCGCATCGGGATCGGAAATGAGATCGAAGTTGGGATCAGGGGACATGAGTTTAGCAGCGGAATTTATCTGGGGGGGGGGAGGTAGCAGCAGCAGCCGTGGAAAAGAGCAGACTGCACACCACCAGCAGATGAACCAACGACGGCAGGCGCGGCGCGAGCCGGCCGCGAGCAGAATGTCGGGAGGAGAGGGGAGAGAAAGTAGAAAGTAGAAAAGAGAGAGTAGAAGAACGGCGTAACATGACAACGGACTCCTTTCGTGCAGCAATCGAAACGGCTGGGGTCAGGGACATTTTCCTGACTGCTGTAAGGAGGTCGCAGGTGGGAGAGAGAACTCGCGCCAGGGACTTCCGGCGGCGGGAGAGAACCCGGAAGGCGGGGGAACAGAGCTGTTGACGAGCCGAGCGTATCACGACCGCGGCGGTCTGTCAAGAGGGAAGATTCGAGATTCGAGACCTGAGAAGAAACCAAACACCGAGGCCCAGCAAGGTGATGAAGGTGATGAAGGTGATGCGCTGACCCTGCATCAACGAGGCGGGTGCAAAATCGAAGACCACGCGATGCACGCCAGGCGCCAGGCGAAGGCCGCGGAACAGCAGGTTAGCCTGCTCGATACGAACCGGCGCCCCGTCCACGGTGGCGCGCCAGCCCGGATAGTGGGTGTCGCTGAGAACCAGGATGCCGGGCGCGGTCAGCGTGGCGCTGATCACCACCTGTTCAGGCGCATACCGTTCGATCACGGCGCGGCCCGCGGCCGCGGCGGTCGCCTGTCCGGAGGATGCGTCGCGGTTGATCGCGACGGGCGCCGGCAGGCTGCGGTCTGCTTCCAGGACCACCTGCTGGCCGGGCGCAAAGTCCGGCCGGCGCAGCGCCTCCAGGGCCGCGGCCGCGTCCGCAACCTCGATCACGCCCGTGGCCGGCGCCACATAGGCCCGCGGCAGCACATCGCGTTTCTCGTAGATTTTGACATCGCCGGAATGCACGCGCCGCCAATCGCCCTGCGCCGGCGTGATGAGCGCCTGGCTGCTCCCGGTACGCACGTCAATCAGGCTGACGCCTTGCAGCACGAAATCGCTGCCTGGCGCTGTCCCGGTCACCTCGACCGTGACGATCTGCGAGGGCGCGGTCAGGGTCAGCACGGTCAGGTAATCCTGACCGTCGGCGTGATCGCGCCAGGGATGAGCGCTGCGCGCCTGCTGATGCGCCACCGCGCCGGCGCGCCAACTGCCCTCGGCCGTGTCCTGGCCGGCGCGCAGGGCAAATGCGGTCCAGCGCCCGTCCGCCGCCTGCACGCGCACCGCGGCCACCGGCGTGCCATCCGCCAGGCTGGCGGCGCCCGCCAGGTGCGACATCACGCCCAGGGCCGTCGCCTCGAACGGCTGGTCAGCGGGCAAGGTCTGGCGCCACGTCTCGCCGGCCGCCAGGGGCGCGCTGAACTGCAGGTCGTAGTAGACGTTGTCTACCCACACATCGAAGACTTTGTCGGTGATGATGAAGCGCGTGTTGAGCAGATCGAGGAGGGGCGCCGGCGGCACGCGTCGCAACTGCTCGCGCAGGCGCCCGTCCGGCGCCAACTGATCGTCCGGCACGAACAGGCGCTGCAGATCCACGTAACGCGTCAGCGGCAGCACGCCGCCATCGTAGCCATCCACACTGGACAGGCGCCAGAGCAGCGGCAGATTGGGCGCCACGATCTCCTTTTGCTTGCTGGCCACGATCAGATCGTACAGCGCGGCCGGGTCCAACTGTCCGGCGAACAGGTGCGCCAGGTCGGCCTGATCGCCGGGGTCGTAGGTGATGCCGGACATGCTGAGGAAGCGCCACAGGCCCGGTTCGCTGAGGAGGTACGCGGGCGCGTTACGCAGGGAGGTCACCGCGGCCGGCGCGGTCGGGTGCGTGTGCGGCAACAGGTTGCTGGCGACGAGCAGTTCCGTGACGAGAAGTGCGCCGCAGGCCAGCGCCAGCCAGCGCGCCGCGGTCGCCGGCTGGCGCGCGCCTGGAGGGCATCAACCCCGACCGCGATCAGGCCGGCCATGCCGGCGGTGTAGAGCAACAGCCAGCGGGCCGGGGCACGGAACAGCGCCCAGCCGGGGATCACGCGGTAGGCCAGGTAATAGAGGGGGTTGTAGGCGCCGACGGCCAGCGCCAAACCTCCCAGGGCCAGGGCCAGCAGCGGCCAGCGCCAGCGTTTCCCAACGCGGGCGCCCCACATAGCCAGCAGCAGGCCGCTGACGCCGAGATACGCGACATATTCGGCGTAGGCTACGGTGCCGAAGCGTGCGGCCAGGTTTTGCCCGTAGGCTGGGAGCAGCGCCCAGGGCAGCCACTGCGGCTTGAGCGAAAACGAGACCACCTCGCGGTAGGTCATGCCGTTGGCGCGCGGCGAGAGCGCGCTCAATTCGAGCGTGGGCACAAGCTGGATGGCCGCCAGCCCCAGGCCGATGACCAGGCCGAGCGCCAGGATCAACAGAGGCCAGGCGCCGGCACGGGAGAGGATCAGGCGCAGTCCGCCAGGCAGGCGCGACCAGGCCATGACGCGGCCGTTCGACGGCGCGGCTGGTGGGGGACTGCGCCAGAAGCTGAGCCAGGGCGTAGAGACCGGCGCCGATGGCGCTGATGTACCAGGCTTGCGTATGCCCCGCCAAAAGCTGCACGGCGAAGATACCGCCGATGAGAACAGCGCCAGAGATGCCGTCTCTGCCAGGCCGGCCTTGAATCCCGGTTTCGCGCCCGCAACCCAGAGCAGGGCGGGGAACCAGGCGTAGGCATTCAACTGGTTGATCTGCCCCACATGCCCGCCGATGAAACCGCTGCCGGCAAAGGCGATGCCGCCCAGCCAGGCAGCCAGCGGCCGCAAGCGCAGCCCGTGACGCAGCCAGCCGTAGGTGAAGGCGCCCCCCAGCCAGGCGTGCAGCACGATCGTCCAAACGATGGCGCGCGGCGTGCTCAGCCAGGCCAGCGGCCAGTGCAACGGGTAAAAAACCGCAGCCTGACTGTTCGCCAGAAAGGGCACGCCCAGGAAGAGATACGGATTCCACAGCGGCAGCTTGCCCTCGCGCAGGGCCGCAGCGGCAAAATCACGATAGGGCGTGAAGTAGGTGTACACATCGCCCGTCGCCAGCACGCGGTTGGTGAAGGCCAGCCGTGCAAAGAGCGCCAGCACGAACACCCCCAAGCCGGCCAACGCCAGGGCATCGAGCCAGCGGCCATGTGGCGCGTGGCCAATGGGAGATTCGTTTTGATCGGTCATCACTTTCTCCAAATTCGTCGTGTCTGGGGCGCCGAGACCCGAAAGAGCGTGCGACTCACGCGGTCCGGGTCGCCATAGACCGGCACATCGAGCAGGGCGACCGGTGTCAGGCCAAACTGCCGGCCCGTCGCCTCCAGCACGGGCGCCAGGTCAACCCCATCATCCAGCAGGTAGACGGCGCGGCCCTGCGCGTGCAGCGTTTCGATCACCGTGGCCCATTGGGCAGATGTCCAGTCGGCCGGACGCACGCTGCGCCGATCGCTCAACAGGTCGAGCGCGCCACTGTTGAGGGTGGCCCCGATGATGGCGTCAGGCTGGGTCAGGGCGGCCACCTGCGCGAATGCAGCGCGCTGCGCCGCGCTGACGAAGCCAAAACTGGCGTGCGGCGGTCGCCAGGGGCTGGTCAGCACAGGGTAGGTGCGCGCAGCCAGGGCGAAGATCAGCACAGCCACCGCCAGCGCGGCGACGATCTGCCCGGCGACGGCGCGGACGGCCCAGGCACGGGCCTGCGCGAGTACGGCAACCGCGCCCCAGGCGGTGAATAACGCCAGCAGCGGGAACAGGGAGAGCAGGTCGCGCAGACGCAGGGCGCCGTAGGGCAGGTGGATGGCAAGCAGGGCCAGCACGGTCAGGCCGAGCACCGCGCTGACGCGGGGGGCGCGGCGGGCCAGGTACCAGGCGCCCAGCAGGGTCAGCGGCCACAACAGCCCCCATTCGTTGTGGCGTAGAGCTTCGGCCAGCACCGCGGCCGCGCTACGCCCGATGTGGGCCAGGCTAAACAGGAACGATTCTGGCGATTCTGGCTGCCAAATGGCGCCGGACAGGCGCCAGTGGTACCAGAGATCGGCCAACCCCGGCGGGAGCGCGCCCAGGGCAAAGCCAACGGCCAGCCTGAGGCGTTGGCGCAGGCTGGTTGCCGGCGCCAGCCAGACCAGGAGCGCGATGGGGAGGGCCAGGAACAGTTGGGTGTGACGAATCAAGTAGGCCAGGCCAAAACAAACGCCGCCGGCCAGGCCCCAACGCATGGGCCGGCGCGCGCCATTGCGCCACGCCCACAGCCCGCAGGCCAGCGCCAGCAGGCTGAAGATCTGTGCGCTGACATCGGCCATCGGCACCAGGAGACGGTCCACCTGTTCGAAGCTGGTCGCCAACAGCCAGGCCGTCAATGCGCCGGCCAATGCTGTCCAGGGCAGGCGAGCTCCCTCGGCGCCAGCGACCAGGTGAACGAACCACGCGCTGAGAGCAACCGCCAGCAGCCCAAGCAGCGGCGCGGTCAGATAGAGGGCCGGCTCACCCCAGAGGCGGTAAGGCACGGCAAGCAGCAGGGGCCAGCCCGGCGGCCATACGGTGGCGGCTGTCCCCGCGGCGTCCAACGGCAGCGCGTAGCCGACATGGACCATGGGATACCAGGGCACGCCCGCGTCGCGCAGGGCCGGGAACAACGTGAAACGATGCAGCGGGCTGCCCGTCCCCGCCACATCCACCGCCATCTGCGCGTAGGCGTAAGGATCACTGGCGCTGACGCCCGCGGTGCGCTGACCCACATACAGCCGCGCGGCCCACAGCAAGGTGGTCACGAGGATAACCAGGGCCAGTGCCCGGTCCGGTGCCAGCGTTGGGCGCTGACTGCTGTTTGCCGGGAGCAGGATCAGGCTGCCCAGGCAGAGCAGGGTGAAGGCAAGGCCGGTCAGCAGGGCGGCCGGCAGATCGAACGGCAGGATCCAGGGATCAGGCAACAGGTTGGCCTGCACCTGGGCTTCGAGACCGCTGGGCAACGCCAGGCGCACCGCGGCAATCAGTGCGGGATAGGTCATGGGTAACAGGCCGGCCAGCCAGGCCAGTGCGCGTGCGCGGTCGGCGGCGATCGGTTGCAGGGCCAGAACCCGCACGACGCAGCCAGGCTGGTCACCCCACGGGCGCCGCGTCAACCGGTAGCCCAGCGCGATGAGGAGCGCCAGGCCCAGCGCCAACAGCGGCCACAGCCGGACGGAGAGGGCCGGCACGTTGAACAGGCGGGCCAGGGTGAGCAGGAGTCCGGCCGCGCACACCACGCCCTCCCACTGCGCGACGCGCCCGCGTGACCGCTGCTGCCACGCCCAGAGCAGACCGCCTAAAAACAGGCCGGCCAGCAGCAGGAACAGCGGCCAGGCGCGTCCCAGGGGCGGGGCTGGATCGAGCAAATAGTCAGGGCGCAGGAAGCGCTGCCAGGGAGATGCCATGTGAGAGTCCTCGGAGATCGGAGATCGGAGATCGGAGATCAGAGATCAGAGATCGGAGATCGGAGATCAGAGATCGGAGATCGGAGATCAGAGACCGGAGATCGGAGATCGGAGATCGGAGATCGGAGATCGGAGATCAGAGATCAGAGATCGGTTCGATACGATAGATTAGGAACGAGGGGGAGCCGTCGGGGCGATAGGTTGAATGCAGCCAGTGCAGGCGCAGGCCCTGTGCGGCGAGCGCTGCGGCCAGTGCGTCGTCCTGGCGCCAGGCGGGGATGACGACCAGGCGCGTGTACTGCGGGGGGCCGGCGGCGTCGGCGGCCAGGTAATCCGGCGTGGGATAGTAGATACGCTGGAACTGCGCGCTGTCCAGGTAGTATTGCCAATGCCAGCCCAACCAGTGATGGTAGAGCACGCCGAATGGGTTGTCGGGCAAATACTGACGCACCACCAGCGCCGCCTCTTCGATGCCGTCGTAAGCGCCGTGATCGCTGCCAATGGGATAGCCGCCATGAGCTGCCCGCCAGGCCGGGGCGCTCAGCAGGAGCAAGCCAATCAGCAGGATGATCGGGCCGCCGCGCCGCCACAGCCAGCGCAGAGCCAGCGCGCTGTACAGAGCCAACAGCGGCGCCAGCGGCAGCAAATAACGATCCCACACCTGAAATGATACCACAACTTGCAGCGCCAGGTAGATCAGCACAAAGCCAAGCAGCGGCAATTCCCACGGCGGCCCCGCCGGGGATCGCCACGGCCTAGAACTGGGTGAAGAGCGTCGCTGCCAGCCCTGGCGCAGGGCTAAGGCCACGCCGAGCAGGAGCAGTCCGGCTGACGCCCATCCCGGCGCAAGAACCTGTGCGGGCGTCAGCCAGGCGACCAGGCGCGGCAGCCAGGCGCTGAGCGGCGCCAGGGACAATCCGCCGTAGCTAACGGCGCTCTGAACCCAAACGGTGGGTGGACCGCCAGGCGGTGTCAGCGCCAGGCGGTGGGCATCCCAGACCAGGGCGGGGCCGAGCGCGAGGATGAGGCCGAGAAGGCCGCGCCAGGCCGCCCAGGGCGGGCGGGCGAGCGGGCGCGGCGTCACGCATACCAGTAGGGGCAGCAGGAGCAGCGCCTGCTGTTTGGTGGCCAGTGCCAGGCCCAGGGAGAAGCCCAGCCAACCCCAGCGCCGCTGCACGGCAGCCAGGCACGCGGCCAGCAGGGTGGTGGTGAGCAAGGGATCGGTGTAGAGGGTGGGCGCAAAGAGAATGGCGAAGGGCGATGCAGCGTAGACCGCCAGAGTCAACCAGGCGCTGGGGCGGTCGGTCAGACGTCGAGCCAGCGCGTAGAGCAGGGTGGCGCTGAGCAGGCTGAGGGCGACGTTGAGCAGGCGCATGGCCGCGACACTGCTGCCGACCGTCTGTTGCCAGGCGGCCAACAGCCAGAGAAACAGAGGCGGTTTGTCCACTGGCACGCCAACCAGCCAGAAGTCATGGCGCGCCAGTCCCAGCGCCCAGGCGGCGTAGAGGGCCTCATCTTCACGGATGGGGTGGGCGTCGAGCGCAACCAGCATCAACCCCCACGCAACCAGGAGCAGTGGCAGAGTGGCCCAACGCTGTGCCCGGCCCTTGTTACCGGATGTCCTGGCAAATTGCTTTGCCGTTTCAACCTGTGCTATACTGCAAGCAGGAACGGACTGCGCTTTTCCGCCTATGCAAACAGGCGCAATTTGGGCCTGTTTGCAGGATATTCTGTATTTGATCTGCCGCACAAACGGCGTTACCTGTGCCATCGAAGGAGAAAACAACGTTGACAGAGCCGGTTATGACCGAGATTGTACCGGTGGTGGAGGAAATACGCAGCCTGACGTTTGCCGATGGCTTTCAATTCGGCTGCGGCTTCATGGCGGCGACGGCCCTGGGGATGCTGATTCTGATCCTGCTCATTGTTCTGCTGGCGTTCATCCTGTCCTTGCTCGGCATCAGTGTGCTCGACCTGGGCGGTGGACTGAACTTCTAATAGTGGGCGGCGTAAGTTGCCAGGCAGTTCGTAGTGACGGCTTTAGCCGTTTCTGCGGCCACAGAGCGACTGAAGTCGCCACTACGAACCAGCGGATCACTTACGCCTAATCGAAAGACTTGTCAACGTGCTGACAGCCGGCCAACCGCTGTCAGCACGTTGTTCGTTTCTGCAATCAACCTTCGCCCACCTGGTGCGCCAGGATGATGGCCTCGGCCACTTCCTTCATGGGCTTGCGGTTATTCATGCTCATCTTCTGAATACGGCGGAAGGCCTCAGCCTCGGTCATGCCCTGGCGATCCATCAGCATGCCCTTGGCGCGGTCAACCAGCTTGCGCGTCTCCAGTGCAAGCTGGATATCGCCCACTTGTCTTTCCAACTCGCGGAATTCCTGGAAGCGCGCCAGCGCGACTTCGATGGCGGGCGCCAGGTCCGCTTCACGAAACGGTTTGACCAGGTAGCCGGCCACCCCGGCCTCGCGCGCACGGACCACCAGGTCACGCTGGTTGTACGCGCTGAGAAGCAGGACGGGCGCGATTTTGTCTTCTGTCAACACCTTGGCCGCTTCGATGCCATCCATGTCCGGCATCTTGATGTCCATGATGATGATGTCCGGGCGCAGTTCACGCGCCAGGTTGACGGCGCTGCGCCCATCCCCCACCTCACCAACCACCAGGTAGCCCAGGTGGGTGAGCATTTCGCGCAGGTCCATGCGAATGAGCGTTTCGTCATCGGCGATGATGATACGGGTACGTTCCACAGTAGTCCCCCTCTTCACAACGAGAACGATCCAGGCGTGGACAGCAGCGTCCGCGCCGCCTGGGTCAAGCGTCAGCCAGTGACGCTTTTGGAAACTCAACGATTGCGGTCGTCCCTTTGGGGATGTTGCCGCGTATTTCGAACTTGCCCTTGAGATCTTCCTGGGCCAGGGTGCGCACGATTTGCAGACCGAGGCCGCGCACCGTTTGCAGGTTGAAGTCGTGCGGCAGGCCCGGGCCATCATCTGTGACCTGCAGGCGCACGAAATCGCCGCCATCTTCGAGCACGACATCAATGAGCACGTCGCGCATGACCGGTTCGGTGCTGTGTTCGATCGCGTTGGAAATCAGCTCATTGATGGCCAGCGAACAGGCGGTGGCCTGACGACTCGCCAGGTGCAGACTGGGGCCAGCGAGCGTAATGGTGATGACCTGGCCCGGCTTTTGTTCGATGCGTTTGACCTCTTCCGCGATGCGCTGGCACACTTCGCGCATGCTGATGGGGCGACCTTCCTCGCGCGCCAGGTACTCATGAATGATCGCAATGCTGCGAATACGTTCCTCGGTGTCGGCCAGGGCCGCCCGGGCATCTTCCACGGTCACGATACGTCGCGCCTGCATCCGTACCAGGGATGCGACCGACGACAGGTTGTTCTTGACCCGATGATGTACTTCTTTGATAAGCGCCGACTTGATCTTAAGCTCCTGCTCACGATGGCGGGCTTCGGTGGCGTCATGGATCAACAAAAAGGCGCCGGCCGGCACCAGGGGCAGAGTGTGTGGGTTGAACCAGGTGCGCGGCTGCTGCCACTGCGGCTGCGCCTGGCGCAGAGGAACGGCTTTGTGTACCCAGTAATGATCGCCAAACTCGACCGTTTCTTCCAGGCAGCGCTGCGCGCGCAGCGCGCGCGCGACCACGGCTTCGTCGTTGGTGGCCAGCCCGCTTAGCCCGCGACGGCGCATGTCCTCAAGGTATCCGACCCGGCGATAGAGGTTGATGGCAATGCCGCTGAGGTATTCGATGGACCCGGCTTCGTTGACATACAGGATGCCGTCGAATTCATGGAAAGGGGACAAGTCCTCGGCGCCTCGCAACTCACCATGCACTGCCATCCACTTCAGCCAACGCATGGCTGTCTGAAAGATACGCTTTCGTCGGCGATGGCGTTCGTGTTCGATCAGGTTGGTCAGGACACTGAAGGCCGCGACGATGACACCGTTACCATCAATGACCGGCCACACCTCTTCGTCCACCGGTGCGCCATCGGTCAGCACCTCGCGCAGGCGGCGCCGATGAGCGCCGCTGGTCAAGGCTTCCATCGCCAACGGATGTTCCTGCGTGTGATAGGTGCGATGTAGGGCAGATTGGCGGTAGAGCGACGAGATGGACGCCGGCATGGCATGGGCCATGACGACCAATTCGTTACGCTGCAACTGGAACAGCACAATATCTGCGCGACTGATGTCGGCAGCAATAGACATGCCCGCCTTGACCCGTTCCAGAAAATCGCTCGTCTGGTCCGGGGCCGGAGCGGGCAGGTGTGACCCGTTCGTATTTTGTTCGACAGCAAAAGGCTCTCGATCGAGCCATGAGGCATCTGTCATAGATGCCGCCTTTCCTATGCAACCGAAAGATAGCGAAAAGCCGACGGCTGTGCAACCATCGGCCTTGTCATCAGGTCGGGGCGAGAGGATTTGAACCTCCGACCACTTGAACCCCATTCAAGTGCGCTACCGGTCTGCGCTACGCCCCGTTCGACCGCACAAATTATAACCGAGTCAGGTTGATTTGGCAAGAAGGCAACCTGCGACGGGCGCAACCAGCCGTAGGTCACGTCTCCGGCGTGACGACGCCCTCCGCCGCAGAACTTGCTTCTCTTGTCCAACGTTGTCCGGCCAGGAGGCCGGACCTACAGGAGCGGGGCTAACGGCTGCGCACGACGCCGACGCGTTCACACCAGGCGCTGAGCGGGCACTGGCTGCAGCGCGGGGAGGTGGGATGGCAGATGTTTTGGCCCAGCATCACCAAATGCCCGTTGATTTCGATCCAGTACGCGGGCGGCAGCTTGGCGCGCAGGGCAAATTCGGTCTGTTCCGGCGTCTTGGTTTGCACATAGCCCCAGCGGTTGCTGATGCGATGGACATGGGTGTCAACGCAGATGCCGGGCAAGCCATAGCCCATCGTCAACACCAGGTTGGCTACTTTGCGCCCCACGCCGGGTAGTTCGATCAGCTCTTCGATGGTCGCGGGCACGCGTCCGTCGTAGGTTTCGAGCAGGATGCGTGACACTTTGAGCACGTTCAGCGCCTTGACTTTGTAGAAGCCGACCGGGTAAATCGCCTGCTCGATGGCCTCGGCGCTGAGGGTCAACATGGCAACCGGTGTATCGGCCAGGGCAAACAGGCGTTCGCTGGCCGGACCGGTGGTGGTGTCCTGCGTGCGCAGGCTGAGCATGGTGGTGATGAGGATCTTGTAGGGGGTTTCGGCCCGCTGGGCCAGGGCGTCCACAATGGATAACCGCCAGGCGCCAACGGCCGCACGCAGGGCGATCATGATCGGGTGAATGTCGTTATCTTGCATAAAGTACCTCTTGTCAGAGTCTGTGAAAATATCTCCGGGGTGCGTAACACCCCTGCGATGGCATACCGCATGTGGTAGTTTTCGAACACCAAGCCACTACAGGTTGTGGTCATGATGCCACCTCCGAACTGCCGCCAGGATATTTTCACAGACTCTCAGGTCAACCGGCGGGCGAATTTAAGCATCTCACGCGCGATGGCATGCAGCAGCCGCGCCTCAGCCGCGCTGGGCGCGGCGCGCTGAACCAGGTCGCGCAGCCGGCGCATCATGACCGGCGCCTGGCCGGGCTTGAGAAAGCCGATGGCCGTCAGCGCCTGCTGCCAGTCGGCGAACATGGTTACAAGCGCTGCAGCGTCGGCGGGCCGGGTCAGGGTCGGCGTCGGCGCCGGATCGTCAGCAGCCAGCCATAGTTCATAGCAAACGATCAGGACCGCCTGCGCCAGGTTGAGCGAGCGATAGTCCGGCGTGGTGGGGATAGTCAGCCGCACGTGGCAGCGGTCGAGCGCAGCGTTGGTCAATCCGGACGATTCAGGCCCGAAGACCAACGCCAGGCGCCCGGCCTGCATTTGGGCGACCCATATCGGCGCCAATTCACGCGGCGTGTGCGCGGCCGGCGCCTCCTCACGCGGTCGCGCGGTGGCGCCAACGACGTAGGTGGCATCGGCCAGCGCCTCGTCCAGTGTGCTGGTCACCTGCAGGCCGGCGATGATGGCCTGACTGCGGTGCGCCAGGTCATCCAGCCGCGCCGGGTCGAGCGCCGCCGCCGCGGGGTTGACCACGCGCAATTGGCGCAGGCCAAAATTCAACATAACGCGCAGCACCGCGCCCACATTGACCGCGTCCTGCGGCTCCACCAGCACGATGACGACCCGCTCAGGTGCAAGCACAGCAGTCCTCTCCTGGCCTCAGCCCGGTTTCACATACTGCGCCGGCAAGCCAACCGCCATTGGCGGCGCCTTGACAGCGGCCGGTCCCCGCGCCAGCCACGCCCGGATTTCCGCGGCCAGGCCCAGCAGTTCAGCGTTTGTGTTGAAAAAACCGGTTGAGGCGCGCAGGCCAAAGGGCGGATGCGGGACCGTGCGAATGGTATAGCCGGCCTGCTCCACGGCCTCGACAAGGCCGGCCAATGCCTGCGGCGACCAGCCCTCCAGGTCAAAATTGACCAGTCCGGCCTGCTGCTGCGCAGGGGTGAGCAGCGTCACGCCGGGCAACGGCGCCAGCGCATCGCGCAGGGTCCGGGCATTGGCCGCGATGCTGCTGAAAATAGCGTCGAAGCCAACCTCGTCGCGCAGCCACTTCAGGCCGGCGGCCATGCCCCAGATGGTGGGTGGGTAGAAGGCGATGCTTTCGTAGCGGGCCGCGCCCGGCTGCGGCACGATCCAGCCGCGATGATTCTGCGCCAGAAAGGTGGAGTAACCGCCGAAAGCCGGCAGCAGATCATCGAAGCGGTCAGGATGCACGTAGAGCGCGCCGACGCCTTCCGGCCCGCACAGCCACTTCTGGCCGGAGCAGGCGTAGAAATCCACGCCCAGCGCGGTCACGTCCACGGGGATGGCGCCCAGGCTTTGGGTCGCGTCCACCAGCACCCACGCGCCGTGGCGGTGCGCCAGTTCGACGATCTCAGCCAGCGGGAAGACGGCGCCGCTGGAATAGCTGACATGCGAGAGCGCGACCAGGCGCGTGCGGCGGGTGAAGGCCCTGGACAGCGCGTCGAGCACGCGCTCGGCCTGGCCCAGACCCACCTCAGCGAAACGGACGGTGACGCCGGCTCGTTGGCGCAGCAGCGTCAACGGCACGGTGACGCCGGGGTGTTCCAGGGTGGTGGTAATCACCTCATCGCCCGCCTGCCAGTTCAGCCCCCAGAGGGCCAGATTGACGCCCTCGGTGGTGCTGTGCGTCAGCGCCACACTCGTGGGCGGCGCGTGCAGCAGCGCGGCGAAATCCTCGCGCAGGCGGATCTTGGTTTCAGAGAATACCTGCCAGGCCGTCGGAACGATGCGGCCTTCGTTCAGTTCCCGAGCGGCTGCCTCGGCCATCGCCACAGCAGCCGCCCGCGGCAGCGGCCCATTCGAGCCTGTGTTGAGATAGACGGCGCGTTGGACAGCAGGGAGTTCCTGACGAATTTGGTCCAGGGTGAGCATTGGGTTGTGGGTTTCTCCTTGGGTGTGAGATTTGAGATTGAGATCGGAGATCAGAGATCGGAGATCGGAGATCGGAGATCGGAGATCAGAGATCGGAGATCGGAGATCGGAGATCGGAGATCGGAGATCGGAGATCGGAGATCAGAGATCGGAGATCGGAGATCAGTAAGGCGTATTGTACTTGAAATAAGGGGGATTGACAATCGCCTGCCCCCAATTCCCCAATTTGAAATGCACCCGATGTCATGGGGCGTCTTGACCGCGCGTCAGAACGCGGGTACACTTGGCTCCGCTGCGGCGGGGGTTGCAGCGCCGCAGCGGAGAAAGCCGCGACGTGGGTTTGAGCGGTTTGGGCGGTTTAGGCGGTTTAGGCGGTTTAGGCGGTTTTGGGCGGTTTAGGCGGTTTGGGCGGAAAGAAGGTGATCTACGGCAATGGATGTGGCTCTGGCCGGTCTCTCGGCCCTGTTTTGGCTGGGCGCGCTGTTGCAGCCCTGGTTCTCCTGGCTCCAGCGCGAAACCCTGGAGCGGGAAGCGCCCGTCCCACTCGATCCTTACAATCTGGAGGATGTAACCGTCGTCATCCCGGCGCGCAATGAAGCGGCGATCATTGGCCTCACCCTGGCCGCGCTGGCTGGCCAGGGTGAGGGTCTGCGCGTCATCCTGGTGGATGACCGCTCGGACGATGGCACCGCCGGCGTCGCTCGCCGCGTGCCCGGCCTCAACTTGACCATCGTACCGGGCGCGCCGTTGCCGGAAGGATGGGCCGGCAAGCTGTGGGCGTTGGACCAGGGGGTGCGTTGCGTGCAAACCCCGCTGACGCTGCTGCTCGACGCCGACATTGGCCTGGCCCCGGGTGTGATCGCCTCGCTGAAGCACTTAATGACCGACGGCGCGCGGAACTTCGTCTCGGTGATGGCCGAACTGCACATGCAGAGCTTCTGGGAGAGACTCCTCCTGCCGGCGTTCATCCTCTATTTCAAGAGCCTCTATCCATTTGCCCTGGCCAATGGCCCGACGAAGCGCGTGGCCGCCGCGGCCGGCGGCTGCATCTTGCTTGAAACGCGCCTTTTTGCCGACATTGGCGGGCTGCAGGTGATGCGCGGTGCGCTGATTGACGACTGCACCCTGGCCAGCCAGGTCAAGGCGCGCGGCGCGCGCACCTGGATCGGCCTTTCGCGACGCGTCACCTGCGTGCGGCCCTACCGGGGGCTATCGGAAATCTGGAACATGATCGCCCGCTCGGCCTATACCCAACTGGGCTACTCACCCCTTATCCTTGCCCTGCTCACCCTGGTCATGGCCCTTCTGTTCTGGATGCCGGTGATCGGCCTGATGATCCCCAATCCATCCACGCGCCTGCTGAGCCTGACCGCCTGGTTGGGAATGGTCGCCTTCCATTGGCCCACATGGCGATTCTATGGCTTGTCACCGTTATGGCCTCTGCTAACGCCCCTGATCGGTACGCTCTACCTGAGCATGACCTGGAGCTCCGCCCTGCGCTATTATCGCGGCGTGCGCAGCGAATGGAAAGGGCGCACTTACCGGTGAACTTGCACGCAGTGGCTCAGGTGCGCAGGAAGAGCAGGCGACGCATGAAGGTGACGAAGCTCAGGGTCTCGTAGGCCGTCAGTTCGTTGTTGACTTCCTGCAGGCGCTGCACGAGATCGGCGTGCCAGCGCTTTTCCTCATTGATTGCAGGCACAAACTTCTGCTCTTCCTGGGCATGGCGCTGCGCCTCGGCCAGACGTCCCTGCACGGCGTGCGCCAGGGGCTTGCGATGGCGCTTCTCGATGCGCTCATGGTCGCTGGCGCCTTGCTTTTGCAGCGGCGCGGCCTGGTCAGGCGGAAGTGCAACCGGCAGGGTGGGCGCAATGCGCGCCTCCACCTGACGCCGCCAGGCCACCAGTTCACGCGCCCGCTGGTCGCCGACGCGCGGCACCTGACGCACACGGTCGTAGTCCACATCGGCCGCGGTGATGATGCCGGCCTTCGTCAGGCGGTGTAGGGTCAACAAACCGATGCTCGGGATGGCTTCATCGGCCAGGCGCACCTGTGCCAGCGCGTCACGTCGCTTCTGCTGCTGCCAGCGTTGCAGTCGGCCGGCCAGGCGTGCTTGCAGTTCGTGGTCAACCGTCTGTAGTTCGGCCGCCTGGCGGGTGCGCAAGGTCGTCTCGACCGTGGCCAGTCTGTGCGCGGCCGTTTGTGTACGCTTCGTCTCCCGCTCCCAGGCAGCCGTGAGTTTGTCCAGGCGCTTGGAGATCTGACGCTGCTCCCGCTGGTGGCGCGCGGCCAGGGTGAGCAGATCGGAACGCTCACGGAATTCGGGCAGGGTGACGTAGCGATAGGCCAGAAGAACGATCATCATCGCCAGGGTGGAGGTAAACCACAGCGCGGCCCATTCGACCACGATCAGGCCGAGAATCGCCAGGTAGACCAGGGCGCCGCTGGTCAGCAGTTGCAGCGCCATGCCCAGCCGTTCAGGCCACAGGCGGTCCGGCAGCCACTTCTTGGGCGACGGCCGGCTGAGTTTTGGCGCCTGCGGCTGACGGCTCACCGGATGACCGGCGATCCAACCGGCCGCGCCTGGTGCGGCGGCTGGCGGCCGCGCAGGCGCGGCCGCCAGCTGCGGGCTGACGGCGCTTGCCGCCCGACTGACCGGGGCAGTCTGCGCATGATCGTTGATCCAGGCCACGCGCGCCGCCGCGCGCGCCTCTTCCAGGGCACGCATGACCAACTGCCCATCCAGCGGCTGGACGTGGGTGGGCGGCACGCGTGCCAATTCGCTGATGAACGCAGCCAGGGGAGGCAGATCTGGCTTGGACGAGTCGCGCAGCGCCTTCAGCACAGGCGAGCGGCCAGGGGCGCGGAAGTCATCCGCATCGAAGAGCAGCTTCTCGTCGCCGCCGCGGAAACGCGACCAAAGTTCTGGCTCCACGTTGAGCGCCAGCAAGGAGAGGTAGATCACCCAGGATGAGAAATGATCGAGCGAGTCGTCGAACTGCTGCTGGTTGCGCTGCGGGTGCTGGTAGTTGCGATGGCCGATCTCGTGACTGACCTGACCACGCAGGGCCGGCACGAACATGCCGTCGTAGTCAATCAGACGCAGTTCGCCGGCGGCCACCAGGATGTTGCCATGCTGCAAATCACCATGCGCAATGCCGTGCGCGTGCAGGGTCTGCACTAGCGCCAGCCATTGGTCCGCCAGGCGGGCGAGCGCGCCCGGTTGGCTGAGGTGGTCTTCGATGTAGTCATCGAGCGGTTCGCCGTCAATCCAGGCCATTTTGAGCAAGGGGTACGCCTTGCCCTTGACGCGCATGCCGGCAGGCTGAAAATCGAAGTCAACCATGTAGGGCAGGTTGGCGCGCTTGAGGTGTGCAGAGATGGCGCGATAGCGCGCCTCCTGGTCCTCGTGCAGGCGGGTGAAGCATTTGACGCCCCACTGCTGCCCGTTGACGAAGACACGGTAAGCCTGCCCAAAGGCGCCGCTGCGCGGCCAGGGCATGCCGGGAATGCCGCGACCGGGCGGGTAGGTTTCCACCGTGCCTCTGCGCAGGTCCGGGTCGGCAAAGCAGGTGCGCGGGTTCTGCACCGCTTCGTCGTATTCGTTGGGCTGGGGGGCAGCCGGTGCGATGGGTGTGGGCATGGTTTGGTCAGGCAACCGCGTGCAAGACGCCCATCAGGCGTCTCCCGGTGTGCCCAGCAGGGTGATGCGCAACAACGTGGTGTCATCGTTGCGGATGTGGCGGGCGCGGCGCGTGTCGGCCAGCCAGGCGGCCGACGCGTCAGTGTCGCGGTCGGCCAATAACCCCTCAAGCGTGGCGGTCGGGTTGTCGCCGGCCGCGTGTGCAGCCAGGAACCAGGCGGCCAGGGCATCGGTCAGCAAAAAGAAGCGATCGCCAGGCTGCCAGGCGCCATGCGTGCGGTGCATCGCTCCGACCGCTTCGGCGTGAAAGCGCACCTGGCTGCCGATCAGCAGGGGGCGGCTGTTGAACGCCTCCGCGGTGGTCAGCGGAAAGGCGACGAGCAGGGTGTCGCCGCGCACATGCAGCAGGCAGCTATCGCCAACGGCCCAGGCTTGCCAGGTGTTCCCGCGGCGCCCCTCGGCCAGTTCCAGCCCCAAGAAGGCGCAAAAGGCGCCATCGCGCAGCTTCTCCTCGGCATACCAGGGCAGCGGTTTGGACGCGGCAGCCTGCCGCCAGGTTTGGTGCAGCACGGCCAGTTGCGTCAGCAGACGCTGACTGCGCACGAGCAGTCGTTTCTGCACGAACGCCTCGACCAGAAGACGCGCCCACAGCGCGGCGAACGAGCTTTCGGTCGCGCCATCGGCGATGGCCGCCCGCAAGCGGGTCACAGGGGTGACGGGCGCATCCAACGGAAACGCCGCATCCTCGTAGTCATTGGCGCTGTTCCCGGCCTTGGGCAGAGCCAGGTGATCAAGAAGCACCTGCACAGTGATTGACTCCATCAGAAGCCGTCTTCAGGTTCGTGTGGGGGCGAGCCTGGGCGCCGGCAGAGACGTTTCGTTATAGTAGCCTGTCGGAGAGAACCCCCAACGGGCCGGAATCGAGGCTTTAGCCGGTAAAATCACTGCGATTTCCAGCTAGAACCGGCTGAAGCCTTGACTCCAGGATGCCCCTCCGACAGGCTGCTAGCGCAAGTTGCTGGGCCGGGTGCCGATGTCCAGGAAACGGATGAGCGCGACCATGTCCGCGTTGAAGACAAAGCCGCGCGTGTCGGCGGTCACCGGATAGCCTTCCTGCTGTGCAATTTCCTGCATGTACGACGGCAGTTCCGACGACATGGCGAACAGGCTGCGCGCGTAGTCGTCCGGCAGGCCGTCGGCGCCGGGCGGGAATTCCAGCGGGTTGGTGCGTTGCGATGAAATATGGATATTGAAGAGCAGCGTCTGCCCATCGTTGCTGGTCAGGGCCTTGAGCGCGTTGGCCGCGTCCGTGGGGTTGCCGTCGGTTGACTCGCCGTCGGTGATGTGGATGACGATGGGCGGGAAACAGTTCGGGTACTGCGTCAGCCAGCCTTCGATGATGGTCCGCGCCTGGGTCAGCGTCTGCACCATCGCCGTACCGCCCTGGGCCACCGGATCAAGCCAGATGGGGAATTTGACCGTTTGCTCGACGATGCCGCCTGCGCCGTCGTCCATCTTGCGCACGCGCTCTTCGATGCGCACCGGGTTGTTGGCGATTTCGCTGATCGGGATCATCTCGCGACCGGCGAGGGCGCCGCCCAGGGCCGGGCCAACTCTGGCGCCGTAGCCGATGACGCCTACGTGATAATAGTCGCGCACCCCTTCGGACTTGGCGCATTTGATGACCAGGTTCTGCAGCAGGCGGTTGACCACATCGGCCACGCCGTCGGCCTTGCGCTTGCCGCCGGGGCCGCCGAACGGGTCGGCCATGGAGCCGGACTGGTCAATCAGGAACAGAAAACAGGATGGATTGCTGCGGCTAATCTCAGCCGTGTATGACATAGTAAGTTACTCCTTTTGTTAGCGAGGCGCCTTCAGGCGCAACTCAAACCCCTCGCCTACAGTACGGAAAACGAGCGCATTGGTTCCACGGTGCGGGCAGGAAACGAAACGACCGTGTGGGAATGGCTTGCGGGCAGGCGTCTACTCCGCGTCGAAGAGTGCGTTCACATCTACTACCAGGCCAGTCAGGGTGGCTGAGGTGGCCGTGGCCCCGCGGCCAAAGCAGCCGTGTTCTCGATACGCGTCACCTTGCAGCGCCAGCACGGTCAGGGTTTCGCCGGTCGGGTCCACAATCCAGTATTCGGGAATGCGCGCCTGGGCGTATTCGAAGCGTTTGACCGACAGGTCGCGCAGAGGGTCGTCCTCGCTCAAGACTTCGACCACCAGGTCGGCGCCGGACCAGTAGGCCTGCTGGCGCCGGCGATCGGCCGCGTTGGCGATGAACATGATGTCAGGCTCGCGAATTTTGCCAGGCCACAGGCGCAGGCGAAAGGGCGCGATCACGGCATGGCCGCCAATCCGTCTTGCAAAGGCCTTGAGCAAGGCGGCCAGGAAGAACACGGAATCTTGGTGAGTCTCGTTAGGCATTGGCAGTACCTCCAGGCGTCCATGGGTGAACTCGACCAGGTGATTGGTGTCCAGTTGCAGGAATTCTTCTTCGCTCCAGGCCCCTTGGTCAGGGAAGAGCAATGCGATATCCCAGGCTGGTTCAGCCCAGGGATCTAGTCTCGCGGCCAGGCTCTTGGTGGCAATCATTGGCTTTCACTCCTTGGCATCTCACAGGCCGGCGATCCTGCGCCGGTTGCGCGTAAGTATAGCACAGCCTGCCCACCGACAACAATCGGGTGATTGTCCGTCGCCTATTATTGTCCTGCTGCAATTGACACCCCAGCCATTTCCCGTTAGAATTCCGCTATGATGGAAGGTATAAAAAGGTATAAGATGGAAGACATAATTACTACTCTTCGATCATTCAAGACGGATATGATCGCTCGCTACAAACTACGCACGATTGGTTTGTTCGGTTCTTTTGCGCGCAACCAACAACATCCATCAAGTGACGTTGACTTGTTGGTTGATTTTCAGGATGGCGCTGATCTGTTCGATTTGATCGGTTTGAGCCAGTTTCTGGAAGAACGCCTTCAGCGCCCTGTAGATGTTGTTCCTCGTCGCGCGCTCCGTGAGGAATTACGCGACGCTGTACTCCAAGAGGTAATCATCCTGTGAGAGATCTTCGCCTTTATCTGTGGGATATACTGCATGCAATTGACAGCATTGAGTCGTTTGTCGTGGATATGGATCTGCAAGCCTTTGAGGCCGACGACAGGACGTCTAGTGCGGTCCTGCGGAAATTCGAGATCATCGGCGAAGCCACAAAGCAGGTGCCTGATTCGATACGTCATTCATATCCCGATATCCCCTGGCGTGAAATGGCTGGAATGCGCGATAGGCTCATTCACTTCTACTTCGGTGTTGACTATGAGTTGGTCTGGGAGACTATCGAAAGACGCCTCCCACAAGTCAAGCAGCATATTCGGCAAATTCTGCAGGAACTTGAATCAGATCGCAATGGAGATCGGGCATCACTCACGGATTTCGACTGAGTTGATAGCTGTCCCATGCGTACAGCGCCAGCGCCAGCCAGATGAGGCTGAAGCCGATCACGCGGTGCGTGGTGAAGCGTTCACCGTAGAGCAGCACGCCGATCAGGAACTGAAGCGTCGGCGCAATGTATTGCAGCACGCCCAGGCTGGTCAACGTGACTTGGCGCGCGCCGTGGGCGAAAAGCAAGAGCGGCACCGCGGTGACCACGCCTGAGAGCGCCAGCAAGATCGTGGTTGAAGCCGGGCCATGCGCGAAAACGGCTTGCCCGCTGCTCTGCAGAAACAGCGCGTAGGCCAGCGCGGGCAGGCAGAGCACGATCATCTCCACGGTCAGGCCGGGCAGCGACCCAAGCTGCGCCGTCTTGCGCAACAGGCCGTAGATGCCAAAGCTGAACGCCAGCGTGAGCGAAATCCAGAGCAGTCCGCTGGCGTTGAGGAGCAGATAGAGTACCCCGGCCGCGGCGATGCCGATCGCCAACCACTGCGCCCGCCGCAGGCGTTCGTGCAGGAAGAGCAGACCCAGCAGCACATTGACCAACGGCGTAATGAAGTAGCCCAGACTGGCTTCCACGATGTGCCCGTTGTTGTTGGCCCAGATGTAGACGAGCCAGTTGACCGCCAGCAAGATGCCGGTGACCACGAACGTGCGCAGAATAGCCGGCCGGGCCAGGCCCTCAGCCAGCCACTGCCACTGCCTTTGCAGCGCCAACAGCGCCAGCACCACGACCAATGACCACAGGATGCGATGAATCAGAATCTCCAGGGGCGAGACGCTCTGCAGAAATTTCCAGTAGATGGGGAAGAAGCCCCAAAGAACATAGGCGCCGGCGGCGGCCAGCGTGCCACGGCTGATTTTCATGCGTGTTGATCTTCCATGCTTTGCTGCTCGGCGGGCGCAGGAACCTGGCGACTGTCCGACCGCACCCAGACCCGGTTGCTGTGAAATGTACTCTGCCCGGCCATGTCACCCAGGGCATCGGACGTGGTCCAGTTGACGTTGTGTCCGTCTCCCTGCCGCGACCAACGGCCCTTGGGCGAGACGACCACGCCGGGGCGCACGGCGCCAGTGACCACGGCGCGCAGAGTGCAGTACCCGCGGCGGTTCTCCACGATCACCCGGTCGCCCTGCCCGATCTGCCGGGCCGCGGCGTCCAGGGGATGGATTTCCAGGAAGGGCGCCTTTTCCAGCGCCAACAGGCTCTCCAGGTTGGCCAGGCTGCTGCTGACAAAGTGATGCGCGGCGCCTGAGACCAGTTGCAGCGCATCCGCTTCGGCGCAGCCATCCGGCGCGGGCGCGGTGTCATCGTCATGGACAAAACCGGGCAGCGGATCGAGGCCCAGGTCGGCCAGGCTTTGGCTGAAAAGCTCCACCTTGCCGCTCGGCGTTGGGAAGTTCAGATCGGCGAATGGCGCTGCCGGCGAAAGCGTCAGGGGCAGGGGCCGTCCCTCTTGCAGCCGCGCCAGGGTGATGCCGTGCAGGGCCGGCAGCCGGTTGGCCGTGGCGGTCAGAACCTCTTCAATCACCTCATCGGCGCCTTGCTGCAGCCAGGGATCGTCGAAGCCGAGCGCCTGCGCCAGCAGGCGCATCACGTCCCAGTTGCTCTTGCTCTCGCCCAGGGGCGGAATGGCCGGCCGGTTGTATTGCAGATAGGTGTGCCCATACGCCTTGTGCAGGTCGGTGTGCTCCAGTTGCGATGTGGCCGGCAGCACGATGTCGGCGTAGGCGGCAGTGTCGGTCATGAACAGCTCGTGTACGACGGTGAACAGGTCAGACCGCTGCAGGCCGGCCACGATGGCGCCCGCGTTGGGTGCGCTGGCAGCCGGGTTGGCGCCGTACACATAGAGCGAGCGGATGGGTGGATCGTTGATCTCGCCCAGCAGAGCCGCGCCCAGCCGGTTCATGTTGACGCTGCGCGGCGCGGGCGGGCAGTCCGCGGCGTGAGAAACCGCCTCGCTGTCCCAGCGCAGATAGCCGCTGGTGCTGTAGGCCAGGCCGCCGCCGGCCGCGCCGTACTGCCCGGTGATGGCAGGCAGCGCGCAGACGGCGCGCACGGTCTGCCCGCCGTTGCGGTGACGGTTGAGACCATCGGCGATCTTGATCAGCCCTGGGCGCACGCTGGCGTAGCGCCGGGCCAGGTCAACGATGGCGCTCTCCGCCAGGCCGGTGACTTGCGCCACGCGCGCCGGCGGGTAATCGGCCAGGCGCGCCTTGAACTGCGGCCAACCGACCGTATTTGCCTGCAACCAGGCCTCGTCATGGCGGTTCTCCTGCACAATGATGTGCGCCAGGCCCAACGCCAGCGCGCCATCCGTACCGGGAAGGGGCGCCAGGTGCAGACTGGCGCCGTGTGCGCTGAGGGTGCGCCGCGGATCAATGACGATCGTCTCCGCGCCGGCGCGCTGGGCGCGGCGCAGTGCCGGCATGAAATGCGGCGCAGTGCTGGCTGGGTTGTGACCCCAGAGGATGATGAGACGACTCTGAGCCACATCTTCATACGCGGGGCTGTGGCGGGCGCCCAGGGTGGATTCGACGGCGAACTCCGCGGCCGCGCCGCAAATGCTGCGCTGTAAATGGCTGGCGCCCAGGCGATTCCAGAGGCGGGCGTTGCACACGGTCATCTGCACCAGGCCCAGGGTGCCGCTGTACGAATAGGGGAGGATGGCCGCCGCGCCTGACTCGACGCGGATGGCCTGCCAGCGCGCCGAAATCTCCGCGATGGCCTCATCCCAGGTGATGCGCGCCCATTGCCCGCCCCCCTTCGGCCCCACGCGGCGCAGCGGATGGGTCAGGCGGTCGGGATGATAAACGCGCTCCAGGTAGGGGCGCACCTTCGCACACAGCCAGCCCTGCGTGACGGGATGGTTTGGATCGGCGTAGAAGTTGACGGCCCGGCCGTTCTCGACTTCGCTGATGATGCCGCAGGTATCGGGGCAGTCGTGCGGGCAAGCGCCGTGGATCAGATCACTGGACATGCAGACTCCTCTTCGACGGTACAGATCACTTCTGCCATCTCTTCACACCGCGATTATACTACAGCCGCGGACAACGGTATAATAAATATGGACGCCCGGTCTGCGAGGCGATCCAGGGCACATGACAGAGGTGATAACGGATGAACAATGGTTTGGATGTCAAGCGCTTAGGTATTTTCCTGGCTTTGGCTTTTGGCCTCGCCTGGATCATCGGTCTGGTCATTTTCCTCACGGGCGGCCTGGTCAACAGCCCGGTGTTGGTTCCACAATTGCAGTTGACCCTGGCGGTTGTTCTGCTGGCGGTGGGTTACATGTGGGCGCCGGCGCTGGCGCACGTGTTGACGCGACTGCTCACGCGTGAAGGCTGGCAGGATACGTGGCTGCGACCGCATTTCAAGCGGGGCTGGCGCTACTGGCTGGCGGCCTGGGTCGTGCCGGCGCTGGCGACAATCGTGGGCGCAGCGGTCTTTTTTGCCCTCCTGCCGCGCTACTTCGACCCGGATCTCACCATGCTGCGCGGCATGTTGGCGCAGAACGCGCAGACGGCCACGATGAATCCCTGGCTGATCGTGGCTGCGCAATTGGGCAGCGCGGTGCTGATTGCGCCCCTGCTCAATGGACTGTTTACCTTTGGCGAAGAATTTGGCTGGCGAGGCTATCTGCTGCCGAAGCTGCTGCCGTTGGGTGAACGACGGGCGATGCTGGTCTCAGGCGTGATCTGGGGCGTATGGCACTGGCCGGTCATCGCCATGGGACACAACTACGGCTTTGGCTATCCGGGCGCGCCCTGGACCGGAATGCTGCTGATGGTATGGTTCACCGTCGTCACCGGCTGCTTCCTGGCCTGGGCGACGCTGCGGGCTGGCAGTGTCTGGCCCGCAGTCATAGGGCATGCGGCCATCAACGGCATCAGCGCGTTGGGCGTCCTCCTCGTGCAGGGCAACCCCAGTTCACTGCTCGGCCCGTTGCCCGTTGGCCTGCTCGGCAGCCTGGGCTGGGCCGCGGTCGCCGGGTGGATTTTGTGGCGTCACGCTGGCCGCCGCCAGGCGCCGATGGATTAGCGGGTGCAGCGACCTCAGACGTCAATTTCGGACAAGCTTTGGCTCTTCGATCCAGGCAGGCTTCGATCCAGGCAGGCTTCGATCCAGGTAGGCTTCAAAGCTCACGCGCTAGCAAACCGAACATTTCTCTCTGTTGCGACCACAAACCGGTCAGGCAGCCTCTCTGAATAGACTTCGAGTAATCGTCGTAGGACATCAATCTTGACAGCTGCCCGCTCGTCATCAAGTCGTAGTAAGACCACGCCCCTGTGAGGGCGGCGTTCGCGGTAAACTTGTTCTCCAAAGTCCTTATCATTCGTGATGAGAATCCAGTTCTCTGTAAATGCCTTATGGATAATGCGATCATCGTTCATTCCGGACGCTTCTTCGTACACGGAATAGACCGTATGCTTCTGTCGCACCATTCACCCGCCCATTCATCCACCAAAACGCACTATGCCATCTCCACAGTAAGCGGCATGAAGATGGTGCTTCAAGTGCACGGGTGGCAAAGAGGATGCAGGCTCGAATATCCTCCTGCGTGAGTCCTTTGTATTCTTTGAGAATCTCTGCCGATGTGGCGTCGTGCGCCAGCAGATTCAGAATATACTCGACGGTGAGGCGCGTCCCTTTGATAACAGGCTTTCCCACCATGACCTTGGAGTTGATCGTAATTCGCTCAAGAAGTTGTTGATCGCTCATGATTCGCCTCCCACGCGCATCATACACCCAACAGGCAATTTGGCAAAGTTTCGATAATCTGGCTCTTGAACTTTGCTGTGACGAAAGGTTGTTCTGGCCTGTTGCCGCGCCCTGCCGTGAGCAGCATGGTCTGGCGCGCGAGGTGTCCGAATTCAGGGAAGCAGTGCAGCCTTCACTGGCATCGTGGGCGACTCTCAGGCCGCTTTCAATATCGGCTGTGATTGCATAATTTCACGGCGCGGACGCTTCTTGGCCAAATCATGATTGGCTTGGAGATTTGTCCAAAACTCTGGGGTGGTGCCAAAGGCCTGTGCAAAAAGCCAAGCCGTTTCCGGTGTGATGCCACGCTTGCCATTGACAATAATGTAACATCGTCCACCCTGTTGGCCGGAGATCAGAGATCAGAGACTGGAGACCCACACACTTCCCCCACCCCTGATCTCCAATCTCCAATCTCCGGTCTCCAATCTCTCCCCCTACTTCCTCCCCCGCCCCGCCAGCATCAGCCCGCCGATGACTCCGGCGACAGCTGCCAGTGGCCCCCACTGCTTGAGCGAGTTCTGCTTGGTCTTGACGCCCTTCGACATGCGTGGAATTTTCTCCAGCTTGGCGCCGGCTTCTTTCTGCATGGCCTTGAACTCTGCGGGATGGGCACGCCAGTAATCGGCCTGCACACGCTTCTGCGCCACTTCTTCTTCGGTCACGAATTTGCCGTGCGAACGCAGACCGCCCAACTGGTAGCCGTGCTTCTTGAACAGCCGGTAGATTTCCTTCACGCGCTCCATCGTGATGTTGCGCCCCAGCGTGTAGTCCTCGAAGCGCCCTTCCATGGCCAGCAGTGAAGTTTCCGCCAGGCAGGCGTAGACGGTCTTGGGCGGCAGGCCGATGTCGTAGGTGATGTTGATGTCGCCCGGAATGAGCACCTCGCCCGATTCGATCACCAGCACGTCGGGGCGCAGCGCGGCTTCCTGCTCACTGATGTCGGGCGGGCGAGCCACGTCGCAGATCACCGCGCCGGGTTTGCACTTGGTGATGTCCACAATGCGCTGGCCGAAAGCCGAAGTGGCGGTGATGATCAGATCGCAGTCAGCCACCAGGTCGCCGGCCCGGGTCGAAATCGTCACCTGCGCGCCGGGCGTCTCCTCCTCGATCATGCGCTTGAATTCGATCAATCGCTCCGGCTCGATCGAAACCAACACCACGTCCTTGATGGCTTGCGCAATCAAGCGCGCACAGACCGAGCCGATGGAGCCGGTGCCGCCGATGACCATCGCCTTCCCCTTGGTCAGGTCCGTCGCGCCCATCTTGATGACGGCCTGCTTGGCCGCTTCCAGCGTCGCTGAGACGGTCAGGCTGTTGCCGCTGGTAATGGCAATGTCACACTGATGTGCAGTGGTAATGCCGGCATCGCCAATCACCGAGGTGAAGGCGCCCAGGCCCATGATGCGCGCACCGAAGCGCTCGGCCATCTTGGCCGACTGCACCAGTTTCTTGTAAGTGAAATTCTCGTCCCTGCTCATCATCTCGCGCGGCGTGCTGCCGAGCGAAATCAGATAACCCTCGATCTTCTGCCCGGTGGCGGGAGACTGCCCGCCGGTGATCTTGCCCACGTACATGGGTGGAACCAGGGCCGCAATCGGCTCCACGATCTCATCGGGCAGGTGTTTCGTCCAGCGGAAGCGATCGTGCTTGTGAATGAAGCCAATGTTGAGTGGATGGATGACGAAGGCAAACTTATTGAGGCCCATCTCCTCCGGCTGCAAGTAACGGACGCCCGGCGTCCATTGCAGATCGGCCATCAGGTCAAGATACGTGTCCTCGTTCAGCGGCGCGTCAGGGTTGCGCCTGGCGGCCACCAGGCAACATTCGAACACCGTGGCCGACCAGGGGCTTAACGCCCCCCTTTCGACCAGCGCCGGAATCATCGTCACCACGATGCTGGCCCCGCGGCGCTTCAGATCTTCGACATCTTCGGCGGTGGCCGATTCCACCACGATCGTCTTGCGCTTCAGGTCCTCTGGCGCGTAGCGGCGAATCGTACCGATGTCGCCGGCCAGCAGATCGGCCCATTCGAACGGCGCCTTGCTGCGCTCCACGCCGGGATGACCGGCTTCGGGCAGCAGGCGACGGAAGGGTGCGTCCTGTAACTGCTCCAGGGTGGGAGCGGCCGCTTGTTCCAGCATCCACTTGGCGCCGACGCCAGGGATGTCAGGTAGGGCAAAGAAAATCTCCGGATCAGCAAAGCGCATCTGTTCGCTACGCCGGCCGAGAGATTGTGATAGCCCGGCATGGTTCAAGCCCGGCACCATCAAGATACGCTTTCCGGCAAAAATACCGGGCTGCGCACGGTCGGCTAAAATGACACCCCAACGCTCGATGCCGGCGCGAATACCGCTGCCGTCCACGACCGGCGTCTGCGTGGTGATCCCGCTCAGGCGTGTGCCCACGGAATGTTCGCGGCGTGCCGGGCCAAGCTCCAACCAATGAGGCATGCCTTCCAGGCCGATCACATCCACGGTGCCATCAACCTGGTTCATCAAGGCTTCGGCCTTGTCGGGGTCGCCGTGGCAGCCGATACGGCGGATTTCCATCGGCTGGCCCAAGAACTCGACGGTGGTTGTGCTTTCGCCGTCGTTGATGTGAATGACAACTATTTTCTTCATCGCTCAGTCCTCCCATGCGTCAGCGCACGGATCTTGATCTGCCCGGCCTCCCGGCTGCCGCATCTACAGCACATGGCCGATGGCGCGGGCTATCCCTTGCTCGAATTAGGTCGGGAACACTGTGCCACAGTATGCCAGACCCGCGCCAATCGTACACTGATACAGGTCATAAGACGCGCGTTTGGGTTTGACAGGGACACAACGTTTCCCAGCCGGTGTGGGGCTTGCAAGGGCAGGGATGCTTCAATGAGCCATGATCCGGTAAATGCGGACTTCGTAGCCACCATCGGTAAAGATCTTGATTGGCTCAAAGGCTTGGAAGAGAGCCTCGTACTCCGCAATCTGCGCCGCATATTTCTCCGGCTCGAGGTAGAACCGTTTGAACATCCCTTCACTGAACACCAGGTAGTCGAACTTCTCGTTGATGTACCAGGCTGGTGGATATAGGATGAGCCGGTAGACTCCCAGCACGGTGAAGCGTTGGGGGTCTACGTAGGGTGCGTACGACTCCAGGACAACGCGCGCGCCGGGCGGAAGGTTCTGCGCAATCCAGACGCGCGCGGTTTCACGGCTGTCAACCGTGGTCAGGCGGTTCGCACCCTGAATGGTTCCCGTCAAGGGGATGAGGAGGGTCAACGCCAGCAGCAAGCCCGCGACGCCCCTGGCCCAGGGCGGGCGCGTGCCAGGCAGGGCGATGTCCGGGCCAGGCTCACGCCGGTACAGCCAGTCCCAGGCGTGAACCAGGAAGAGGGCCGCCAGCAGAAACAGGAAGGGCGTCAACGGCACGAGGGTGCGGTCGTTCCGCACCATAAAATTGCTGATGAACACAAAATAGGCGACAGGGAAAGCTGCCACCACGATCACGGGTTTGGTTCGCATCCACAGCCCGCGCGCCAGGGCGGCCAGTGCAAACAGTGCCGTCAATCCCTCTGCTTGCCACAGGTAAGTGACGTACCACAGGGCCGCGTTCCCTTCGCCGCCAGCATGGCCCGTCGCGTAGTGGCGCGCTTCCAGGCTCAAGTCGGCCATGAATTTCGCAGGGTCGAAGATGGCAAACGGGGTGGCGAATGCAAAGGCCAGGGCACTGGCCGCGATGGCCAGGTAGAGGCGTCTATCCCGCCAGCCACGCCAACCGGCGCGTAGAAAGTGGGTTGCCACGATGCATACCAGGATCAACGCACCGTTGTATTTGGTTGCAGCGGTCAACCCCGCCATCACGCCGGCCAGCACGTAATCCCGTGTGCGGCCGCGCTGATAAACCCGGACCGCGGCCCACAGGCTGAACACGGCAAAGAAAACCACGAAGGTATCCGGCGTAATGTAGCGGCTATGCGTCACATTCGTTGGCGAAATGGCGAGCAGGAGAGCGGCCAGCAGGCCGACGCGCCGACTACCAAACAACTGACGCCCAACCAGGTAAACGAGCAGCACCGCGCCGGTCCCAAAAGCCAGGGTCAGCAGGCGACCCAACCAGAAGGTAGCCGGCAGCGGGGTCATGCCAACACCGCCCACCAGGAGGATCGGGGCGGGGATGTCGGCCGGCGTTTGGAATACGCCGAGCACTCTGCCCACCGCATAGAAGGGCAAATACGCCAGGGAGTTGAGATAGAAAAACAGGGTCGGGTAGTTGAAGAAGTGCGGATTGAGGTCGCCCGTCTTGACCATGTTCTGGGCGATGGCGACATAGCCCGGCTCATCGGGATGATAAAGGTAGGGGAGGCCGAAGTTGATCCCCCAGAGGCGCAGCGCAACGGCGATCAGTAGAATGGCGGCCAGCGCTGGCCCCGCGCCGGCCAAACGGTAACGAGTGAGCATGGTGCAACATCATAGCACAGGAATCATAGCACGGGAAATGGGAAGGGATAAAATCTCTCAGCATCTTCACAGCATCGGCTTAACCGCGCCTCAGACGGATTGTGCTATACTGCAAGCGGGCACGAATTGCGCCTGTTTCCGTAGGCGGAAAAGTGAAGTCCATTCCCGCTTGCAGTGTATAATTTGAGCAACAATACCGGACTGTTTGGACCGCAGGCAGAATACGACATGGCAACCGTACTCATTGTAGATGATGACCCCAAACTGCTGAAGATGCTGCAACGCACGCTGGCCTATGAGGGTTTCCGTGTCCTCAGCGCCGGTGATGGCCGCGCCGCGCTGACTGTGCTGCAGGCGCAGCGCCCGGATGTGGTGGTGCTCGACTGGCTCATGCCCGGTCTCGATGGCCTGGGTGTACTCGAACATCTGCGCGCGGCCGGTGACAAGACCCTGGTATTGATGCTGACCGCGCGCGATGCCGTGGAGCAGCGCGTGAAAGGGCTGGAGAGCGGCGCCGACGATTACCTGGTCAAGCCGTTTGCACCGGCCGAACTGTTGGCACGCCTGCACGCCCTGTTGCGCCGTCCCGCGGTGACCGCCAGGGACGAAATGCTCGTCTACGCCGATCTATCACTCAACCCCATGACCCGTGAAACGCAGCGGCAGGCGCGTGCGTTTGGTCTGACCTCGAAAGAGTATGACCTGCTGCACTTCCTCATGCGCCATCCCCGCCAGGTGTTGACCCGCGAACAGATCTTGCAAGAGGTCTGGGGCTATGATTTCGGCGGCGAGGACAACGTCCTGGAGGTGTACATCGGCTATTTGCGTAAGAAGTTGGAGGCCGGCGGCGAATCGCGCCTGATTCAGACGGTGCGCGGCGTGGGCTACGTTTTGCGCGAGGAGTCGTGAGGCGCACGATGTCTATCCGACTGCGGCTAACCCTTTTCTACAGCGCGATTCTGGCCTTGACCCTGGTCGCGTTCAGTATCACCCTCTACATCATCCAAACGCGGGCGACATACGGCAGCATCGCGACCAACCTGATACGTCAGGTTGATTTTTATGCCCGGCGCGATGAGCACCCTACTGGGCCACCGCCTGGCGATACCACGGCGCCTGATCAAACGCTGTCGCCCAAAGCGCCGGCAGAGACTCTGCCCGGCGGCACCCTCCCAGGCCGTTGGACGCAAACGCGCAGCATCACCGGCACGATAACCGGACAAACGCTTGACCTGAGCGGCGTCAACCTGCCCCTGAGCGACGCTGGCCTGCAAAGTGTGCAGGCCGGCTCAGGCTGGTTCGAGACGGCGCAGGTGCAGGATGAGCCGCTGCTCATCTACAGCACGCTTGTCGCCACGCGCGCGGACGTGATCGAGATTGTGCAGGTGGCCTTTCCGGTGACCCAACCGCAACAGACCCTCAATACCCTGCGCTTGATTCTGGTGGCCGGCAGCAGCCTGGCCATCCTGGCGGCTTTTGCCCTGGGCTGGGTGTTGGCCGGGACCGCATTGCGTCCCATCCAGCGCCTTACCCGCACCGCCCAGGTCATCGGAACCGAGCGCAACTTCAGCCGCCGGGTGGAGCACCGCGGGCCGGCCGACGAGGTTGGTCAACTGGCGACCACCTTCAACGACATGCTGGGTGAACTGGAGTCAGGCTACCGACAGCTTGAAGACGCGCTGCAGTCGCAACGCCGCTTTGTGGCCGATGCTTCGCATGAACTGCGCACGCCGCTGACAACCGTGCGCGGCAACATCGAACTGCTGCGGCGCGATCCGCCCATCGAGGCCGTGGAGCGCAGCGAAGTCCTGACCGATACCAACGACGAAGTGGATCGCCTCATTCGCCTGGTCAACCAACTGCTGGCGCTGGCGCGGGCGGATGCCGGCAAGGCCCTGCGCGATGAAGCCGTCCCACTGAAGTCTTTGCTCGCAGAAGTTTGCCGCCGGGCCAGGCTGATGGCGCCGCAGCACACCATCGTGTGCGAGCCGCCGCCTGACCTGGACGTGCAGGGCAATCGAGATGCCCTCACGCAGGTGCTGCTGATCCTGGTTGACAATGCGCACGTCCACACCGCGCCCGGCACCGCCATTACCATCGCGGCCGGGCTGATCGCCGATCGCGCTGAGATCAACGTGCGTGACACGGGACCCGGCATTCAGCCCGACATACTTCCTCACATCTTCGAACGATTCTATCGCGGTGAGGTCTCACGCACCGGCAGCGGCGCCGGCTTGGGTCTCTCCATCGCCCGCGAACTGGTGGAAGCCCAGGGCGGCGCCATCAGCGTCGCGAGCGAACCGGGACGCGGCAGCACCTTCACCGTGACACTGCCTCTGCGAGCGCAGCAGCCCCGTGAATGAATTCACGGCTAAAGCAGCCCCGTGAATGAATTCACGGTCTGATACGCCCCCGTGAATGAATTCACGGTCTGATACGCTCCCGTGAATGAATTCACGGTCTGATACACCCCCGTGAATGAATTCACGGTCTGATACACCGAAACCTGCTAAAGCAGGTTGGTGTTGGGTGTGATGGCTGAATTCGTAAGACGTGCGGAGAACGAATTCACACCCCCCACCACCACACCCTCACAAGACCAATTCCCACCAGCACAACCCGCTTCAGCGGGTTTCACATATCAGACACCGAATTCATTCGGTGGGCTGAATTCGTAAGACGTGCGGAGAACGAATTCACACCCCCCACCACCACACCCTCACAAGACCAATTCCCACCAGCACAACCCGCTTCAGCGGGTTTCACATATCAGACACCGAATTCATTCGGTGGGCTGAATTCGTAAGACGTGCGGAGAACGAATTCACACCCCCCACCACCACACCCTCACAAGACCAATTCCACCAGCACAACCCGCTTCCAGCGGGTTTCACATATCAGACACCGAATTCATTCGGTGGGCTTCAGCGGGTTTCACATATCAGACACCGAATTCATTCGGTGTAAGGCACATTGTCCCATTGAGCCGCCGGCCGCAACCGGCTATACTCGCCTATGAACAGATTGTCATCGGCCGGCGCCATTTTCTGAGAGATCGTTCATGTCGGACGGACGATTTGTGAGTATACTTGCGCTCATTGGGAGGAAGTTGCATGACCTGGCATCGTTCACCTGCATCGTTGCATCCAAACGCTCGTCCAAAGACCCCGGTTCGCCATCTGCCGTTCGCATCCGCCTTCACGGGCCTGCTTCTGCTGGCCTGCCTACTCAGTGCGCGGCCCTTGCCCGTGCAGACAGCGCCGCCCGCGGCGGTCGCGGCCAATTCATCCCCGCGCTTTCCATCGCCGCCCGCAACGCGCCCAGGCATCTATGTCGCCAGCGACTACTCCGGCCTGATTGATCCGCAGCGCTACGGCAACGTCGGCAGTCTGCGCACCTGGGGCTGGGGCGAGTTCTACGACAGCGCCGGTCATTACAAATGGGACGCGTTCGAGGCCTGGCTCAACAACGTGGCCTCGCAAGGCAAAGCGGCCGGCGTAGGCATCACCACCTACAACGGCCGCTGCTGCACCAACTACCTGGAGATGCCAGCCTGGGTGCGGATCGCCTACCCCAACTCCACCTTCGATGTCTGCGACTACCTGACCGGCGCCTGCACCTCCTGGCACATCCCCCGCTACTGGCACAACGACTACCTGACCCCGTACCACACCTTCATCAGCGCCTTCGGCCAGCGTTACCGCAACGACCCCCGGCTGGAATGGGTCGCCATCGGCCTGGGCACCTTCGGCGAACTGCACGCGACCGATCCTGACAAACCGTGGTACAACTGGTACGACCACACGGCCGTCGCCAACGCCGGCCTCACCAGCAGCTTGTGGCTCTCGACCACCAAGGCGATCGCCGATTGGTACATCGGCGCCTTTTCCGAGGGCGGACAGCTCAAGAAGAGCCTGCTGGTGCAGAACGCCTCCTACACCTTCAGCGAGGCCGAACGCCGTGACCTGGCCAACTACGTCGCGCCCAAGGGCGTCGGTCTGTCCAACAACGGCCTGTACCCTGACTCCAACTTCTCCATCGTCGGCAATCAATCGGGTTGCCCCTACTGTGGTCAGCACGATCACATCGTCAACTGGAACAACCAGGTACCCATCGCCTTCGAGACCTATGACTACATGCTCTGCGACGAACAGGCCGTCTATTGGGGTATTCTCAACGGGCTTGACAAACACGTAGATTTCTTCCGCGTGGACTACACCCTGCTCTATCAAACCGACGCCAACTACAACTGGCTGTACGACAAGGTGGAGAACATCGCCCTCTTCAACCGCTTCAAGCCCTACATCGGCGCCACGCGTCAAAATGCGCCGAGCGCCTGGGTGGCGCTGCGCGAACACCGCGTGCCCCTGAACTACTGCGGCGGCCTCATCAACGAGGCCTCCTGGTATCCACAACTGGGCAATTTCGACTACTTCATGGAACAGGATGACAGCGTGGCCGGCGGTCGTACCGTGGCCGAAACCAACGACGCCAGCGTCACCAGCGGCTTGGGCTGGTGCCCGCCGGTCAGTGGCCGGCCGGTCTGCAACACCGCGGCCCACCAGGGCGCTATCCCCGCCGGCGCCGAAGGATGGGCCACCCGCCGCACCGATCGCGCCAGCGGCAACCCGTACATGTTCTTCAAAATGGACGATGGCTATCTCTACAACACGGCCGGCCAGGTCATCACTGTTTCGGTGACCTACGCCGATGTGGGCACGGGCCGCTGGCGCCTGCTGTACGATGGCCCCGGCGGCGTTGCCACCGCGGCCACACCGCTGGGCGGCAGTCAAGCCTACGTGCAGAAGCAGAACACGCAAACCTGGCAGACGGCGCAGTTCGTGCTGAACAACGCACGCTTCCTGAACAGCCTGACCGGCGCTTCCGATTTCTATCTGGACAGTTTCGACAGCAATGATGAATGGTTTCACCTGGTAGACGTGCGCCCGGCCTCTGGCGCGCTACCAACACCCACCCCCACACGAACGCCGACCGCCACCAGCACCGGGCCAACCGCCACGCCAACCACCACACCGACAGTCACGCCAACGTCACCCCCAACGCCCACCTTGACCCCAACGCCCACCGCGACGCCGGCCGGCCCGGTCATGGAAGGCTACTGGACTCGGCAGACCGTTGCCAGCCAGCCCCTGCTGACGCTCGATTTTGTGGACGCCGCGCACGGTTGGACGGCCGGCGGGCGGACTGACGCGCAGAATTGCCCCAATCCCAACTGCCCCGGCCTGCTCCTGCTCACCACTGATGGCGGCGTCACCTGGGAATTGGCCGACACCGGCGCGCTCGGCTTCATTCACGATCTCGATTTCGTCTCACCCAACAGCGGCTGGCTGGTGGGCCGTTACGGCACCATCCTCGCGACGCGGGATGGCGGCCATTCCTGGCGGCCGCAGCCCAAGTCGTCCGAATACTGGCAGTTTCTCTACAGTATCGCCATGACCGATGAACTGGCCGGCTGGTTCGGCGGCTCGCAGGGGCAGATTTGGCAAACCAACGACAGCGGCGGCCTGTGGCAGCAGGGCGCGGTCGGCTTCAGCGGCCCGGTGTGGGACATTGCCGACCAGGATGGCTGGCTGTGGATCACCAACGGCGGCATGACCGTGCAGCGCAGCAGCGACGGCGGCGCGACCTGGCAGGCGACCGATGTCAGCGGGACCAGTAACGTCAACGCGCTCAACTTCATCAGCGCCGCCAGCGGTTGGGCAGCCGGCAGCGACGGCGCCATTCTGCACAGCAGCGATGGCGGCAGCAGCTTCGACGCCCAGGCCAGCGGCGTCAGCGACGACTTGTGGGCTATCTTCATGGTGGACAGCTCGTTCGGCTGGGCGGCCGGCGCCAACGGCCGCATCGTGCATACCAGTAACGGCGGCACCAGTTGGGTCCAGCAGGGCAGCACGATCACGGCCACGATCCGCAGCCTGAGCTTCGTCAACCCCAATGAAGGCTGGGCCGTGGCCGAAGATGGCAGTATCCTGCACTACGCACCGCCAGATACCACGCCCACCGTGACGCCCAGCGCGACCGCGACCTGGGACGGCTCGACCTTCACCCCAACCCCCACCGCGACCGCTTCGCCGACGGCCAGCCGGACACCCACCGTCACCCCGACGCCCACGCCATCCCGGACGCCGACCGCAACTGAAACGCCGGCGCTCGGCTGGGTCATCCAGCGCCAGGCGCCAACCAGCACCGCGTATCAAGATGTGAGTTGCGCCTCGCCCACCGAGTGTTGGGTGGGCGGCGGCCCCAACTGGGACCCGGCGCCGGGCGATCCGGGCGTGGTTCTGCACACCACCAACGGCGGCGACACCTGGGTCGAACAGACCAGCGCCAACTTCAGCGCGGGCTACGTCCTGGCGCTCGATTTCAAGAACGCACAGGTGGGCGCCGCTGTAGGGCGAGCCGGTCAGGTGCGTGTGACCACCAACGGCGGCGCGACCTGGAGCACCGTCATGGCCGGGTTGGAGCCAGCGCATCTGTACGCGGTAGAATGGGCCGGCGCCAGCGACCTCTGGACCACCGGCAACTACAGCCGGTTCTATCAAAGCACCGACAGCGGCGCCAATTGGCGCAGCCTCAGCCTCGGTTACACCTCGGTGCCGTGGGAAGTCGAGTGCCTGGACGCCAACCGCTGCCTCGCGGCCGGCAGCGGCTGGAAGATCTTCTGGACGGCCGATCGCGGCAGCAACTGGACGAAAGTGTCGCCGGAGCCGTGCTGTCCGCATTTCCTCGGCGTGGAATACCCGGCCGCCAATCGGGCCTACGTGGTCGGCGGCGACGGCGAAAGCACATGGGCCAGCGGCGGCGTGCTGCTCATGAGCACGGACGGCGGGCAGAACTGGACGCAGCAGGCGATCCCAACCGTCGGCGACCTGCGCGGCGTCAGTTGTTTCGACGCGTTGAACTGCATGGCGGTGGGCGATGCCGGCGCCATTTTGCGCACCAGCAACGGCGGCAGCACCTGGACGCAGGAGCAAGCCGGCATCAACGAAATGTTGCTCGAAATCCACTACGTGGACTCCGCACACGCCTACGTGGTGGGCAACGGCCTGATTTTGGCCTACCGGGGCAGCGCGGCGCCAACCACGACGCCCACGTCAACCCCAACGCCTACCCGCACGGCTACGGCCATCGTCACCCCCACGCCAACGCCTACCCGCACGGCTACGGCCATCGTCACCCCCACACCAACGCCTACCCGCACGGCTACGGCCATCGTCACCCCCACGCCAACGCCTACCCGCACGGCGACGGCCATCGTCACCCCCACGCCAACGCCCTCTGCGCCGCCAACCGTGGTGGTACACGCCGTTGCGGCTTCGGCCGATGATACGCACGTCAAGACCAGCACCGGGGTGAATTACGCCGCCGCCACCAATATCCGCCTGGGCGGGTTCTATTTTGGCGGTCTGCGCTTCACCGGCCTGGACATTCCGCCCGGCGCGACCATCGTCAGCGCCACGTTGGAAGGCTACCTGTTCTGGAACAACGGCCTGCCGCTGCTGCACATCTACGCCGATGCCAGCGATGACGCCGCGGCCTTCAGCGACAGTCAACCGCTCGCCTCGCAACGGCCGCGCACCGCGGCGCAGTACACCTGGCAGCCCACAAGCCTCATTCTCAACCAATGGCTGGCGCTCGACGGCCTGGCCGGCGTGGTGCAAGAGGTGGTTGACCGGCCCGGCTGGGCCGCGGGCCAGGCGCTGGCGCTGCTCATCGAAAGCGACGCGGCCAATCAGGCCAACAACACCTATCTCGACTTCTTCGCCTGGGATGAGCCATCCACACCCACCTGGCGCGCCCGCTTGACCGTGATCTATCGGCTCGCGCCGCCCTGCACCCCCGCCGCGTTGAGTGATCTGGTCGCCGCGGCCGGGCAGTGGGGTTGGACGAGCGCCACGCCCGGTTTCCTGGCCCAGTACGACCTGGATGGCGATCAAGACATTGACATTGCCGACCTGACCCGCTTGGCGGATGCGTGGGCGCAGGAGCGTTGTCTGTGACCCGTAGCGCCGGATGATGAACATTCAGACAATGGACCGGTAACGCGTGCCTCGGCTTTCGCCCAACTCGCCCCAGCCGTAGGTCACGTCTCCGACGTGACGACGCCGTCTGTCGCAGAGCCTGCTTCTCTCGTCCAACGTTGTCCGACCAGGAGGTCGGACCTACGGGTTGCCGCCCCAGCCGTAGGTCACGTCTCCGACGTGACGACGCCGTCTGTCGCAGAGCCTGCTTCTCTCGTTCAACGTTGTCCGACCAGGAGGTCGGACCTACGGGTTGCCGCCCCAGCCGTAGGTCACGTCTCCGACGTGACGACGCCGTCTGTCGCAGAGCCTGCTTCTCTCGTTCAACGTTGTCCGACCAGGAGGTCGGACCTACGGGTTGCCGCCCCAGCCGTAGGTCACGTCTCCGACGTGACGACGCCGTCTGTCGCAGAGCCTGCTTCTCTCGTTCAACGTTGTCCGACCAGGAGGTCGGACCTACGGGTTGCCGCCCCAGCCGTAGGTCACGTCTCCGACGTGACGACGCCGTCTGTCGCAGAGCCTGCTTCTCTCGTTCAACGTTGTCCGACCAGGAGGTCGGACCTACGGGTTGCCGCCCCAGCCGTAGGTCACGTCTCTGGCGTGACGACGCCGTCTGCGACGAATCATGCTTCGGTGCGCCAACGACGCAAGCCGGAGGCATGCATTACAGCCGGCGTCGGCCGCTAGGTTTGGTCAGTCGCCGCGCACCGGCTATAATGACGCCCACCCCGCACACAACCGTCAGGGACGCGATGGCAAACACACTCGTACAACAACTGCGCGCGGCCGGCATCGAGCCGCGCAAGGCGCTGGGGCAGCACTTCCTGGTTGATGAGACGCACCTGGCGCGCATCGCCGCCGCGGCCGACCTGAGCGCGGCCGACAGCGTGCTGGAAATCGGGCCAGGCCCTGGGCCATTGACGCATCTGCTGGCTGCACAGGCGGGCAGCGTCGTCGCGGTCGAAACCGATGGTCGCCTCATCGCCTTTTTGCAGCAGACCTTCGCCGCGCAACCGCACGTCCACATCATCCATCAGGACATTCTGCAATTCGATCCGTGCGCGCTGATGCAACCTCAGTACAAGGTGGTCGCCAATGTGCCCTACTACATCACTTCGGCCATCTTGCGCCACCTGCTGGAAAGCGCGTGCCCGCCGGCGCTGACCGTGGTGACCGTGCAGCGCGAGGTGGCGCAGCGGGTGGTGGCGCGCGGCCGCCAGACATGAGCCTGTTAGCGGTCAGTGTGCAGTTGTTCTGCGAGGTGGAGATCGTGGGCAAAATTCCGGCCGGCGCCTTCTATCCGCCGCCGCAGGTAGATTCGGCCATCCTGCGCCTGCGCCGGCGCACGAGCCTGGCCGCGGACTTGGCGCTGGCGAACGTTCCCGCTTTCTTCGATGTCGTGCGTGCCGGATTTGGACAGAAGCGCAAGCAGTTGCACAACAGCTTGGCGGCCGGCTTGGGGCAGACGCCCGGCGCCATCGCCGCCGCCTTGAGTCAGGCCGGCCTGGATGGCAAGCGCCGCGCCGAAACCCTCACCCTGGCGGAATGGGGGCTGCTGTGGCGGGCGCTGTCAGGGGACTGGGGCGAGGCGATTGAGTCGCGGGCGTCTTGACAAGGTTTCAGTTGCGTGTTATTGTGATAAGTAGCCCTGCACACGTTTGCATCACTTCGAGCTGAAGACGCGCCGATCGCTTTTCAAGTAGCCTCCGAATTACACGTTTACGCCTGTCACCCGTGCTTCGATTCGCTGCAGCCACGGCCGATCGCAACACCGTGCGATTCTCGTGCTTTGTACCGGGAGGAGATTTATGACCACATCGGTTCCGCTGTATCAGACGGTTTCCACCACCCCGACCGACTATTGGAACGACTCTTGTTCACTTGACGAGCTGACCTATGCCATCGGCAACGGCGCCGTGGGCGCCACGACCAATCCTCAAATTGTCCTCGCTGTGCTCAAGAAGGAAATGCACCTCTGGCGCGACCGTATCCATCAGATCATCGCCGAAAATCCAACCTGGGGCGAGCCGGAGGTTGCCTGGCGCCTAATCGAAGAGATGGCGACGCGTGGGGCCGCCCTCTTGCAGCCCGCCTGGAAGCGTCACGCGGGACGCAAGGGCCGCCTCTCCATTCAGACCAACCCGATGTTCTACCGTGACTGGGAGGCGATCGTTACCCAAGCGCGCGACTTCGACACGCTGGCGCCCAACATGCAGGTCAAGATGCCGGTCACCAAAGCCGGTATCAAGGCCATCGAAGAGTGTACGTATCATGGCGTCAACGTCAACGCGACCGTCAGCTTCACGGTGCCACAGGCTGTGGCGGTGGCCGAGGCAGTGGAGCGCGGCTTGAACCGGCGAACGGCCGAGGGCAGGGACATTCGCAGCATGGCCCCGGTCTGTACGATCATGGTCGGCCGCACGGACGATTGGATGCAGGCGGTGACCCAGCGCGACGGCATCGAGATGGATCCGGCCTATTTGAGTTGGGCCGGCATCGCCGTTTTCAAGAAGGCCTATGGCCTGTGGCAAGCGCGCGGCTACCGGGTGCGGCTGCTGGCCGCGGCTTACCGTCACCTCGGCCACTGGTCGGAGTTCATCGGCGGCGATGTGGTGCTGACGATTCCGTACGAATGGCAGTTGAAGATCAACGCCTCGAACATTGCCGTCAAGTCACGCATCGCAGATCCCGTGGCGCCGCACATCATCGCCGCCCTGTACGAGAAAATTCCCGATTTCCGGCGGGCCTACGATGTGGATGGCATGACGGTCGAGGAATTCGACGCCTATGGTGCTACCGTGCGCACGCTGCGCGGGTTCATTGCCGCTGCCCACGACCTGATGGCGGTGGTGCGCGACTTCATGCTTCCCAACCCGGATGTGAAGTAAACCAACACCAGCCTTGCAGGAGAAACGAGCGATGAAACAATACCATGCCGACAACCTGGTGATCCATCCTGGTCAGGCGGCCGATCCGGATGTCATCGTCGAAGTCACGCCCGAAATCGCTGGCTGGGAGACAATTCACTTTCAAGCGCGACGCCTGCCCGTTGGCCGTACCTGGTCGTTCCAAACCGGCAACCATGAGTTGGTCCTGGTGATCTTGGGCGGCACGCTGGATGTCTCATCAGATCACGGTCAATGGTTCGGTCTGGGACGCCGCGCACATGTCTTTGCCGGACTGCCCACCGCGCTCTATCTCTCATGTCACACCTTTTTCACGGTTACGGCTGCCACCGACTGCGAGTTTGCGGTCGCCTGGGTCAAGGCCGACCAGGACTTCGCACCGCGCCTGGTGACGCCGGCCGACGTCAGCATCGAGATTCGCGGGGGCGACCACGCCACCCGGCAGATCAACCGCATGCTGCCGCCCGGCTTCCCCTGCCAGCGCCTGGTGGTGGTGGAAGTCTACACGCCTGGCGGCAACTGGTCGAGCTATCCGCCGCACAAGCATGACGTGCAGGCGCTGGCGGCCGATGGCAGCCTGGCACAAGCCGACCTGGACGAGGTCTACTATTATAAGATGAATCGCCCGGAAGGCTATGCCCTGCAGCGCGTCTACACCGATCACAACTCGCCGCTGCACCGCGCCGGCTTCCCCATTGATGCCGCGGTCATTGCGCACGACAACGATGTGGTGCTGATCCCAGAGGGCTACCACCCGGTCTCCAGCCCGGTCGGCTACACCACCTATTATCTCAATGTGCTGGCAGGCAGCGCGCAGAGCCTGGCCGCGCAGGATGACCCGACGTTCGCCTGGGTCAAAGATTCCTATCAGTCCCTCGACCCGCGTGTACCGATCTACGATCTCAGTCAAGACTAACGAGCACTGAAGGAGGCGCAGTGAGGTGACTACACAGACGATTCGCCTGACCCTGGCGCAGGCGCTGATCCGCTCCCTCAAGAATCAATACGTCGGCCGCGACGGCGTGGAGACGCAGTTTTTTGCCGGCTGTTTCGGGATCTTCGGCCACGGTTGTGTGGCCGGCGTCGGCGAGGCGCTGCTGCAAAACCCGGACTTCCGCTATTACCAGGTGCGTAATGAACAGGGCGCGGTGCATGCCGCCACCGCGTATGCCAAGGTCAAGAACCGCCTGCAGACCTTCGCCTGCGTCACCTCCATCGGCCCGGGCGCGACCAACATGATCACCGGCGCAGCCACAGCGACCATCAACCGCCTGCCGGTGCTGCTCTTGCCGGGCGACATCTTCGCCCGCCGCAACGTGGCGCCTGTGTTGCAGCAGATCGAGTCCGCGCACAGTCAGGATTTTTCGGTCAACGACTGCTTCAAGCCGGTCAGCAAGTATTGGGACCGTCTGAACCGGCCGGATCAACTGCTGACGTCGTTGCCCGAAGCGCTGCGCGTGCTCACCAGCCCGGCCGAGACCGGCGCGGTCACCCTGGCGCTGCCGCAAGATGTGCAGACCGAGGCCTTTGATTATCCCGTCGCCTTCTTCCACCGTCGCGTCTGGCAGATCATGCGCAATCGGGCCGACCGGGCCGCGTTGCAGCAGGCGGTCGAGCTGATCCGGGCCAGCCAGAAGCCAATGATCGTCGCCGGCGGCGGCGTGATCTACGCGGATGCCACCGAGGCGCTGCGCCAGTTCGTAGATGCAACCGGCATCCCGGTGGGTGAAACGATGGCCGGCAAGGGCAGCCTGCGCTGGGATCACCCGCTGAACCTCGGCGCGATCGGCGCCACCGGGTCCCTGGCCGCGAATCGCATGGCCCGTGACGCGGACCTGGTGATCGGCATCGGCACCCGCTACAGCGACTTCACCACCGCGTCCAAGACCGCCTGGCAGAATCCGGGTGTGACCTTCATCAACATCAACGTCACCGAGTTCGACGCGGGCAAGCATTACGGCCTGCCGGTCGTGGGCGATGCGCAGGTGACGCTGGAGGAACTGAGCGAGATGTTGGCCGGCTATGCGGTGGCCCCGACCTACCGCGCCGAGGCGCAGCGCCTGCACGACGCCTGGGACGCCGAGGTGCAGCGTATCTACGACATCCGCCTGGCGCCGCTGCCGAGCCAGGGCGAGTTGATTGGCGCGCTCAACGATGTGGCCGGCCCGGACGCGATCATGCTCAATGCGGCCGGCTCCATGCCTGGCGACCTGCACAAGCTGTGGCGCGCCACGCATCCCAAGAACTTCCACCTGGAGTATGGCAATAGCTGCATGGGCTACGAGATTGCCGGCGGCCTGGGCGCGAAGATGGCCGCGCCGGCGCGCGACGTTTTCGTCATCGTCGGCGACGGCAGCTATCTGATGCTCTCGTCCGAACTGGTCACCTCGGTGCAGGAAGGGGTCAAGCTGATCGTGGTGCTGTGGGACAACCACGGCTTCAAGAGCATCGGCTCGCTGAGCCGTTCGCTCGGGCTGGACGGCTTCGGCACGCGCTTCATCCGGCCTCAGGACGGTATGCTGGCCGGCGACGCGGCCGGCGACGCGGTCGAGCCGCTGCAGATTGACTTTGCCATGAACGCCCGCAGCCTGGGCTGTCACGTGATCGAATGTGTGACCCGCGCTGACTACGTGGCGGCGCTGCACGCGGCCAAAGCAGCCGACCGCACCACCGTGGTCGTCATCAAGAACGACCGCTTGCACAGCGTGCCGGGCTACGAGAGTTGGTGGGACGTAGCCGTGCCTGAGGTCAGTGAGTTACCCTCGGTGCAAGAGGTTCGCGTGCAGTACGAAAAGATGCGGGAAATGGAACGGTTTTTCTTCCAGGGTACGGGGTCGGGCAGCGACAGCGAGCGGTTACGTGTCGCCCACGGCAGCAACACCGCCCAACGTCCTGCCCGCACAGCATAAGAGGGCATCACCAGAGGGCATCACCAGAGGGCATCACTAGAGGGCATCACTAGAGGACATCACTATGGAGAAGGTGGAGAAGGTTCTGAATGTCGGTATCATCGGCGCCGGCCGCATTGGCAGGGTACACGCGGCAACCCTCGCCTACCGTATCCGGGCCGCGCGCATCCTGGCTGTCGCGGATGTCAACCTGACAGCCGCGCAGCAGGTGGCGGCGCAGTTTGGCATCCCCATGGCCACGGACGACCCGGCCGCGCTACTGGACAACAAAGACATCGAGGCCGTGCTGATCTGTTCGGTCACCGGCACGCATGCCCACTTCATTGAAGAGGCCGCGCTGGCGGGCAAGCATATCTTCTGCGAAAAACCGATCGCGCTCGACCTGGCTGCCATTGACCAGGCGCTGGCCGCAGCCGCAAAGGCCGGTGTGAAACTGCAGATCGGTTTCAATCGCCGCTTCGACGCCAACTTCCGCCGCGTACGCCAGGCCATCATGACGGGCGAGATTGGCACGCCCGCGCTGCTGCACATCATCAGTCGTGACCCAAGCCCGCCGCCCATCGCGTATGTCAAAACCTCTGGCGGCATGTTCCTGGACATGACCATCCACGACTTCGACATGGCGCGCTTCCTGATCGGCGCGGAGGTGGATGAGATCTACACCCTGGCTGGCATTACGGTAGATCCCGCCATCGGTGAAGCCGGCGATGTGGATACGGCGGTGATGATGCTAAAATTCAGCAATGGCGTCATCGGCACGATTGACAACTGCCGGCGCGCAACCTACGGCTATGATCAGCGGGTCGAGGTGTTGGGCAGCAAGGGCGCCATCAGCAGCGCGAACAACTACCCGAACGCCGCAACCCTGAGCGACGGCGCCAGCGTGCGGCGCGATCTGCCGCTGAACTTCTTCATGGATCGCTACACCGAGAGTTTCGCGTCGGAAATCGCCGCGTTCGTCGAAGCGGTGCAGCAGGATCAGCCAACGCCAGTGACGGGCCACGATGGCCGCGTGCCGGTCGTGATGGGCCTGGCCGCAGGCAAATCGCACCGCGAAGGCCGGCCGGTGAAGTTGAGCGAGATCGGGTGACGGAGGAGATCGGAGACCGAAAGGTAACACAATGACTCGAAAAATCTCTATCGGCAATGCGCCCTGTTCGTGGGGCGTGATCGAAAACGTCGAGGGCAGCCGCGGCGGTTACGCCCAGGTGCTCGACGAGATGCAGGAGACCGGCTATCTCGGCACCGAACTGGGCGACTGGGGCTTCATGCCGACCGACCCGGTCGTGTTGGCCGGAGAGCTGGCGGCGCGCAATCTCAAGCTGCTGTCCTCATGGGTCAGCGTCAAGCTGCACGATGCTGACTGTCATGCCGCCAGCGAGGCCGACGCAGTACGTACCGCACGTCAATTGGCGACCGTCGGCGGGCCGGACTGCCTGATCGTGTTGGGCAATGATCCCTACATGGATCCCATGCGCACCTTCAACGCGGGGCGCATCCGGCCTGACCAGGGCATGAGCGAAGCGCAATGGCAAGTTTTTGCCGCAGGCGCCAATCGGGTGGCGCGGACGGTGAAGCGCGAGACCGGGCTGCGCACCGTCTTCCATCACCACATCGGCACCTGGGTCGAAACGCCGGCAGAGACGGCGCGGCTGCTGAGCATGACCGACCCTGACGTGTTGGGACTCTGCTTCGACACGGGCCATTACCGCTTCGGCGGCGGCGACCCGTTGACCGGGCTGAAGCGCCACGCCGACCGCATCTGGCATGTCCACTTCAAGGATCACGAGCCGGCGGTGGCCGCACGCGCGCGCCAGGAGGGCTGGGGCGGCGTGCAGGCGGTTGGACACGGCCTCTTCTGCGAATTGGGCAAAGGCGATATTGACTTTCCGGCGATCCTGGCCCAGCTCCGGGCGATGGACTACAGCGGTTGGATCGTCGTCGAGCAGGATGTGCTGCCGGGCATGGGCAGCCCGAAAGAGAGCGCCCGCCGCAATCGCGAGTATATCCGCAGCATCGGTCTGTAAGTTCAACGAATGGTCATTCGGGAGCTGGCAGCCGCACTGAGAGGGGTAGAGGAGGGATCATGTTACTGGGATTTCATGGCGCGACCACGATGACGAGCGACCTGCAGACCGATGTCGCGGTTTCACGCCAGGCCGGCTATCGCGGGCTGGAACTGTGGTCAGCCAAGGTTGACATCTATCTGAAAAGCCATTCCCTGGCCGAACTGAAAGCGCTGTTCGAGGAAAACGGGGTGGCCCCGCTGAGCTTCAACGCCCTGGAGTTTGTCGGCTTTCGCGGCGACGACTATCCGAAGATTCAGAAGCGCTGCCAGGAGATGTGCGAGATTGCCGCGGCGATCCACTGCCCGCTGATCGTGGTGGTGCCCAGCCCGACCGAAGCCCGTTGGCAGCTCCCCTGGGCCGACGTGGTGGCCGAGTACGTCAGCGTGCTGCGCGATCTGTCGGACATCGCGGCGCCCTTCGGCACCCGGCTCTCGTTCGAGTTCCTGGGCTTTGGCTGGTGTACCGTGCGCACCCCGCGCGGCGCCTGGGAGATCGTCAAACAGGTGGATCGCGCCAACGTCGGCATGACGGTGGACTGTGCGCACCTCTTTGCCGGCGGCGGCCTGCTCGCCGAGATTGACGCGCTGGATCCGGCCAGGGTCTTCGCCTTTCACCTGGATGATGTGGAAGATACCTGCAAAGAGGCCATCACCGACAACACCCGCGTCTATCCCGGTTTGGGCGTCATCCCGCTGGACGAACTGTGCGCCCGCCTGAGCCGCATCGGCTACAACGACACCTGCTCGATCGAGCTGTTCCGCCCGGAGTATTGGCAGTTGGATCCGCTGCACGTGGCGCAGACCTGCCGCGCCGCCGCGCTGGCCGTTCTGTCGCCGCACTTCCAGGTAGAATAGGCCGCAGCAACGCGGCAGCTCCGGCGCCTATCCAGAGTAGCGCTGTCAGCAATGAACCCATGACACAGCCAACCTCGCAGCAGCCCGCGCCGCTGACGACCACCCATGCCGATCCACCCTGGCAGGTGGTCGCGCCCTACGTGGTTACGATCCTGCTTTTTGGGTCAGCTCAATACTTCGTGGCGATGACAATGACGCGATGGGTGTTGTTGGTGAAGGGCCAGCAGCTCACCAGGGTCAGGCGGGTGTCGGCAAAGGGGCCGATCCAACGCGCATTGGCCTGACGCACCGCCAGCGGCTCCCCCTTCTCCCTGACGATGAAGCGATCCAGCACGGTGTAGGTGAAATCCTGGTCGCCCACGCTGAGTGTGATTTCGTCGCCCACGTTGATCTCGGAGAGGCGGCGGAAGACCATGCCCCTGATGTTGTTGTGCCCGGACAGCACCACATTGCCCACATCGCCCGGTTGCGCAGAATTTTCATGCCAGCCGGCTGCGAAATCAGCCACTTCCCATTCGAGCGTGGTCTGACCATTGCGGGTGACCGAGTTCCAGCCGACGGGAACGACCGCGGCGTTCACGCCAATGCTGGGAATGCGCAGGCGCGTGGGTATGCCTGGACTGCTGGCGGTTGCGGTGGGCCGAGGCGTTTGGGTGGGGGTTGCGGTGGGCCGAGGCGTTTGGGTGGGGGTTGCGATGGGCGTTATCAGGGCGCCGCGCAGCATGTCATCGCCGGTGGCGGTAGGCGTCGCGCGCGGAGCGGCCAGGGTCGTTGGCGTTGGCACGGCTGTGAGAGCAACAGGAGGCAGCGCCGCGTCACTGACTGGCCCGCGGTTATCCGGCAGCAACAGAGCGGGCGCTTCCAATGCGGGCGCTACCAAAGCGGCCGCTGCCAGTGATGGGTCGCGGGGACCGGCGGGCAAGGGCGGCGGTAGCAGGCTGCCTTGCACATAGGTCCAGCCGGCCAGGCCCAGAAGTAGCGCACCGACCAGCATCAGCAGGCCACCGGTCAAGCGTAGAGCGGGTGTCTTCATCATCATGCGGTGTCTCCTGGGGGGAGCCGGTCGGCGTAAACGCCGCGGTAGGATGGCGGCAGCAGGCTGGCCAGGCGGCGCATGATCTGATCGGTGTAGACGACCAACTCGGCGCTGCGGGCGTGAGCGGCCTCCGGCGGCAGCCTAAATGGCTCGCCCACCACCACACGCACGCGGGCGCGACGCAGATGCGCCAGCTCTGACCAAGTCTTCTCCTGCCCCCACGCGACCACCGGCACCATCGGCGCGCCGCTGCGCGCAACCAGGTACGCGGTGCCATCGTGCCCCTTTTGCAGGGCGCCGGTTCTGCTGCGCGTCCCTTCCGGCGCAATCGCCAACATCTCACCGCGGGCCACGGCGTCCAGGGCGGCGCGCAGGGCCTTGCGGTCAACTTCACCGCGCGCCACCCAAATGGCGTTGGCAAAGGTGCGCAGCAGCCAGCCAAAGAAGGAGAATGGGCGATTATGCTTGTCTGCGGCAAACACCGTGACCTGGCGCGGCAGGATGATGAAAATCGCCGGCCCATCCATGGTATCGAGATGATTGGACACCAGTACCGCCGGTCCGTTCAGCGGAATGTTCTCCATGCCCTCGGCCTTGAAGTCGGTCAGCAACCACAGCAGGAGGCGCATCAGTGCCCGCATGAGCCGATATCCGATGGACATGGTGGGTAAGGGTGAAAGTGCGTGATCGTTCATAGCTCTCTTCTGTGTCATGGGAGTATCAGAACAGCCTCATGGGCTATTCCGCCGCGCCTGTGGTATAATCTCAATTGTCACCACGGGGCCGGTCGCCGGCACCAGGTCAATCTCGAATTCAGTATGACCGCCAGGGGGAATAACGTTGTGCTCCGGCTCGGCGCGGCGCACGCCCACTACCCGTCCCGCGGCGTCGTAGAGCGTGATCACCAGGGACACCTGCACGGCGTCTTCGGGACCGACATTGAACACCTGGCCGCTGACCTGGTAGGTCCCAAAGTTAGCGCCGCCGCCGGCCGCGGTGCGCACGTCCAGGTCGCGGTAATAGCCGCCGAGATAGGCCGGCATGGCGGTCAGCGCTTCGGCCTGGTAACCGGCAAATGTGGCCGGCGCCGAGGGGAACAGCAGGGCAAACGGCGCACGACCGTTGACTTCAACCAGGTCCGCCACCGGTGCGCCCTGCACCCGGCTCAAAACCTGGTTATCAGCGGCAAGCAGGCTAATGGCCAACTGCACGCCTTCCAGGGGTACGCCAGCGCCGTTGACGACATTGCCGAAGCACCACAGGCCGCCCAACGGCGTTTCGGCAAAAAATAGATTCTCAATCGTAAAGGGCAGCGGTGTGGCCGTGGCCGTTGGTTCCACGCCAGCCACGACGGTATCGGCCGAGGTCGGGATAATCAACTCCTGGCCGACACGCAGGCTGCGCGGGTCCAAAATGCCGTTGCTCTCCTGCAGGGCCGCCACGCTGACGCCGAAGCGGTTCGCGATGGCGAGCAGGGTATCGCCACTGCGAATCGTATAGATCACCGGCGTCGGCGTCACCGTGGGCGTCGCGGTTGGCTCAGGTGTGTAGGGCGCAGGGGTGGAGGTCGGTCGTACCGTGGCCGCTGCGGTAACGACCGCAGTGGGCGTTGCGGGCAGCGGGGTGGCCGTGGGCCGGGTGATCACCTGACCGCAGGCGCTCAAACCCACCAACAGACCAATCACCACGGCCCCCAGGCTGTGGAAATTCCATTGGTGGAGCGGACATCGAACCTGATAGATTGATTGGCAGAGCTTGCGACCTGGCGCCATGCCGTCATTATAAAACGAAAACGCTAAAACCCAAATCCTGACCTGTCAGGTTGGGGCCTGTCACAGAAGAGGACCATCATGCCGGCCAAGACCCAATTCATCAGCAGCCTGCAGCCAGGCGATGCCGTGCTTGACTTTTTCCTGGTCAAACGCAGCCGGCTGCGCCCGTTCAAGGACCCGACCGCGGGTTCGTTTCTGTCCTTGCTCCTGAGCGATCGGTCCGGCGAGATCGGAGCGCAGGTGTGGGACAAGGCCGAAGAAATGGCGGACCTCATCAGCCCTGGCGCCGTGGTCAAGGTGCAAGGCCGGGTCCGTCAGTATCAGGAACGGATCTATCTGGCCATTCGGCAGATTCGCCCGGCGCGGCCGCACGAAATCGTCCCGACCGACTACGATCTGTCCGGCGCGACCCCGGCCGGCGAGCGTAACGTGGAAGCGATGCTGGGCGTCTTACGCGATGCCATCCGCACGGTTGGGCATCTCGATCTGCTCCGCCTGCTCGACAGCATCTTCGGCGATGCCGATTTCCTGGCCGATTTTTGCCAGGTGCGCGCCAGCCCGCTGCACCATGCCTACCACGGCGGCCTGCTGGAACACACAGTGGAGATGCTGGTACTCTCACGCCCTCTGCTGGCGCTCTTCCCGGCCGTGGACGGCGACCTGCTGACGACGGCCATCCTGCTGCATGACGTGGGCCGGGTGATCGAGGCTGGCGCCAACGAGAGCATGAGCCGCCTGCCGGCTGCGCGCCTGGTCGGCCATCAGGCGCTTGGCGACGCCTGGCTGGTCGAGCGCCTGGCGCAAATTCCCGACTTTGCGCCCGACCTGGCGCTGCGCCTGCGCCACAGCGTGCTGAGTCACCACGGTTACACCGGAGCGTCCGGCCCGGCCACCCTGGAGGCGCTGGCGTTGGCCCGCCTGAATACCCTGAGCACTGAACTAAACGAGACCACGCGGGCCGCGCGCCAGGCGCAGAGTCGTCACGTCGCCTGGACGGGCGATCTGATCGCCACACGCGGACCGCTCTACGTGGGCCAGGAATCGTCCTGACCATACTCATGTGACTGAAAAAGCAAAGGAGTGTTGTATGTCCAAGATGTTTCGTTCGCTCATCGTTCTTGTGATCCTGGGCACGTTGCTGGTCGGCGTTCTGCCCGCCAGCGGCGCACCGCCCGCGCCCGACAGCCTGAGCCAGGCGGCCCGCGGCGCGTTGACCATCACGCGCGACCTGGCAACCGGTGCGGCCACCTTCGTCCGCAGTGAAGGCGGCATCGTCAGCGGCATGGAGGCCGACGCGCTGGCGAAGGACCCGGCCGGCGCGGCCCGCCGTTTTGTGGCGCAGCATGAGGCGGCCCTGGCCATGCCCGGCGCCGCGCAGCAGTTGGCGCTCAGCGCGGTCGAGCGCGACGCGCTGGGCATGACCCACGTGCGTTTGCAGCAGGTTTTCCAGGGCGTGCCGGTATTTGGCGCTGAGGTGTTGGTACACTATGCGGCCGATATGCAGACGGTCAACACCATCAATGGGCATTTTGTGCCTGGTCTGGCGGTCAACACCAGCCCAAGCCAAAGCGCGGACGCGGCGTTGGCCGTCGCACGCTCGATTGATCCACAGGCCGTGGTTTGGGCCAAGCCGGAACTGCGCATCTACACCTCGGTGATTGACCCCGCCGTCAGCGGCAATCACCTGGCGTGGTTGATTCGCCTTGACAACGAGAAGATTCCAGCGCGCTTCTTGTACGTGCTGGATGCGCACAGCGGCGCGGTGCTCACCTCGTACAACGAACTGGACACGGCGCGCAATCGCCAGATTTACACCGCCAACCACTCCCAGTCGCTGCCGGGCACCCTGGTGCGCAGCGAAGGCGGGCCGGCCACCGGTGATGACGATGCCGATCATGCCTACCAGTACCTGGGCGATACCTACAACTACTTCTTCGCCTCCTTTGGTCGTGACAGCTACAATGGCGCCGGCGCCGCGATGAAAGCCACCGTGCATTATGGCTCCAACTACCAGAACGCCTTTTGGAACGGCACGCAGATGGTCTTCGGCGACGGCTTCCCGATTGACGACGTCACCGCGCATGAGATGACGCACGCCGTGACCGAAAACGAAGCCAACCTGATCTACCAGAACCAGTCGGGCGCACTCAACGAGTCGTTCTCCGACATCTTCGGCGAGATCATTGACATGACCAACGGCGCCGGCAATGACACACCGCCGGTGGCCTGGCTGATGGGCGAGGATTTGCCGGGCATCGGCGCCATCCGCAGCATGGCCGACCCCACAATTTACGGCGACCCGGATAAGGTCTCCAGCTATGACTGCACCACCGCGGACAACGGCGGCGTCCATACCAACAGCGGCATCCCCAACAAGGCCGCCTACCTGATGGCCGCCGGCGGCAGCTTCAACGGCCACACCATCACCGGCATCGGCCTGGACAAGATGGGCCGCGTGCAGTACCGGGCGCTCAGCCAATACCTGACCCAGGCGTCCACCTTCGTGGATGATCTCAATGCGCTGAACCAATCGTGCCAGGACCTGATCGGCAGCTACGGCATTACGAGCGCGGACTGCACGCAGGTCAGCGAGGCGCTGTTGGCGGTGGAGATGAACACCGCGGCGCCTTGCAGCAGCGGCGGCTGCGCGGTGCAGACGACGGTGGCGGACCAGGCCGCGTTCAAATCGCCGGGCGAGGCCATCCACACCGCGCTCATCATGTACCGCACGCGCGAACAGGTGATGCGTGGCGCGCCGGCCGGCGAGCACCTGATTGACCTGTACTACGAGCATTCGGGGGCCATGGCCCGCATCCTGGCGCAAGACTCCGCCCTGCGACATCACATGGCCGCGTTCCTGGCCGCGGTGGCGCCTGGCTTGGACGCGCTGGCCGGTCACCAGGATCGCGCCGCCCGCCTGACGATTTCGCCTGCCGCCATGGGCCATCTGCAGGCCGTCCTCACCGGTTTCGAGCAGGCCGATCCCGCCAGCCCGCTGGCCGCCGCGGTCCGCCGCGAACGCCAGCGCTTCGATCTGGATAAACTGACCAATCAATCGTTTTCAGCCGCCTGGGCCAGCCTCAATCAACAGATGCAGGCTGCCCGCTAACTCACAGGAAGGAACCTGCCATGACCATTCGACTCATGCGCAATCTCAGGATCTCGCCCTTGCTCTTGATGGCCGCAACCCTAATGCTGCTGCTGCTGGCGTTCGGCGGCGCGCTGGCCAGTTCGCCCAGCGTGCGCGTCGCGCCCGATTCGTACGAAGGGATCGCCATCAATGGCAGCCAGGCGAGCGCGCTCATCGGCGCCGACGTCAACGATCTCTTCGTCTTTGTCTACCATGCCGCCACCACCACCTGGGCCATTATTCCGTTCCAGGTGGATGAGGTGGATGCGACAGGCTATTACACCACCACCGATGAAATCCCCACCTTCGACGCCAACGACGAGATCGCCTTCATGGTCGGCGACCTGGGCGATCAGGCGCCGGCCTGGACGTGGCTGCTCACCAGCGACCGCCTGACCCTGCCGCGGGTGGAGGTCAAGGTGGCCGACCCGGCCAATCCGGCCAACGCGGCGTATGCCTACATCGTGCGCAGCCAGGACGCGCTGGCGCTGGCGCCCGCTGATTATGTCGCCTATGTGACGGCGGACAAGACCTTCGATACACCCGCCTACCTGGCCGGCCTATCGCCGTTGGCGTCCGGCAGCAGTGGCTGGCATCCGGGGCTGGAAAAACTGCGCATCAAGAATTACACCCCTTCCCCGCAGGACATTCTGGACCGCACACACCTGCGCATCGGCATCAAGCCGCGCTTTCTGGGCTTCTGCCTGCCCACGCAATATCTGTGCGAAGAAGATCTGGCGCAGTACCTGCCGCCCGACTTCGACCTGACGCCGACGAAGGATGGCGCGGTGCGCGTCGTGGGCGGTGGGCCATTGACCCCTACCCTGATCTACCGCGATAGTCTGTATGTCTCGTCCAGCTTGGATCTGGCTACGCTGGCCGGTGATCCCAACGTGTGCAGCATCGCCTATATGCGGGTGACGTTCGACCTGCGCGACCCCAACCTGAGCGCCTTCGCGCCCGCCACCTACTACGACGCGACCGGCAGCACCGATCCGGTCAACGGCGTCGCGCCGGGCACGGCCATCGGCGGTGCGCCGCGCAGTTGGGTGCAATACAGCGGCAGCCAGGGCAGCATCGTGGTGCTGGACAGCCTGACCGCGGCCGGCGGCGCCGCGGCGCACTACTATCGGGACAACAGCAGCGCCGGCAGCTGCACGGAGGGCGCCGATCCTGGTTCGAGCGGCTCCTACGGCGAATCAGGCACGGAAATCACTAACCCCACCGGCCTGCTCAGCATCGTCTTCTCCGGGGTGATCCAACCGCCGGCCGCCGGCCCCATCGGCGCGCCGATTCGCAGCAACCTGGACAATCCGCTGCAAGAGACCGCCAGCGCGCAGTATCTGTGCAGCGTGGCGGACCTCGACGGCAACCACGTGGTGGACGTGATCGGCGACATCGGGCCGGCCGCGGCGGCTTGGTCATGCCAGAGCGGCGACGCCTGCTACCTGCCCGCGGCCGATACCAATCAAGATGGCGCGGTGGACATTGATGACGTGCAGCTCGTCAGCGCCTGCTTCGGCTGGGCCTTGCCTTGACGGAGCGGCCAACTCTTGCTAGAATTGGGCCAACTATGTTAGACATCAGATTTGTGCGTGACAACCTGGAGATGGTCAAGCAGGCCATGCAGGATTTACAGGCGCTCGACGTGCCGCTCGACGCGGCCCTGGCGCTGGACGACGAGCGGCGCAAGGTTCTGACGGAACTGGAGACCCTGCGCGCCCGCCGCAACACCGACAGCCGGCGCATCGGCCAACTGCTGCGCGAGGGGCAGCACGAGGCGGCTGCGACTCTCAAAGCCGAGCTGGCCGCACTGCCCAATGGTATCGCAGCCCTGGAGGAGCGCCTGGCGCAAATTGACCCGGCCCTGCGCGACGCGTGGCTGCGCATCCCCAACCTGCCGCTGCCACAGGTGCCGGTGGGCAAGGATGAGAGCGAGAACATCGTCACGCGCGTCGAAGGCCAGCCGCGCGCGTTCGATTTCAGCCCGCGGCCGCACTGGGAAATCGGCGAGGCGCTGGGCATCCTGGACTTCGAGCGCGGCGTCAAGCTCTCCGGCTCGCGCTTCTACGTGCTGAAGGGCCTGGGCGCCCGCCTGCAGCGCGCGTTGATTAGCTGGATGCTCGATGTTCACATCATGGATCATGGCTACACCGAAATCTATCCGCCCTATATCGTCAAGGCTGAGTGCCTGGTGGGCACGGGCAACCTGCCCAAGTTTGCTGATAATCTCTACCATGACGCGGAAGAAGACTACTGGCTGATCCCCACGGCCGAGGTGCCGGTGACGAATCTGTATCGCGACGAGATCTTGCCGCCCGGCGCGTTGCCCATCTATCACGTGGCCTACACGCCCTGTTTTCGGCGTGAAAAGATGAGCGCCGGGCGCGACGTGCGCGGCATCAAGCGCGGGCATCAGTTCGACAAGGTGGAAATGGTCAAGTTCGTCGAGCCGGCGCAAGGCGAAGTCGAGCTACAAAAGCTGATAGACAATGCCGAAGACATCGCGCGCCGCTTGCAGATTCCGCACCGCATCATCCAAATGTGTACCGGCGACCTGGCATTTTCTGCAGCCGCCAAGTACGATGTCGAATTGTGGGCGCCCGGCGTCAACGAATGGCTGGAAGTCAGCTCCTGCTCGCTCTTCACCGACTTTCAGGCACGGCGGGCCAACATCCGCTACCGGCCAGACGCCAACAGCAAACCGCAGCACGTCTTCACCCTGAACGGATCGGGCCTGGCGTTGCCGCGTGTGATGATTGCCGTGCTCGAAAATTACCAGCAGGCCGATGGCTCGGTGGTGGTGCCCGACGTTCTGCGCCCGTACATGGGCGGCGCCGAGGTGATCCGTCAGGCATAGCGTCCGCTGAACGGCCAGAATTTTTGACAGTCACCCCCGCGGATGGTATACTGGCGGCGCTTGACAAGAGGTGTCAGGAGGGATGGCCGAGCGGTTGATGGCGGCGGTCTTGAAAACCGTTGTGGCGCTCTGCGTCACCGGGGGTTCGAATCCCTCTCCCTCCGCCAGGTACTAACCGGGGGAGGTCGCATAGCATGGTCTAGTGCGCCCGCCTGCTAAGTGGGTACACCCGCAAGGGTGTCGCGGGTTCAAATCCCGCCCTCCCCGCCATAGAAAGAGCCAGCCTGGATCAGGTTGGCTCTTTTGCTTTGGCCCGGCGACTGCAAGTCGCTGCAACCATTGCGAAGCCAACCTGCGTGGGCTGTGATGCATCCTCATGGTTGACCTTCTTTGATGTTCTTTGACCGGTGACGCGCTTCGTGCTACAATGTAGCATATGTCTGACAAGATTACAAGCAACGAGGTCAATTGATTATGTCAAAAGATCCTTCACAAACCACGGTGACGGAGATTCAGCGGCGCGTGGCTGCGCAGTGGGAACCGATCAGCACCTTCTTCCGTGAGCTGTGCGCCATTCCGAGCATAGCCGGCCAGATCGAGGCAGTCGGCAAACGCATGGCCCAAGAGATGGAGAGCCTGGGGTACGATGAGGTACGCTTCGATAAGATGGGCAACATCATGGGGCGCATCGGCAGCGGCCCGCGCGTCATCGTCTATGACACCCACATTGACACGGTAGGCATTGCCGATCCTGACGCCTGGAAATGGGATCCCTTCCAGGGCAAGATTGAAGACGGCGTCCTCTTCGCCCGCGGCGCCGGCGACGAAAAAGGCTCGGCGCCCGGCATGGTCTATGGCCTGGCCCTGGCCCGCGACCTGGGCCTGCTGGACGGATTTACCTGCTATGTGTTCGGCAACATGGAAGAGGACTGCGATGGCATTGCCCCCAATACCTTCGTCGAAATTGATCCGCAGGTGCGCCCCGATTTTGTCGTCATCGGCGAACCAACCAGGATGAAGGTCTATCGCGGACACAAAGGCCGCGTGGAGATGAAGGTGGTGGCCAAGGGCCGCAGCGCGCACGCCGCGTCCAATCACCTGGGCGACAACGCCATCTACAAACTGCTGCCCGTCATTGCGGCCATCCGCGACATGGAACCGCAGTTGGGCGATGACCCTTTCCTGGGGCATGGCAAGATCACCGTTTCAGACATCAGAGCGCAGACGGCCAGCCTGAACGCGGTCCCCGACGAAGCGACGATCTTCATTGATCGCCGCGTCACCTTTGGCGAATCCAGGGACGAGGCCATCGAGCAGGTGCGGCGCTTGATCCCGGCCGCCAACCAGGCCGCCGGTGATATCAAGGTGGATATGCTCTTCTACGACATCCCAAGTTACACCGGCTTCGTTTTTCCCGTGGACAAGTATTACCCGGCCTGGGCGTTGGACGAAAATCACGCGCTGGTGCAGGCTGGCCAGGCGGCGCGCACAGCCCTGGGGCTGCCCGCTGCGCCCACCGGCAAGTGGGACTTCAGCACCAACGGCACCTACTGGATGGGCAAGGCCAACATCCCCAGCATCGGCTTCGGCCCCGGAGATGAAACCACCGCCCACACCGTCAACGACAGCAACCGCCTGGATGACGTGGTCAAGGCCACAGAATTCTACGCCCTACTGCCCGCGCTGCTATAAGGAGATTCCGAGACTATGCAAACCAACTTACGCGGACGTGACTTCATTGGCGACACCGACTGGACGCGTGAAGAGATCGAGACGGCGCTCGACGTGGCTTTTGACTTGAAGCGCATGCGCGCCTTGAACCTTCCCCATGCCTACCTGCGTGACAAAGTGCTGGCGATGCTCTTCTTCTTCACCAGCACGCGCACGCGTGGCTCCTTCGAAGCGGGCATGGCGCAGTTGGGCGGCCATGCCGCGTTCATCGAATCGCAGACCACCCAGATCAGCCACGGCGACACCGCCAAAGAGATCGGCGAAATCTACGGGCGCTACTACGACGGCATCGCCATCCGCCAGTGCGACTGGAACTACGGCAACAAATACATCAACGATGTGGCCGCAGCCAGCCGCTCCCCGGTGCTCAACATGCAGTGCGATGTCTACCATCCCTTCCAAATCCTGGCCGACCTGATGACCATCATGGAAAAGAAGGGCAAAGACCTGCGGCGCAAGAAGATCGCCGTCTCCTGGGCCTATGCCGCCAGTTACGTCAAGCCCATCTCGGTGCCGCAGTCTCTCATCATCCAGATGAGCCGCTTCGGCATGGATGTGGTACTGGCGCATCCGCCGGAGTACAGGCTGATGCCGCACCTGCTGCAAGAGGCGCAGGATAATGCCAAACGCTACGGCGGCAGTTTCAGCGTCACGCACGACATGGACGAAGCCTTTACCGGCGCCGATGTGGTCTACCCCAAGAGCTGGGGCTGCCTGCTGACCACCGAGGATGGCGGTCAGGCGGCCGAGATTGCCAAAAAATACACCAGTTGGATCACCGATGACCGCCGCATGGCCCTGGCCCACGACGACGCCATCTACATGCACTGCCTGCCCGCCGATCGCAACATCGAAGTGACCGACAGTGTCATTGACGGCCCGCAGAGCGTGGTCTACGACGAAGCCGAAAATCGCCTGCACGTGCAAAAAGCGGTCATGGCGCTGACCATGCCTTGATGCGGGATTTGACCTGATCTGTGGCCGGCGCCGGGATCAGCAGGGCCACCCACCCCTGACACCCCGGCGATTGCCACCATGCCGGCTGCCTGATCTGGTCCGAAGAAAGTCCAAAGAAAGTCCAAAGAAAGTCCAAAGAAAGTCCAAAGGAAGCCCAAAGAAAGGAGCAGGAGGAAACATCGCCCTATGAACCGACTCACCACCACTCACAACTGGCGTACACTTCTCGTGGTATTTGTCGCCGGAATGCTCGTCGGCCTGTTCGTCCTGGGCTGGGGATTATTCCCCGTCAAATGGACGAACGCCAACCTGCGTGACCTGCGTGAAGGCGCGCAAAATAACTATCTGGCAGCCGTGGCGGATTCTTATGCCGCCGGTGGCAACTTCGACCTGGCGCAGCAGCGCCTCAAGGAATGGACGCCGGCCGAAGCCCGCACCCGGCTGGACAAGCTGGCCGCGCGCTACGGCGCCGAAGGCCGTATCCAACAAGCGCAGAATGTGCAAAGCCTGGCCGACGCGGTGCAGGCTGCGCCAGCGGCCGCGCCGCCCACCGCCACGCCGACGATCACCACAGGTATCATTCAACGCAACAGCAGCCTGCTCACCCTGCTCTGCCTGCTGTTAGGAGTCCTCGTCATCGGCGCCGGCCTGGGTCTCCTGGCCTGGGTGATCGTCGCACGCCTACAGCAGCCGGCCGCCATACCCGCAGGGGCTTTGCCAACGATCGAACCGCTCCCCACGGGCAATGTCATAGATGGCGAGATAATCGGCGCCTACAGCGCAGACGCGGAACCACCGTCGCGACTTACAGCCACCACGACAAGTTATCGGCCGCCGCCGCCGATCCCCGACACTGTTTCAACCTTGCAGGAGCCTGCGCTACCTGTCGCTGCGCCCGCCAGTCTTGCGCATGAAATGCCGGCCAGCACCACCCTGGTGCCCGGCAAGCGCCTGGCCGAATTCGATGCGGTCTACCACCAGGGCGATACTGATTACGACGAAGCCTTCGTCGTAGATGGAGAGGCAGGCGCCGGTTATCGTGGGGAATGTGGCATGGGTATCGCCAGCGCCCTCGATTCCGATTCCACGCAGGCCACCGCGCTCGAAGTATGGCTCTTCGATAAGAGCGACATTCACACGGTGACCACCGTGCTGATCAGCGACCATGCGCAGGGCAACCCGGCTCTTCACGAGCGCCTGGCCGAAAAAGGTGACATTCTGCCCATTGCGCCCAACCAAATCTTCACCATCCAAGCCAAAACGCTGGCCCTAAAAGCCGAAGTTACCAGCGTGACCTACGCTGAAGGCGCCGGGGAGCCGCGCAGTGTCTTTGAATACGTGACGATTCACCTGACAGTCTACGCCCTCGAAGCCTAGCCATCACAGGGGCGCCCACAGCGGCGCCCCTGTTTTTTTCCTCACGCCGCACGTCCAGCCACCCGCCTCACCGTCTTCGTGACCACAATCCTATTCAGTCGCCCGTGCATAGTGGCTACACTGTTTGTCAGTGCTTGCAGTCCGTTTGACCGCGCCGCCGGGTTTCGCACATCGGCGGGGCGCCACGACCCCAAAGCACGACACGTCACGGTGTTTCACGGGGGATTATGATGTCAACCTTCTTCTTACGTCACAGGCATCGCCTGATCTGGATTCTGGCCCTGGCCGTAATAGCCAGTTTTCCTGGCATCCCCGCGCTGGCAGAATCCGGTCCGCTGGCGACGCCCACCACACCGCCGGCCACCGCCACGCGCACGCCAACCCCCACGCGTACGCCGACTCCCACGCGTACGCCGACCCCCACGCGCACGCCGACTCCCACGCGCACGCCGACGCGCACGCCAACACGGACCCCCACCTCAACCGCCACCCGCGTGCCGCTGGTGGAACCGGTGCTCCTGGAGCCGGAAGATGGCGAGTCTACCAGTGCCCTGACCGATCCGCCCACCGGCAGCCCCACCCTGCGTTGGGCCAGCCAGACCGTGGCCACCCATTATTATGTCCAGTTGAGCAATTCCTCCGGCTTTGCCGTGATTCTGGAAGAGGCCGATACCCTGTCTACTGCCTGGACTCCCACCAAATCCCTGGGCGACGGCATCATCTACTGGCGCGTCAAGGCCGGCAACACCCTCGGCTGGGGACCCTACAGCAGCCCGCGCTTTTTCAGCAAAGACTGGAGCGCTGGCGGTGTGGTGGTCGCCCAGCCACTGGCGCCGGCCGACGGCGCCACCCTGGCCGCCTTCTCGGCGCCAGTCTTTTCCTGGAGCGAGGTGCCCGGCGCGGCGCGCTATCTGTTCCAGGTTGATGGCGACCTCAACTTCGGTTCGGTTGACTACAGTGCGCTGACGCTCAAAGCCGCGCATACGCCCACCGTTCGCCTGGCCAGCGGCCTCTATTACTGGCGCGTCACGCCCATTGATAACCGCGAACACTACGGCGCTCCCAGCCCGCTCGTCTCCTTCCGCCTGGAATGGAATGAAACCCCCAGGCTGCTGGCCCCTGCCGACAATCCCTACCCACCGCTGACCTTTTCCCCCGAATTTCGCTGGACGGCCGTCGCCGGGGCGCGTGAATATCGCCTGGAAGTCAGCACCAGCCCAGACTTCACCACCGTCACAATCTACACCACGCGCAGCGCCGCCTTCACGCCCGATCGCAACCTGGCCAACGACCAGGAATACTACTGGCGCGTGCGCGCGGTGGATGCCCAGTTCAACACCGGGCCGTGGAGTGAGGTGCGCCGTTTTCAGATGCGCTGGAACCTGGCCCCCCGCCTGCTGACACCGCTCAACAACCAGATTGCCCTGGGCCACCCGGTTTTTAGCTGGATGCCGGTGGCCGGCGCAGAAAAGTATCAAATCCAGGTAGATGAGAGCATCGGCTTTGCGGCGCCGATCAAATTCGATGAGCGCATCTACGGCGCCGTCTACGCGCACACGGGCTGGGGCGAAATTATTCTCAATGCCACCTACTACTGGCGCGTGCGGGCCATTGATGCGCGCGGCAACCTATCACCCTGGAGCGAAGTGCGCGGCTTTGATTTCGGCGCCCGTTTTGGCCCCAACCTCATCTTTCCCCCGCACTACGCTGAGTCTGACACCAATCTGGCCGTCACGGCTGACGCGACCCAGGCCACGCCTCTCTTCATCTGGGACACGGTCCACGATGCCGGCGGCGCCCGCCCATACCAGGCGGCCGATCGCTACATGCTGGAAGTGCGCGACGCTCTCGATGGCACGCTGGCCTTTTCGTTGACCACCGCCGGTCATGCCGCGGCGCCAACCACCAACAATCCCTTCTCCGGTCTACTCAATGGGCGCTTGTACAGTTGGACCGTCACCGCCTACGTCGGTTCGACGCGCCTCGGCTTTCCCATGACTTCGCTGGCGCGGCTGGACAGCGCCCGCCAGACGCTGCCTGCCGCCGCCCCCCTGCAGTTGCTTTTTCCAGACGATGGCCGCGAAGCCACCGTGGATGCGCCTATCCTGGGTTGGCAACCGGCGCCCGCGGCCACCAGCTACCGGGTGCAGATTGCCGAAGACCGTGACTTCAGCCGCCTCGTGGACGAAGCCAGCGCACAATTCCTCAACTACGTCCCCTGGCAGGACCGCCAGGCGCGGCTTCCCAACGGCGCCTATTTCTGGCGTGTGCGGCCAGAGCCAGGTGGCGACTGGAGCGAGGTGCGTCATTTCAACATCAGTCACCGTCTGCTCACCGGCAACCGATTCGACTACCCGCTGCCGCAGCCGCTGGTCGGCAGTGAACTCAACCAGGTTGCCAGCGGCAGCAGTCAGGAGTTGAAGGGTCTGTTTGTCGCGCAGGACCGTTACGTAGACGCCAGCCGCCTCAGTTGGGTCATCGCCCTCGACACCCAGTCCTATGGCGCCCTGCAATTTGGCATCTACTTCGACACCAATCATTGCAACGATCCTGACACGGCCGTGTGTCGGGGCGGAGCGGGCGCCACGAGTGACCCGCTCGGCAAAGCCATCAGCACGGACGACCTCTATCGCCCGGAATACGTCCTCTACGCCCAACGCAACGGCGGGTTGGCAAACGCAGATTCGACCTATCTCTACACCTGGAACGGCAGCGGATGGGGCGCGGCGCAGAGCCTGGCCAGTATCGGCGGCGCGGTCGCTGATACTGGCGAAGATATCGAAATTCGCCTGCCCTATGTGGCGCTTGGCTCCGGCGACGCCAACTGGATCGGCAGCCTGGCCCTGGCCGCGTTTACCAGCGCGGCCGACAGCGCCATTCGGCAGGCGCTGCCCGCGGCCACCGGCAACACCCTGACCCGCTTTGCCTTCACCAGTGACGCACTGAACCCCATCTACCCATTCGATAGTCCCGGCGAGGGGCTGCTGGCGCAGGTCGCCATGCCCGGCCTGCGCTGGCTGATGCCGGCCTACGACTCGGTAGATGGCTACCAGGTCGAAGTGGCCCGTGATCCTGGATTCACCGATGTCGTCGAAACCTGGGAAACCTGGGAGAGCAACTTCACCCCTAGCCCGCTCTACATGTTCCTGGCCACCAGCTTCACCACCAAGCAAGTCTATGCCAACAACCAGTCCTACTACTGGCGCGTGCGGGTGCGCCATGAGCTGATTCTACCGCCGCCCAGCACCCTCTTCGACTACGGCCCCTGGTCACAGCCAAGCCGTTTCACGCTGGACAGCCTGCCCACCGGCGGACTGACATCGGCGCCCACATTTACCACCCCCACTTTCTCCTGGCAGCGCGTCGAAGGAGCCTCTGGCTACACCTTGCAGGTAGACGACAACAACGATTTCAGTTCACCCCTGGTCAACCAAGCCGTGGACGGGATCTCCTTCACGCCGACGGACACCACCGGGTTCAGCGCCATAGGTGAAGGCACCTATTTCTGGCGTGTCGCCACCCGGCGCTCAGCCTCCGTGCAGGGGCGCTGGAGCGCCACGCAAAGCTTCACGCGCGCCTCGCCTTTTCCACAACCCCTGGCGCCCATCGGCGGCGTTGCCATTTCCAATCTGCCCACCCTGCAATGGGCTCCCATTCTGACGCCCACACTGGAGCCGCGTTTCGCGGTGCCCCGCTACCGCCTCAAGATAGACGATGACCCCAATTTTGGCAGCCCGCTCCAGGTAGACACCTCCTCCAGCTCCTTCACACCGGTCTGGCACCAGCCGTTTCGTGATGGCACCTGGTACTGGAAAGTGGCCTTCCTGGATGCCAACAACCGCGAAGGCCCGTATAGCCCGCGTGAGTCGTTCTACAAGGAGTATCAGGCGCCGCCGCTGCTGTCACCGCTGCCCGGCGCGGTGACCGGCGTCACCCCCACCTTCCGCTGGCAGCCCAGCGCGCCTGCCGCCTATTACCGTGTGCAATACGACCGCAGCGAAACTTTTTCCGCGCCAGTCACTCTCAACACCGACAGCACAACCTGGACACCGACCGGCCTGGTCGTGCCTGGCCACATCTACTGGCGTGTGCAACTGCTCGATTTTGACAACCAGGTTGGCCCCTACACCCGCGGCGATGTCAACCTGGGTGGCAAACAGATCATGCCTTTCATCTCGAAATAGCCGGCAAAATAGCCGGCAAAATAGCCCGATTGAAATGACCGGTTGAGAGGACACGCGCACGTGCGGCCCGTTGAAATTGCGGCGCGGCATCACCGCTTCTTGATTTTTCGCCCTCGTGGTAGAATCAGCCTCGCCTGGCGCCCCCCGCACGGCCGGCGACCGGTCGCCCAGCGGCGAACCGAGTCCAACCTGAAAACAAAGGACGTCCGATGCCACGCTTTTTCCGTCCCTATCCCGTTCGCTACCGTACCAACCAACCTGCAGCCTGCGCACGCCTGCATCCCCACGCGGCACAGCCTGTGTGGCGACTGCTGCCACTCCTGAGCGCGGCCCTGGCCCTGTTCCTGCTGACAGGCTGCGGCGCTCCCGGCCCGGCCGCCACCCCCACGCCGACCAAAACCCCAAAACCGCCGGCCACCGCCACCGCGGCGCCGGCGACAGCCACCCCGCTGCCGCTGCCGACCGATACGCCGGTTGCCACGGCCACCCCCGTGTCCACCGACACCCCGCTGCCCACGGCCACGCCCGCGCCCACCGACACCTCCGTGCCACCCACCAACACCCCGGTGCGACCCACCAACACCCCGCGGCCGCGCGTCGTTCCGCCCACCAACACCCCGGCCCCGCCGCCAGTTGCAGACCCCTGCGCGGGCATTGGCGGCGACGGCTGCAAGTTCAAAGTGCGCGGCGGCCCCGGCTTCCAGGACAACGGCGGCGGTGAGCTGAAGATGCAGCTCGCCTTCGTTCACAGCGGCGTGGATGGCGGTCAGCCGCAGGGCGACTATCGCATCCGCCTGTTCAAAGACGGACAGCCGGTGCCCGGTCCGGAGAACGTGCTCAGCACCGCCTTGACCGCCAACCAGGGGCCGCTCGGCAAGTACAACTGGGAATTTGCCATCCCGGCCGGCCAACTACCCGGCGGCAACGTCGGCGGCAGCTACAGCATGCACGTCCTGGACGGCAACCGCGAGCGCGACAGCCGCGACTTTACCTTCTCCCTGGGCAACAACCAGGGTTTCGTATGGATCTTATGGGATCAAAGCTAGGAGGAAGTAGTAGAGCACTGCCTGGCGGCAGTTCTGGTTAGTCTGGCAAGTCAAGGGCAGCTCGCAACGCCTGGCTCAGCATACCCATCAGTCTGGGGGTCAACGCACCAATGTAGTCAGTCAGCAGTGATTTGGGCAGGCTCACCAATTCATCACAGTGAATGCTGCTGTCGTGCTTCAAACCTTCAGCAATCCCAATCGGCACCTGTGTTGACAAGCCGTCGTGATTCGAATAAACAGGCGCGCAAATGACTGTGGAGAAACGGGAGTCAATCAAGACCTGTCTGCTCACGACTACGAACACGCGCGACTTCTTGGGGTCGCGCGCCGAGGGATTTGTCACTCGATACAGGTCACCGCGTTTCATAGAGCAACCTGGTAAGTCAACACGTCTTCGGCTTCTCGATTGAGGTTTTCAGCGCGCTGATTGATGATCTCGAGATCACGGGCATTTTGCTCTTCGCGTCTGCGTTGTACCAGGAAACTACGCACCGCCTGTTCGATGAAGTCAGAACGACTGGTATTGTGCGGACGCAAGCGATCAACGGCACGCAGAAGTTCTTTCGGCAAGAATACGATTGCCCTGGCCCGACCAGGCACATTTGTCATTGTTTGATGAAACATTTACCATTCTCCCATGCCAGGCATTCACGTCAATGCGGACTTTGTACAGGTATTATACCACACTCAGTTCAGGCAGCCATCTCGACAGGACGAGGCATCACACGGCGCGAGCGCGGGTGTCTAGCCTGCGGCGCGTTGCCAGGCGCTGGCAATGTCTCATGATTACACAAGGCGGGAGTGATTTCAACTTAGCAGGAGGTACGCCATGTTATGCCGATTGTTACTCACGTTGATTTTCCTCGGGGCGTTCGCACCTGGCGCCGCGGCCAACGCGCCGCTGCTGCTGACCCTCCCCATCTACACCGACTCGCTCGCCAGCGACTGGCAGAACTGGAGTTGGGGCACAACCCTCAACTTCAACGCGGCCGATCCGGTCAGCGGCCTGCCCGATCGGGCCATCTCCGTGCAGTACACCAACAACTGGGGCGGCCTCAGCCTGCGTCATGAAGCCATTCCCGTCACTGCCTATGACACCCTGCGCTTTGCCATTCACGGTGGCGGCGTGGGCGGCCAGATCATCCAGGTGCTGTTGCAGACCAGCGACGGGGGCGGTGAACAGCCGCCCGTGGCGCTCAATCAGTATCTGCCGCCCGGCGGCGTGCCGGCCAGCGCCTGGGCCGAAGTCGCCATCCCCCTGGCCGATCTCCTGGCCGATCCCGCGCCCAGCTTTGCGCGCATCACCTGGCATAATGACAGCGGCGGCGCCAATGCCGCCTTCTACCTGGACGACATCCGCCTGACCGCGCCCGACCCGGCGCCGCCGCAACTAACCATTCACAGCGCGCAAGGCATCCGCCGTCTGCCGACCGCCCTCTACGGCAGCAACGCCGCGTACTGGAATGGCAACATCCACGCCGACCCCGATCTCGTCGCCAAAGTGGCGGCCAGCGGCATCACCGTGCTGCGCTACCCCGGCGGCAGCAGCTCCGACGAGTACCACTGGGCGCAGTGGGATCCGGGCGCGGCCAACAACGCCTGGGCCATGAACACCACCGAATTCGTCAGCCTGCTGCAGGCCACCAACACGCAGGGCCTGTTCACCGCCAACTTCGGCAGCGGCAGCGCGGCCGAAGCGGCCGCCTGGGTGCAGTTCACCAACGTCACTCACAACTGGAACATTCGCCGCTGGGAAATCGGCAACGAAATCTACGGATCGTGGGAAACGAGTTGGACACACGATGGGACGGCATACATGCAGGGCGACGCCACCCATGACGGCGCCAACGCCTTTTGCGCAGCCATGAAAGCGGTTGATCCGACGATCGAGGTGGGCATCGTCGGCGCGCTCAACGCCACCGAATACAACGGTTGGGGCCTGGCCGTGCTCAGCAACGCCAGCGACTGCATTGACTTCTACGTCATTCATTACTACGCCCTGCCGCCGGGCAACACCAGCTATCAACAACTGCTGCAAGACCCGCCGAGCCACTGGCCCGCCATCCTGGCCGAAGTGCGCACCATGCTGGCAACCTACGCGCCCTCGCGCCATCTCGAGATCGTGGCCGACGAGTACAACGCCTACTACACCGAGCCGGAGGAACTGCAACTGCAGACCGTCAACCTGCTCTTCCTGGCCGACACCCTGGGCCAATTGATCCAGGGCGGCGTCGCCGCGGCCAATCAGTGGGACATCGTCAACGGGCTTTCCAGCAACGGCGGCGACTACGGCCTGCTGCTCAACTGGGACAGCTACCGCCGCACGCCCGGCTATTTCAGCTTTCCCCTGTGGCGCCAGATGGGCGACATGCTCCTCGCGCTGGACAACTCCGCCAACGCAGCCACCACCTTCAGCGCCTACGCGGCCCTGGCCAACGACGGCCTCACTATTCTCGCCATCAACAAGACGGATCAGGCTCTGGCAGCTACACTAAACCTGCAGGACTTTGCGCCCAGCGGCTCTGGCGTGGCCTACGTCGCGGCCGGCGCCAGCCTCAGCGCGACCAGCGTCAGCTACAACGGCAACGCCAGCCCGCCCGTCAACCTGGGCAGCGTACCGCCCCTGCCGGTCAGCGGCGTCGCCTCCACCTTCACCTACAGCTTTGCGCCCTTCAGCGTCACCACCCTGCGCCTGGCCGGCGCGCCCACCTGCGCCTGGTCCGACGTAGACTGTGACGGCGCCACGCAGTTGGACGACATCACCGCCCTGGCCGGGCGCTGGGGCAGCCATGAGGGTGACATTGGCTGGAACGCGCGCTTCGATCATGACGCCGATGGCGCGCTGACCGTGGTAGACGTGCAGGCCGCCGCCGCCCAATGGACGCCGTGAACGGCCGCGTTCACGCCCGTCGAGAACTACCGTTCTACACATTCAACAGCAGTCCCGCCAGAACGGCCGCGCGCGGCGCCAGTTGCCCGATCAAGACATATTCCTCATCGGTATGCGCGCCGTCGCCGCACACGCCCAGGCCATCCAGGGTGGGAATGCCCAACGCCGCGGTGAAATTGCCATCGCTGGCGCCGCCCACTGCACGCTCGACCAGGTCCAGGCCGATCTCCTGACCCAGGCGCCGCGCCAGCTCGAACAGACGCACGGTGCCTGGCAGGCGTTCCATCGGCGGCCGTTCCACGCCGCCACTGATCTGCAGGCTGGCGCCCGGCAGGTGTGGGCGCAGCGCATAGACCTGTTGATTGACCCAGGCTGCATCTTCCAGTCGCCACACGCGCGCATCCACCTGCATTTCAGCCGCCGCGGGCACGGTGTTGACCGCGCTGCCGCCCTGAATCAGCCCCACGCTGATGGTGATGCCGCGTTCGTAATCGGTCAGGTCGGTCAGCGCCCGAACCTGGTGCGCCAGCTCCACAATGGCGTTGATGCCCAACTCGTGCGCGCCGCCCGCGTGCGAGGCACGGCCCAACGCCCTGATCGTGAAGGTGCCCACGCCCTTGCGCGCCGTCTTCAACTCACCGCCGTAGAAGGCCGGTTCCAGCACCAGCACCGCCTCGGCCTGGCGCGCCAGCGCCTCGATCAGGGGGCGCGAGTCGGTGCTCGATAGCTCTTCATCGGCCGTGCTCAGCAGGATGACCGGCCGCGGCAAGGGTCGCCCCAGGCTGCGGATAGCCGCCAGGGCCGCGGCCGCCAGCAGGGCGCCGCCCTTCATGTCGTAGGAGCCAGGGCCATAGACGCGACCATCTTCGACGCGCGGCGGATTGCGCGCCAGGCTGCCGATGGGGTGTACCGTGTCATGATGGGCCAGGAGCAAGAGCGGCTTGCCGTCGCCGCCGGCCCAGGTGGCCTGCACCATGCTGCCGTTTACCTGGCCAGGGATGATCTCCACGGCCGCGCCGGCCGCGGCCAGGTGACCGGCCGCCATCTGCGCCATGCGCGTAGTGGCCGCCGGATCGTTGGAAGGGGACTCCAGCGCGCACCAGGCCAGGAGATCGCGAATCGCCCGGTGGCGGTGTGCTGGGGGGGGGGTGTCAAAGAGCCGCGCCCGGAATTACGAAGTAGGTCTTGATTTGACCGATTGGAGGTTCCAGCCGGTTTCTTAGCCAGCATGAACGGAAAGCCTGATCCGGTCACATTGGCCTGCGCTGATTTACGCTGCGCTGAATGTGGCGCTGTGCAGGGTGACGCGCAGCAGCGCCTCGCGGTTGACAATCACCCCCAGACCCGGCGCTGTGGGGACGCTGATCGTGCTGTCCGGGTTCAGGCTGAAGGTCGGCTCGGCAATGTCAGCCGTGTAATAACGGCTGCTGGCCGAGATGTCGCCGGGTAGACGGAAGTTGGGCAGGGAGGCCAGCGCCAGGTTGGCCGCGCGCCCGACCCCTGTTTCCAACATGCCGCCGCACCAGACCGGCACGCCGTGCGCCTGGCACAGGTCATGAATCTGGCGTGCAGGTATCAGGCCGCCGACGCGACCGACTTTGATATTGATGATGCGGCAGGCGCTCAACGCCAGCGCCGCACGCGCATGGAGCAGGGTGTGGATGCTCTCGTCCAGGCAGATGGGTGTCCGCAACTGGCGCTGCAACAGACTGTGCTCGTAGATGTCGTCATGATCGAGCGGTTGTTCGATCAACAGCAGGTTGAAATCGTCAAGCTGGCGCAGGCGCTCGCTATCGGCCAGGGTGTAGGCCGAGTTGGCATCAACCTGCAGCAGCACAGCGGGGTAGGCGCGGCGCACTGCTTCGACAAAGGCAATGTCCTTGCCGGGCTTGATCTTGAGCTTGATGCGGCCATAGCCCTGCGCCAGGTAGCCAGCGACGGTATCCACCAGGGCTTCAGGTGTGGCCTGAATGCCCACACTGACGCCCACCGGCACGCTGGTGCGTTCACCGCCCAGGAAAGTCGCCAGCGACTGATCGGCGTCTGCGGCCAGCAGCGCGGCGGCGGCCTGTTCGACGGCCGCCCGCGCCATGTTGTGACCGCGCATCCAGGCCCAGCGCTCGTGCAGCGCCGGCGGGCTATCGAAGGGCTGCGCCAGCACCGCCGGCACGAGGTACTGACTGAGAACGGACCAGGCGGTATCGGTGGTTTCGTAGGAATAGGCGGGCGCATCTCCCGCCACACACTCGCCCCAGCCGGAACCGCTCGGCGTACGCAGCTCAACCAGGATGGCCTGGCGCACGGTCTGCCGGCCAAAGCTGGTTTCGAATGGAGAGACCAGCGGCATCGCAATCAGATGCAGTGCGGCCTGTTCGATATTGATCATTCTGATTTCCTATTTGCCGAATGAATTCGGGACGAAGGGGCGTTCCGCCGCCAGGTCGGCCGCCGCCGACCAGTATTGCGTCCACGCAGGGGCACGCCCACCAGGCGCGATTTCAATCGCTCTCTCGACCTGTGTCTTACGCGGCGACCGCGCCGTTGCTCTCAACCACTGGGATCTGTGCTTTGGGTGCGGCCGGGGCTGGAATCAAGAACGGCTGCTGCGGTTCGTCGCCCTGCATCACCAGTTCACCGCGTAGGTAGCCGCCGTCATCCAACAAGAAGGAGTTGACACGCACGATTCCCCAGATACGCCCGCCCTCCAGCAGCTCAACGCGCTCGGCCGTGATGGTGCCTTTGTACGCGCCTGATACCGAAACCACCCTGGCCTGAATATCGGCCATGACACTGGCACTGGCGGTAATAATCACATTCGTGGGCGTGGTAATGCTGCCGCTTTCGATCACGCCGTCAATGCGCACACTGCCATCACAACGCAGGTTGCCACTAAACGTCGCCCGTGCACCGATCAGGGCCTCGATGGCATCAGGTTCCGGTCGCTTTTCTTTTCCAAACACCAAGTTCGTTCTCCTTTCACAACATCACTGATCATTCTGAACTTCTTGCCGTCTGTCGCTACTTGTGGGGCGGCTCGCCCCATTCTTGCGGTGTCAGTTTGAGCAGCGGGCTGATCGTGCGCGCCGCGTGAATGCGCTCGATGGCATCGGCCAACAATGGCGCCAGCGAGAGCACGACCAGCTTGGGGTGCTGCTGCGCGGGGGAGATGTAGATGGTATCGGTCACCACAAGCTCCTTGATGATCGGGCTGTCGAGACGCGCCAGCGCGGTGGGCAGCAGAATCGGATGGGTGATCGCCAGGTAAATCTCCGGCCGGGCGCCAGCCTCCACCAGGGCGTTGAGTTGGGTGAGAATGCTGCCGCCCGCAATCATATCATCAATCACAATCGGCGTCTTGTCCTTCAGATCGCCCACAACGTGTGAGTTCTCGACCTCGCTGTGCGAGAGACGCCGCTTGTGCATCAGCGCCAGCGGCAGCCCCATGACCTCTGCATAGCGACCGGCCAGCTTGGCGCGTCCCACATCGGGCGCCACGATGATGGGGTTTTCCAGGTCTTTGTTCTCGAAATACTCAATGAACACCTTGCGCGCCGACAGCGGGTCAACCGGGATGTCAAAGAATCCCTGGGTCGCTTCCGCGTGAATATCCACATAGACCACGCGGGTGACGCCCAGCGTTTGCAACATACGCGCCACAACCCGCGCACTGATGGCTTCACGCCCGTGAGCCATGCGCTCCTGCCGGCTGTAGGGGAAGTACGGAACGACGACGGTGATGGTATGGGCCGACGCGCGCCGAAATGCGTCTACGTACAGCAGCAGTTCCATCAGGTTATCGTTGACGGGGGCCGAACAAGGCTGGATGAAGAAAATGTCCTGCCCACGAATGGCTTCGTGGATCTCCACATAGACCTCGCTATCTGGCAGATGCTTGGTCTCACAGGCGCCGAGTGGCATCTGCAGACATTCTGCAATCCGTTCGGCCAGGGGACGATTGGCGGTGCCAGAAAAGAGATGCAAAGGGTGTTGCGGCATACTGTCTTCTTTCTTTTTCACGAACACGATACACGGCTTGCTGTCAGTGCGATTATATGATAGGATAGGTTTCTGGTCAAAGCGGGGGGAGAGGAAAGATGCGTAAACTGTTAATTGCGACGCACAATCAGGGTAAGGTGCGGGAGTATCGTGAGTTGTTGGCCGACCTGCCGGTGGATGTGACCTACCTGGATGAAGTTGGCATCACCACCGAGGTGGCGGAGACGGGCGAGAGTTTTGCCGAAAATGCAGTGCTCAAGGCGCTGGGCTATGCTGAAATGACCGGCCTCTGGACATGGGCCGATGATTCTGGCCTGGAAGTTGACGTGCTCGGCGGCGAGCCTGGCATCTACTCGGCCCGCTACGGTGGCCTGCAGGGCGAGCAGGAGCGTTACAACTACCTGTTGGCCCGCCTGGCAGATGTGCCGGACGCGCAGCGCGCGGCCCGTTTCCGCTGCGTGGTGGCTCTCGCTTTTCCGGACGGCGACGCGTTCACGGCCTCAGGCGCCATCGAAGGCACGATTGCCCATGCCCCACGCGGCAGCAATGGCTTTGGCTATGATCCCATTTTTGAAATCGAACACAGCAATCTGACCCTGGCGGAGATTTCATCAGAATTGAAGAACGCGATCAGCCATCGGGCCAAAGCCGCACGCAGCGCCCGGCGCATCCTGCTGACGCTGCTCGCTGAGTTGGGCGAAGACGACGAGGCTCAAGATCGAGATGCCTGATCTGCTTGCCGATTTCGCGGTCACAGTGACGTTTCCTGTGGCCTGGGGCGAAATGGATGCCCTGGGCCATGTCAACAACATCGTCTATTTTCGTTACTTCGAGAACGGACGCGCTCGCTACCTGTCGCAGGTCGGCTTTTTCGATGTCGCCGCCGGGCGTGCAGCCATCGGCCCCATCCTGGCCTCCATCAACTGCCGTTTTCGTTATGCCCTGACCTTCCCGGACACCGTGACCGTGGGCGTGCGCGTCGTCGCCCTGGGAGCCGACCGCTTCACAGTCCTGCACCGGGTGGTCAGCCAGCGGGCGCAGGTGGTGGCCGCCGAAGGCGAGGGCGTCATCGTCAGTTATGACTATCACCTGGGGCAAAAGACGCCGCTGTCCGAACCGGTGCGTGCGGCCATCCTGGCGCTCGACGCCGCGGCCGGCATCACGTTGACGTGAAAGTCTAGTATGGCTGTTTTGGGGGATGGCGCACGACCTCCACCGCGTTCATAATTGCGCCAGTTGATTTTTTATTTTGTTGCGGTCTTAATCGAGTGATGGTGATGTCTCATTCTTCCGTTTCTCAACGTGGAGACACGTACGCTGTTTACGCGCCCCAGCGGATCGCGCCCTACGTCGAAGATCATTTTGCGGACAGCGAGATGATCTCGCTGCGGCTGAACCAACTTCAGACCATTCACCACATCACCGACGTGGTCAGCCATGTGGATACCCTCGATGCCGTCTACCAGGAGGCGCTTTTCGGAATGCAGCGCCTCCTGGGAGTTCGTCGGGCCGCGCTGCTCCTGTGTGACGCCGACAGGGTCATGCGTTTTCGCGCCTGGTCAGGAGTGTCGCCTGAATACCGCAGCACGGTCGAAGGTCATTCGCCATGGCCGCCGGATGACCACGATCCCCAGCCGATCCTGGTGTCAGACGCCTGGAAAGAACCGCTGTTGAGGGCGTGGCATGAGCACTTCGTTCGTGAAAACATTCGCGGGGTTGCTTCCTTCCCCCTGCGTTACCAGGGGCGCCTGCTGGGCAAGTTCATGGTCTACTACGACCAGCCACATGACTTCGATACTGTGGAGGTTCGGTTGGCCGAAACCATCGCCAACCAGGTTGCGTTTGCCACGGAGCGCCAGCGCGTGGAGGATGCCCTGCGTCAGGCGAATCAACAACTGACCGCCTGGGTCGCCAAGTTGGAGCAGCGCACGCACGAAATCAGCCTGCTCAACGAAATGGGTGACAAGCTGCAAACCAGCATGACCCTCGATGACGCCTACGCCGTCATTGCCGATTTCACACAGGCTCTGTTTGCCACCGCGCAGGGCGCGCTCTACATCCTCAATCCTGAACACAACCTGATGGAAGCGGTTGTCGCCTGGGGAAACTTGCCGCACGCCGGGCGTCGGTTTCCACCGGACGCCTGCTGGGCGTTGCGTCACGGTCGCGCCTGTGTGATGGATGAATCTCAGCGCGGCCTGTCCTGCCAACACATCAGCACCACCGATAGCCACACCTACTTGTGTGTACCCTTGTTGGCGCAGAATGAAACCCTGGGTATTCTGCACATCGAGCTGAACCCAGGTGCTCCCGCGCTGCTGCATGACGACGAGGGTCAGTTCAACGAGGCTAACGAGAAACTGGCCGTGGCCCTGGCCGACCATGCGGCTTTGGCCCTGGCGAATCTGCGCCTGCGCGAGACACTGCGCAGCCAGGCCATTCGTGACCCGTTAACCGGCCTCTTCAATCGGCGCTACATGGAAGAGACGCTAACGCGCGAGGTGCATCGGGCGGCGCGTCGCGGCACAACCCTGGGCATCATCATGTTGGACATTGACCACTTCAAGCGCTTCAATGATTCATACGGTCATCAGGCCGGCGATGCCCTGCTGCGCGCGCTAGGTAGTTACCTGCAAGAGCGTACACGCGGTGAGGATATCGTTTGTCGCTACGGTGGCGAAGAGTTCACTTTGATTCTGCCGGAAACCCCGCTGTCTGTCCTCGAGCAGCGCGCCGATCAACTGCGCGTCGGGATCACCCGGCTCCAGGTCGAGCATTATCGCGCCATAATTGGCCCGGTGACCCTCTCGGCCGGCGTTGCCATCTTTCCGGATCACGGGCTGACCGGTGATGCTGTGCTGCGAGCCGCCGACACCGCGCTTTACCGGGCCAAGACCGAAGGTCGCAACCGCATCTTCACCGCTGGCGCTGCCGACGCGTCACCAGCGCGCGCCTGACATCTCCCCTGGCTGCGTTCGTCGTCGCGTCAAGACGATGACTGACCAAACTGCCTGGCTACACGTAGAATGTCAACGATATTCACCACGCGGTTGCCGTCCAGGTCGCAGACTGGGCTGTAGAAGCGCCAAACGCCGGCCGCCATGAGGATATCATGGACATCCACCACGCCATTCCCATCCAGGTCCTCGCGCAGGCGGCCGAAGCCCATCACATAGCCGGGAATCCAGCCGGGATTGACGCCCAACTGGCCGAGCTCGTTGGACCCCCAACACTTCACGCCGCCGCTGCTGGCCCGCGCACAGGTGTGGTCGTTGCCTGCATCCACGACCGCGCTCAACATGACGCCAACGGCATCCACGGGTGTAATGCGCTGATTTGTGTTGCCGTTGCCCAACTGGCCCATCCAGTTTGCTCCCCAGCATGTGGTGGTCTTGGCGATCGCACACGTGTGCCACCAGCCCGCAGTGACACGGGTGACATCAGTCGTCAGCCCAACGATGCCCACCGGCGCGGAGCGATCCAGGATCGTACCATCGCCCAACTGTCCCTGGTCGTTTCTCCCCCAACACCAGGCGCCGCCGCCGCTCGCCCATGCACAGGTGTGCTCATATCCCGCGTCCACCGCCGCGGCGTCGGTCAGCCCGCTGACATCCATCGGCACCCACTGCCATGTCACAGTGTCATTGCCCAACTGGCCGCGAGAATTGCTCCCCCAGCATTTGACGCCCCCGGTCGTCGTCGAAGCGCAGGAGTGCAACCCGCCCGCACTCACGGTCGCAGCGCCGCTCGTCAGCCCGCTCACGTCCACCGGCGCGCTGCGATTCTCCAGCGTGCCGTCTCCCAACTGGCCGTTGGAGTTGCGGCCCCAGCATTTGACCCCGCCGTCCATCGTCAGGGCGCACGTATGAAAATACCCTGCGCTCACGGCCATGACGTTGTTCAGCCCCACCACATTGACTGGCGTCAGGCGCTGGATAGTCGTCCCATCGCCCAACTGGCCGTATTCGTTTCCTCCCCAGCACTTGACCCCGCCGTTCGTCGTCACAGCACAGGCGTGTGTATTGCCCGTGCTCACGTCCGCAACGCCAGTCGCCAACCCAATCACATCGGTCGGTGTGCTGTGATATCCCTGCGCGCCGTCGCCCAACTGACCGGAATCGTTGCGCCCCCAGCACTTGACGCCGCCGCCTGCGGTCAATGCGCAGGTGTACCATCGGCTCACACTCACGGTTGTTGCACCGCCTGCCAGCCCGGCAACATCCACGGCAATCGTGCGTGGTCCTGCTGAGAAATTGCCCAGTTGGCCGTAGTCATCACTGCCCCAACATTGAATTCTACCGTCAGCGGTCAATGCACAGGTATGAACCGAACCCGCCTCCACGCTCGCGACGCCGGCAGCCAGTCCAATCACATCCAGCGGTGTCGTACTGAATTGCTGCAAGCCGCTCGTGTCGTTGCCCAACTGGCCCGAGATGTTGTCACCCCAACATTTGACCCCACCAGTCGTAGTTTGGGCGCAAGTGTGCTGATAACCCGTTGTGACAACCGCTGCGCCGCTGGTCAGCCCGATCACGCTGACCGGTGTGAGGCGATTGATCGTTGTCCCGTCGCCCAATTGGCCGCTCCAATTCGCGCCCCAACATTGAATTCCGCCGGCTGTGTTCAGCGCACAGGTGTGTAAAACGCCGCCTTCGACGGCTTCGACGCCGCTGACCAGCCCGACCACATCCACCGGCAAGAGCCGCTGCACGGTCGTGCCGTCGCCCAACTGGCCGAGCGCGTTGTATCCCCAGCACTTCGCGCCGCCGGCCGTCGTCAAGGCACAGGTGTGCGCTCCACCCGCGCTCACGGCCGTCACATCACTCGCCAGCCCAGTCACGTCCACCGGGGTGAGCCGTTCCTCTGTCGTACCATCGCCCAACTGCCCGTGGATGTTATTTCCCCAACACTTCATGCCGCCGGCTGTCGTCAGCGCGCAGGTGTGCTCCCCGCCCGCGCTGATGGCCGTCACGCCGACCGTCAATCCCACCACATCCACCGGCGTGAGCTGCGCCGCGCCCGTGCCGTCGCCCAACTGGCCGAACTCGTTGGATCCCCAACACTTCACACCGCCGGCCGTTGTCAGCGCGCAGGTGTGGCCCCCGCCCGCACTCACGGCCACAGCACCGCTCATCAGCCCGCTCACGTCGACCGGGGCGCTGCGTTTTCTGTCGTACCGTCGCCCAACTGCCCGCGGTCGTTGACCCCCCAACATTTCAGCCCGCCGTCAGCGGTGACAGCACAGGTGTGGTCTGCCCCTGCGTTCACAGCCGCGCCAATGGCCGCTGTCGTCGCGTCTGCGCCCACAGCGGCCGGCATCATCATGAACGGCAACAACAAGACAACCAGACAACGTACAGCGTGCGCGAACATGATTTACCTCCTCGATCACTCAACCCCGCGAACCGGCACAGATCGTCAAAGTCAGTATAACACTCAGGCGGGGCAAACCCCAAACCTGCAGCGAAAAGCGTCACGGATTGGGAGCAGGAATTCCAAATAAGGTCAAATGAGCCTCGGGGCGCTCAGGCGGCCGCTTGTGCGGCCACCGCCGGTTCAGGCGAGTAGAAGACCAGGTTGGGTTCATACTCGCGGATCAACTGAACGTGTTCCCGCACGAGTGACGGCGTGCTTCGCGAGCGCCGGAATCTCGTGCAGCGGGAACTCTGTGCGAGGGTGCGGGTGACTTCGTAGTCCTTGATGTAGCGATCCACGGCGTGCTGCGAGTGGTTGAGTTCGCGAGCAATGTCGGCTGGCGATTGCCCACGCAGATAACGGCGGATCACCTCGGCCTTGTGCGACACCGAGGGGCCGATATCATGCACTGTACCACGGATCGGCACGGTCATGGCATGTTCCTGCTCATATTGGCGCAACAATTGCCGCGTAGGACTCGGCCAGGCCGCTGAGCAACGACAAATCCAAGAGGGTCAGGACACGCCCTGGTCATACGCCTCCTGACACCAGCGGACGAAACGCTGTTGATTGAAGGTGCGCGCGCCGGCGGCTGATCGACGCCCTGATCCGCACTGAGCAGCGCCACCTCCGCGTCGGTGACCAGGTGCAGGCGGACATGCACCAAGTCGCGAATCTCGGGCGTTTTGCCCGTGGCCCCGTTGTACCGCCACCGCGGGCCAGTGACATGCCGGGGCGGCAGGTCGGTGGCGTAGGCTTGCTCCACCAGCGTCAGAATATCGGCGATGATGGCGTGCGCCACGACGGGGCCGCGCTCGTAACCGTACTCGTTAAGAAACTTGTGGAGCAACTGCTGGTGCAAGGAGCGTTTGGCCCAGCGCGTTTCAGGCGTACTAGTCTGGGTTTTCATCGGATCAAACGCCCCCTTTTAATCTCGGCCGGCGTGGCTGTGGCCGCGTCGGGCGTGCCGAGCAGAATCTGCAAGCGGTCGTTGGCCGCCGGGCATTCTTGATACAGCGTCAGGTACTCCTGAATGGGGCGTTCAGACAGCCCGGTGGCGCTGCGGATGGCGGCGCGGTCCAAGTGCTGCGCCTGCAAGCGAATGATGCGCACGAAGTCGTCGCAATAACGTCGAATGGCGCCGATACTGTGATGCCGCCGGCGCTCGATCTCGCTGGAAGGTGTAACCGGCGAGATAATCACCGACGATCTGCACCTTGTGACTGACGCCCGCCGATGTCTTTGACTTGGCCGCGTGTCGGCACGCGCAAGTCCTGTTTGCGCAACTCATGCACGTCGCGTTTGATCGTCGCCAGACTGCTGCACAGCAAACAGGCCAGGTCTTCGTGGCTGAGCAGCCCGCCTTGCGCCTCAGCCTCTTCGGTGAGCCGTAAGAGCCGCTGCTGCCGCAGCGCCGCGACGCCAGTGCCCAGGCGATCAAATCATCCGGGCTGTGCAACGTCAACTTCACGGCACCCGCTGGCATGCGGTCAGCTTCTGGCCCGCCGGACTGGCTTACCACGGCCAGGTAGGTCAACTGGCCGTTCTCACGCCGTTGGGGATAGTAGTCCTCGTCATAACGGCGCAACTGTCGAGCAAGGTGCGCCACCAGCGGCGCCAACTGAAAATCGCGCTGGATACGTTCGATGATGGCTCCCCGCTTCTTTGGTCTGTAAGCGGGCAATGGCTTCCAGATTCCATGTGCTCCTCCTGGGATGCTGCGTCATACGCTATTCTAGGTGATGATCTTCGTTTGGACCATTGCTCGGCTGGGATTGCCAAATCCTCGTGGCCGCCGGATTGCCAAATCCGGCGGGAGCTGCTGGCCGAAACGAAGATCGTCGCCCTATTCTACATCCCGAGGGTCATTTGAGCCTAACGTAAATGTGGTCGCTGAAGACATCTGGAATGAAGGCTTTAGCCGGTTATTGGGCACTTGAGAACCCTGTGGCAGACCGGCTGAAGCCTCGATTCCGGGACCATTTGGATTTGCTGGATTGGGAGCACGGACGTCTGTTGTTTGACCTGTGGCCGCCGCAAGAGTACAATCCTGACCCGGATCGTGATCATCGTTTCAGGAGGACCCATCGTATGACTTTTCCCGTTGCTGGCCCGATGCGCACCTGGCTGCTGGCTTTGCTGGCGCTGTGGGCGCTGTTGCTCTTTGGCGGTTTCATTTTTGGCGCGTCCGGCGCGGACCAATCGCAGCGCATCCCCACCTGGATGCGCATGACTTCCTCGGCCGTTCTGGTGGTGGCCGGCTGGAGTTGGTGGCTGGCGGCCGGCCAGGATAAGGACGTGGCGCTGCTGATTGCCGTGGGCATGACGCTCGGTTTCCTGGGCGACCTGTTCATGGCGAAGCTGCTGCCGGCGTCGCCGCACGTGTTGTGGGGCATGGGCGCGTTCGGTCTGGGGCATGTGGCCTACATCGCGGCCTTCATGCGGCTCGCCACCGTCCTCGGCTTGACGGCCAGCGGGCCGCGCTGGGGCGCCTTGCTCGTGTGGCTGCTGATCGGCCTGGCCGGTTGGTATTTCGTGGTCTTCCGCGGACAGCAGGCCACCGCGCTGCACTGGGCCGCGCTGCCCTACGCCCTGCTGCTGGCGAGCACGGCCGGCCTGGCCAGCGGATTGGCACTGCAGGCGCGTTCCTTCATCCCGCTGGCGCTGGGCGGCGCGCTCTTTCTCACCAGTGACCTCATCCTGGCCGCGCAATTGTTCAACGGCCTGTCATTTTTCCTGGTGGGCAGCGTCGTCTGGCTGACCTACGGCCCGGCGCAGGCGTTGATCGTCTACACCGCCCAGAATCGCCCTTGAGCAGGCCGGTCAGATAGGGGTCGCGTTGCTGAAGGCTTGCTAATCGCTTTGTCAGTCAGCCATGCGCGTGCTACAATCTGCCCCATGTCCATTTCCGACACATTGCAGGCCAAGCTCGACAATCTCCCCACGCGCCCAGGCTGTTATCTGATGAAGACCGCCGAGGGCGCGATCATTTACGTGGGCAAGGCCATCAACCTGCGCGCCCGCGTCCGTTCCTACTTTCAGCAGCAGGCCCTCCACACCACCAAGACCCGGCGTCTGGTGAGCAACATCGCCGATCTGGACTGGATCATCGTTGAAACCGAGCTGGAAGCCCTGGTGCTGGAGAATGAGCTGATCAAGCGCCACCAACCGCGCTACAACATCCGCCTCAAAGATGACAAGACCTATCCATACATCAAGATTCACTGGGCCGAAGATTACCCCAAAGTGACCATCGTGCGGCGCATGGCGCGTGACGGCGGCCGCTACTTCGGGCCGTACACCTCCGCTTACAATGTCCGCCTCACCCTGGAAGCCCTGCGTCACATCTTCCCCTATCTGACCTGTAACCGCGACATTACCGGCAAGGACGAACGCGCCTGCCTCTACTTTCACATCGGGCGCTGCAACGGTCCGTGCATCGGCGCGGTCAACCGTGACGAATACCGCGCCATGGTGCAGGGCCTGGCCGATTTTCTCAGCGGTAACACCGAGCCGGCCCTGACCACCCTGCGCGGTCAGATGACAGACGCGGCCGAAAACTGGTACTTCGAACGCGCCGCACGCCTGCGCGACCAGATCAAGGCTGCCGAGCAGTTGGTGGAGCGTCAGAAGGTCGTCAGCGGTCAGCAGCAGGATGAAGACCTGATCGCCTTTGCCCAGACCAACGGCGACACCTGCGTACAGGTTTTCTTCGTTCGTCATGGCAAACTGATCGGGCGTGAGTCGTTCGTGTTGGAGGGCGCGGAAGGCGACGAAACCGATGCAGTTCTCAGCGCGTTCCTGACCCAGTTCTACAGCGAGGCCGCCTACGTCCCGCCGGAGATCGTGCTGCCCAAGGACCTGGACGAGCGCCTCATCATCGAGCAGTGGCTGCGTTCGCGCCGCGGCGGCGAGAAGGTGGTGCTCACCGTGCCGCAGGAAGGTCAGCAGCGCGACCTGCTGGAGATGGCGGCCCAGAACGCAGCCGAAACCCTGCACGCCCTGCGCGCCCAGTGGCAGGCCGACAAGAACAAGCAGGTCATTGCCCTGGCCGAATTGGGGCACGCCCTGGGGCTGGCCGACGCGCCCGGCCGCATCGAGTGTTACGACATTTCCACCTTGCAGGGCACCAGCACCGTCGGCGCGATGGTGGTCTTTGCGCAGGGCACCCCCATGAAGAGCGATTACCGCAAATTCAAGATTCGCGGCAAAGGCAGCCTGGGCGCCGGTGAACCTGACGATTTCGCCTCGATGCGCGAGATGCTGCGCCGCCGCTTCCGCCGCGCCGTCGAACCGCCGGCTAATGAGGGCGCGCCCGGCCAGGCGCCTCGTAAGGGCGACCAGATGTGGCAGCGCCTGCCCGACCTGGTGGTCATTGACGGCGGCAAGGGTCAGCTCGGCGTGGCCGTGGAAGTGCTGCGCGAGTTCGACCTCTTCGACCAGGTGCCGGTCATTGGCCTGGCCAAGAGATTCGAGGATGTCTATTTCCCTGAGCAACGTGATCCCCTGGTGCTGCCTCGCGACTCTCAGGCGCTGTTCCTCTTACAGCGCATTCGCGACGAGGCGCACCGTTTTGGCATCACCTTCAATCGTGAGCTGCGCAGCAAGGCAGGCGTGATGTCCGAACTGGACAAGGTGCCTGGCATCGGCCCGCGGCGGCGCAAAGAATTACTCAAGCGTTTCGGCGATCTGGAGACGATCAAGCAGGCGAGCATCGAGGAGTTGGCGGCCGCGCCCGGCATGAACGTGGCCGCGGCCGAGGCAATCAAGGATCATTTTGGGGACTAACGCCGTGCAAAACACTCTGTCACCGTCGTTCGATTTCAGCCGCGTGGGCCGGCGCATCACCGTGACGCTGCTGGCTGCGCAGAGCTTCGGCTCGGCCGGCTTCATCGCGGCTAACACGGTCAACACCCTGGCCGGCGCGCAGTTGAGCGGTTCCCCGGCCCTGGCCGGCGTCCCGCCCGCCATCTACCAGCTCGGCGCGGCGCTGGCCGCGTTCGGCTGGGGCTACGGCATGGAGCGGCTGGGACGACGCGGCGCGCTGGCGCTCGGCCTGATGCTGGGCACGGTCGGCGCCGGTCTGGCCGCGGCTGCGCTCCTGGTTCGCTCATTTCTGCTCTTTTGCCTCGGGCTGGCCCTGCTCGGCGCGGCCAATTCTGCCATGCAGTTGGCGCGCTTTGCCGCGGCCGAGGTCTACCCGCCGCAGGCGCGCGGCCGCGCCATCTCCAACGTGGTGCTTGGCGGCACGGTCGGCGCGGTGGTCGGCCCGCTGCTCGTGGGGCCAACCGGCCGCTGGGCCGCGGCCAACGGCTTGGACGAGCTGGGCGGGCCGTACCTGGCGGCCCTGGTGCTCCTGTTCCTGGCTGGCCTGGTCATCTTCGTCTGGCTGCGGCCCGATCCGCGCGACGTGGGCCGCGCCCTGGCTCAGCTCTACCCTGACACGCATGGCGAGTCAGGCAGCCGCCGGCCGCTCTCGCAGCTTCTGCGCCAACGGCCGGTGATCGTGGCCATGGGCGCCATGGTGATCGGGCAGGCGGTCATGGTGATGCTGATGATCATCACCTCGCTGCACATGAAGGGGCATCACCACGAGCTGACCGACATCTCGCTCGTCATCTCATCGCACACCTTCGGCATGTTCGCCTTTTCGGTGCTGTCCGGTCGCCTGGCGGACCGTTGGGGGCGCCGGCCTGTGATTCTGATTGGCGCGACCACGCTGGTGCTGGCCTGTTTGACCGCGCCGCTTTCGCCAGAGGTGCTGCCGCTGGCGGTGTCGCTCTTCTTTCTTGGCTTGGGCTGGAATTTCTGCTACGTAGGCGGTTCATCGCTGCTGGCGGATCAGCTTTCACCGGCGGAGCGGGCGCAGACGCAGGGTTTCAACGATCTGCTCATCGGCCTCTCTGCGGCCGTGGGCAGCCTGGGCAGCGGCGTCGTCTTCGCCGCGCTGGGCTACGGCGCCATGGGGATCGTCGGCGCCGCGCTGGCCGTCATCCCGATTATTCTGGCGCTTTCTCTACGCCAGAAGACATGAACAGGTCATCGAGATCACTCCACTTGCGATGACGAACGGCTTCCAATTCATCGCCCGTCCATCCCATTACTTCGCGGAGAAACGCAACAGCAGTATGTTGGCATCAACAAGCACACGAGGCTTCTTACGCGGGGTGACCATATTGTTCTTCGAAGACTTCGTGTTTCGTAGATTCCAGTTCCGCCGCGAATTCCTCTTCACTGATATGACGCTGTTCTACCTCGCGACCAAGATAGCGCGCAAAACTGTGAAAGGCGGCTTTGCGCCTGACGTATGCCATCAATTGCTCGTACTCTGCAATCGGGAGAATAACCGCAACGGGTACGCCGCCGCTTTGAACAACTGTATGTTCCTGGACCGTGCGCAAACGGCGAACCAGGCCGCCAAAATTACGCTGCATCTCCGCAACGGTTATCGTTCTCTGTACCCTACCTGACAGCTGTATCATTGCAGTCTCCTTGCCCGCACTGGCTCAAGAGTCGTGCTGAATCCTATTCGATCTTTGGCCATGGCGCGCTGACCTCCCTGATCGCCCATTTCTCCTGGGAACATTCGACAAGATCGGAATTCATGCTAAAATCACTCCGATTCGATCACACCGTTGAGTGTAACCCATTACGGAGTAGCCGTCAAATGAGCCTGCTTTCTCCCTCTATCGCCCCCGCTTCCGAACATGTCGCCCGGCCGCCCTGGCAGGCCTACGCCGCGATGATCTTTGGTCTGATCTGCATTGCCACCTCCGGCATTTTCGTGCGCTGGGCCGGGCTGCCGGGGCCGGTGGCCGCCTTCTATCGCACCTTGATTGCCGCCAGCGCCCTGGCAATTCCGTTTGGCCTGCGCGCCCGCCAGATCCAGTGGTCGCGACGCTCGCTGGCGATCGTGGCGGCCGCCGGTGTCTTGTTCGCCTGTGACATGGGCCTGTGGAACACGGCCGTTCAGTACACCTCGGTCGCCAACGCGGTCCTGCTCGGCAACACCGCGCCCATCTGGGTGGGACTGGGCGCCATCCTGCTCTACCGCGAGCGTCTACGGCGCAATTTCTGGCTCGGACTGGCCCTGGCTTTGAGCGGCGCGGCCATCATCCTGGGCGCCGACGCCCTACGCTCGCCATCGCTCAACCTGGGCAACCTGCTGTCGCTGCTCGTCTCCCTCTTCTACGCCGCTTACATGCTGATCACCCAGCGCGGGCGGGCGCGCTTCGATGCCCTCTCCTATTTTTGGCTGACCACAGTGGTCAGCCTCATCACCCTCTTTTTCATGACTCGCCTGTTTCAGCAATCGCTCGTCGTGCCTGCTGCGACCTTTCCCTTCCTGCTAGGCATGGGGCTGGTGACGCATATCGGCGGTTGGCTGTCGGTCAACTATGCGCAGGGCCATCTTCCCGCCTCGTTGGTCTCGCCCACCATGCTCGGCCAGCCGGTGGTGGCTGCCCTGCTCGCCTTCGTGCTGCTGGGCGAGGCGCTGACGCCGCTGCAGGTCGCCGGCGGCATCATTGTTCTGCTCGGCATCTCCCTGGTGCATCGGGCGCGAGGGTGACATGCAAACACACCTCTTTGTCATCGTCTGGCGTTTGCTGCTGGCCTGAAAGGCGTTTTAGTGGGACGATGTGGTAAAATGGGGACGGAGGAGGATGACCCATGACGCCCGGTGAAATGCAAGATGCAGAACAAGTTGACCGCGGAGATGTTGCGACCAAACTCAACAGTTTCGCCGCGCTCAAGGTCATGAGCCCAACCGACTTGAACCTGTTGGCGGACAAGATCATCGTGCGTCCATTCAAGGAGGGAGATCGGCTCCAGGAGGCGCAAAGCTCCGGCGATTTCCTGTATTTGGTGGAGAGCGGGACCTTGCGCGAGACCGGCAAGGACTCGGCCGGCACGGTCTGGTGGGAGCGCACGCACAACGTTGGCGCCGCCTTCAGTCGTCAAGCGACCTACGACGGCTTGTTCGAAGAAACCGAGGTCATCGCGCTGCAAGAAGGGCGCCTCTTTGTCATTGCGCCCAGCGACCTGAGCTGGGCCATGGGCCGGCAGCCTGCCCTGCGCCAGGCGCTCATCCGTGAACCGATCGCCGTGCGTCTGCGCGCCATGCCCATGTTAGCGCCTCTCAACGACTCGCAGGTTCGGCGCCTGGCCACCATTGCTCATGTCGTAGAGGCCAACGGTGGCTCGCCCCTGTGTGAGCCGCAGCTCACCGGCGCCGAAACCTGGTTCTGGTTCATTGATTGGGGACAGGTCAGCGTGACCTACCCGTCTGGCGTACCACCAAAGACGCCGCGAGTCATCACCGCGGGCAACGCTTTTCACAACGCGCCCGAGGCCCTGGGGCAGATTCCGCCCGCGGTGGCGCAGGCGCTCTACCGCTGCAAGCTCATTCGCGTGCCGTTCTCTGAAATGCTGGCCCTGGCACGCATCCCCGCCATTTACGCACGGCTGCAACTGCCGCCCATCATCGGCTTTCTGGAAACGGTTGCACCCTTCCAGGGTTTGAACGAAGAGCAATTGCAAACGCTGGCCAGCATCACGGCCTGGGAACACTATCCGGCCGCGCAGACCGTTTCACAGCAGGGCGTGCGCGACAACGCGCTGCGCATCCTGCAGCGCGGCGCGGCCATCATTCGCACGACCGACGCCGATGGCAAGGAACGCCCTCGCGATTACATGGCGCCTGGCCGTTTCTATGGCCAAAGCTCGCTATTCCGCCGGGAGCGCCATGAAACAACGGTGCGCGCGGTGCGACCGGACAGCGTGGGCAGCGCTACTGGCATTCTGACCAGCCCGCAGGGGGAAAGTGACCGTGCGCACGCCAGCGAGCCGGGCGCCACCTGGTTCCGCATCCGTTCCGAGGACTTGATCTATCTTCTCCACAGTGACCCGGGGTTCTGGAAAGATACCCACCTGGAGCAGAAGGTCAAGGCGGAAAAGAAGAAACACCGCAAGTACAAATGGCAGGACGAGGACGAGGTGCTTTGGTATGACGGCCACCGGCACGTGATCGTCCTGCTGCGCTCCTTCCTGATCCCCGCGCTGCCGGTCGTGGGCATGATCCTCCTCAAACTCATCCTGCAAAACTGGGACATCAATCTGACTATCTTGACGGTGGCCCTGGTGAGCGGTATGGTGGCGGCGCCCCTGACGGTCTGGTACGTGGTGGATTACCTCAATGATTACTTTGTGGTGACATCCTTGCGCGTGACCGCGCGCGAGCAGGTGGTGCTGGTTTACGAGCGTCGCACCGAAGCGCCCCTGGACCAGGTGCAGGATACCACCCTGCGCACCGACTTTTGGGGCAGCCTGATTGGCTATGGCAATCTGAAGATCAAGACGGCCAGTGCTGCCTCACAGATCGTGTTCGACCATGTGCCGAATCCCGAAAGCGTCCAGGCTCTCATTTCCGAGCAGCGACGGCGCCTGCTTGCCGAAAAATTGGCGGAACAGCGCGAAGGTCTGCGCATGCAACTGGTCAAGGACCTGCGCTTGAGTCTGTTGAGCCAGGTGCCAGACCAGACACTGCCGCCGGGCCTCAAGCCGCCGATCGTGCTGAGCTGGTGGCAAAAGTGGTTAGCGACGCTGGCGAAGGCTCTGCATTTCGTCTTCTTTCCCTTCGAGTTTCTGTTCCTGCGACCTCTCAGTTGGGTGATGCGCATCTTTGCGCAGCGGCGCCTCTCCCCGCGCAACCAGAACCGGGACTTTGGCGCCGGCGTCCTGGCCTCCTGGTGGATTACGCCAGACAAGACGGTGTGGCGCAAGCACTGGTTGATCTTGCTGCAGCGCGTGTGGCAATCGTTTTTGGCGTGGCTGATCGTCACGGCGTTTCTCGTTGCCACCGTGGGACAGTGGCTGCCGTTGCCGTGGCTGCTGCCGGCCATCCTCTGGCTGCCTGCCACCGGGTGGTTCTGGTGGAGATATGAAGACTGGGCCAACGATCTCTATATTGTGACCAATGACAAGGTGATTGATATCGAGGCTAAACCGTTCGGCTTCAGCACACAGCGTCGCGAGGCTGGCCTGGATCGCATTCAGAACGTGACAACCGAACTGCCCACGTTTTGGGCCAATGCATTGAATTACGGCAATGTGGTGATCAAGACGGCCGCGGCTGACGAGGGCTTCACCTTCGACCTGGTGGCCAATCCGCACGCGGTGCAGCGCGAAATCATGAAGCGCCTGTCAGCCTTCCGCGCCTCACGCCAGCAACGTGAAGCCACCGCACAGCGCACCCAGCAAGCCTACGTCTTGGGCGTCTATCATGAGTTGATGGAAGAGGGAGACAAGTACGTCAAGAGCGGCCCGACGGGACAGGCGTCGCCGCAACCGCAGGAAGGTCGCTCCATCCCCCGCGCAGGGCTGTGACGAGATGACATTCTCAGAGGAACACAACACCCTCACCGGTCAACGCTGCGATGTCCATTGGCCCCTGCGAGGGTTGGTGAGTCAAGGAATTTTCACACGAAGCCACAAAGGTGGCCATCTGCGTCTTCGTGTCTTTGTATCTTGGTGTGAGGTCTCTGTCTTGCTCACACAGGGACGCCAAGACACAAAGGAGTAATCCCTGGCGCCTTTGTGACTTGTGACTTTTTCCTCTTGACAGAGCGCCGCGCGCGTGCTATGCTGTGACCAGCTACAAGCCTGTCCCCCGCCTTCCGAGTCGTCTTCCGCCTTCGGAAGTCCCTGGCGAGAGTGCTCTCTCCCGCCTGCGACCTCCTTCAGCAGTCAGGAAAATGTCCCTGACCCCATCCGTTTCGATTGCTGCACGAAAGGAGTTCGTTGTTATGTTACGCCTGCTCTTCTACTTTCTCTTTTCTATCTCTCTTTCTCTCTTCTTCCTTTCTCTCTCTCCTCCCGACATTCTGCTCTCGGCCGGCTCGCGCCGCGCCTGTCGTCGTTGGTTCATCTGTTGGTGGTGTGCAGTCTGCTCTTTTCCACGGCGGCTGCTACCCCCCCCAGATAAATGCCGCTACTAAACCCATGTCCCCTGATCCCAACCTGGATCTGATCTCCGACCCCGGTGCGACGCCGGCGCCTTCGGTCGTGCAGTTGACGCTGGCCGCGGCGCCGCAGGAGGTGGAGCCGGCGGGCGTCATCACCTACACCGTGGTCATCACCAACACCCTGGCCGACCGCGCCCTGAGCGGGCTGGTGGTGAGCGATACGTTGCCGCTGGAACTGACCTACTGGCCGGCCGGGGAGGGGGAATTCAGCTACCTGGAGGCCGAACGCCGGCTGGAATGGGTCATCGGTCAACTGGCTGCGGGCGCGACGCTGACCGGCACGTTCCAGGCGCAGGCGCTGGCGGAGGTCAGCGGGCAGGTCATCACCAACACCGCGGCCATCGTGAGCGAAGAGATGGGCGCGGCGGTGCAGGCCAGCGCGGCGATCACGATCACCGAGGCGCCCTGCCTGGGTGAGGACTGTGCGCCGACGCCCACGGCCGAACCGCCGACCGCCACGCCGACGGCGACACCGACGAATGAGCCGCCCTGCCTGGGGTTCGAGTGTACGCCGACGCCGACGGCCACACCGCGCCCGCCGAGACGCGCCGCCCCGCCGCACACCGACGCCGACGGCCACACCGTCGCTCTGCCAGGATGATGAGGGGTGTACGCCAACGCCGACGGCCACCTGGACGCCGACGGCGACGCCTGGGCCGGATGAGGTGTGGTTGACGCCCGGCGAGGGTGGGGTGCTGCTCAGTGCGGATGGACGGGTGCAGGTGGAGGCGCGGCCGGGCGCGGTGAGCGCACCGACCTTGCTGCGCTACACGCCGCAGCCGTTGGTGGGCGAGACGCCGGCCTGGCTGACGATGCACTTTGGCCTGGAGGCGCAGGACGAGCAGGGCGCGGCCGTGACTGCGTTCGAGAGCCTGGTCAGCCTGACCTATCGCTTCCCACCGAGCGTGGCGCTGACAGAGACGATCCGCCTGTACCGGTGGGAGGATGCGGCCGAGACGTGGCAGGCGCTCGACAGCCAGATGGATGTGGCCGGCCGGCAGTTGACGGCGTGGCTGGACGGGCCTGGGCTGTTTGGCCTGGGCGCACCGGCGTCGTTGAGCTACGGTGCGCAGCATCTGCCGACGGTGCATGGGTTCGTGACCGACGAGTGGAGCGGCAACAGCAGCCTGGGCTATCCGCTGGCTCTGCCGCCGGGGCCGGGCGGGCTGGGCTTGAACCTGAGCCTGGGCTATTCGAGCGAGGGGGTGAACAGCATTCGCCAGGGGCGTCGGCACAACCTCCAAGTCCCAGCGACGCCGGGACCACGCCGACGCCAACGCACGTGAACAAGATGCCACAGAATGCGAACACCTTCAATCGCCAGGCGAGTTTCGTGGGCTGGGGCTGGTCGTTGAACGGCCTGGGGCAGGTAACGATGTCCCTGGCGCAGGACGGGACACCGGCCAAGGCATTCTTGGGTTATGCCGGCGGCGGCTTCGAGCTGAAGCAAACGACGGATGGCTGGCAAACGGAGCCGCAGAGCTTCGTGCGCATCGCCCATACCGGCAACCTGGATAGCGGGAACAAGTGGGAGGTGTGGTCGCCAGACGGCGTCAAGTACACGTTTGGCGGCGTCACGGGCAGCAATGCCACCTGGGCCAACGGTTCAGCCTGGATCATCAAGAGCAGTTGCGGAAAATCGGCGCGGGAGATGCATCTGACAGAGGTGTTGGATACACACGGTAATCATATCGAGATTACCTATGAGACAGAGCCTGGTAGTGTCACCGGCTGCACCGATGAGTATGTGCCCGCGATTCGCCCAACGGTCATTCGATACTTTGCCATCAATGAACCCCTGGCTACGGTGCGCATCGAATTGGGTTACAGCGGGCGTGGTGACACAGGTGTGCCGGGCAACGTAGGGCATCGCGACGAATACACCGAGGCATTCTGGAGTAATTATCGGTTGACCGGGATCACGGTGCAGGTGCGCAACGGCAGTGGAGCGGATGCGTTCACCACGGTGGGCAGTTATGTATTGGCGCAGGACTACGATTGGTTCGACTCGAATAATGGAGAGGGGATCCTGCGGCTGACGAGTATCACGGAGAAGGGCAGAGACGGGGGTGCGCTGCCGGCGTGGACGTTTGGCTATCGGATTGGCGCGGTGGGGACGCAGAACGGCTGGAAGAACCATACGCTGCTGGAGACGGCCAACAACGGGCAGGGCGGGAGCGTCACCTACAGCTACGCGAATGTGCCCCAATATCTGGATGGAAGGATGTGGCGGCAATACCAGCCGCTACCGGGTGAGCCAGATGGATGTGAGCGACGGGATGGGCGGTGTGCAGCGCACGGTGTACGACCATCAGAACCCGTGGGCATGGACGTCGGCTGGATTCCCGGCGTGCAACAATTTCGAGTTCGGCGGCTACAGTTTCGTGCGCAGCCAGGTGCAGGACGGGACGGGGACGCTGTACCGGGTGATGGAGAACAGCTATCATCAGCGCAACGGCAACGCGCCCGATCCGCGCAAGGGCAAGCGAGTCTGACATCAGCAAGAGCACAAGTCGAGCGCCGGGGCGACCCTGGCGCAGGTGGGGACGTTGTGGAATAGTGTGACGACGAAGGGTACCAACTGGGTGCGCAGCGAAATCGTGACCAACACGCTGGGGACCAGCAGCCAGGCGACGACGTACGAGTACCTGACGACCAGCCAAAACAATGCGCAGTACGGCAATGTGACGGCGATGCGCACCTACAGCGACACGGTGGGAACGCTGTACCGTTCGCAGGAAACCTTCTACTTCCCGGCCAACACGAGTGGCGGCGTGTACATCGTGAATCGGCCGGCGCAGCAGTTCCTGAAAGACGCAACGGGCGCGTGCAACGGGGAGACGCGCTATTTCTATGACAACAAGACATCCTACGCACAGACGCCGAGCAAGGGGGATGTGACGAAGGTGCGGGTGGGGCAGACGAGCTGCGGGGGCAGTTGGGCCGACACGCGATACCTCTACGACGACTGGGGTAATTCGAAGATCGTGACCGACACACTGGGTCACATGATCACGACCACCTACGATACGACGGCCGGCGCCTGGCCGATGCTGTACGCCTTGCCGACGAGTATGATTGCGCCGCTCGTAGGGACAACCACCTACGCCTGGGACAAGGTGTTGGGACAGGTGACGAGCGTGACGGACCCGAACCTGGCGACCACCAGCTACAGCTACGATCAGTGGGGGCGGCAGACGCAGGTCATCGAACCCGGCGACGATGCGACCAACCCGACGCTGCGCTTGACTTACACCCATTACGCGGGGTCGGGGTCGCCGTACTGGGTGAAGCAGGAGCAGAAGGAGAGCGGATCGAACTACCTGGAGAGTCGCACGTTCTACGACGGCATGGGACGGGTGGTGCAGACGCAGGCCGAGGCGGCAAGCAGCAGTCAGAGCATCCTCGTCAACACGCAATACCAGCCGTTGGGGGTGTTGCGAGCGAGCGTACCCTACACCTACACCGCGGCGTCTGGGCGGGTACCGGGCGCCGGACTGGGCGCAACCACAGGCGGCCAATCACCTACGACAGCCTGGGCCGGGTGACGCAGGTGACGCAGGCGGACGGCACGACGGTCAAGAGTTTCTACCAGAATCGGCAGACCGCGGTGCTGGATGCGCTGAACCGGCAGACGATCTCGGAGACCGATGCGGTGGGGCGGCTGTACCGGGTGCAGCAGTACCTGGTCACGGTCAATGGGCAGCCCGACTGGGGTGCGACGGTGTATGCGCACTCCATCTACACCTACACGGTGAGCGACCAGCTCGAGCAGATGACCGGGCCGGATGAGGCATTGACCACGATGACTTACGATCTGTTGGGGCGCAAGACGCGCATGACAGACCCGGACATGGGCATTTGGAGTTACACCTACGATGCGGCCGGGAATCTCACACGACAGACCGACGCGAGAGGTTGCGTCATCACCTTCAGCTACGATGGCCTCAACCGGGTGAAGGGCAAGACCTACAGCGGGTCGAGTGGATGCAGTGCGACGGCGGTGGGTTACACGTATGACAGCGGCACAACCGGCAAGGGGAGACGCACCGGGATGAGCGACAGCTCCGGCAGCGCGAGTTGGACCTACGACGGCCGCGGACGGGTAACGCAGGAGAGCAAGGCCATCAACGGAACGGGCGGCGGTACGTTCGTGACGCAGTGGAGTTACGATTCCGCCGATCGGCCGCTGTGGATGAAATACCCCGGCGGTGCGAGTCAGATTGGCGAGCAGGTACACTATGCGTACACGACGCAGGGGTTGCTCGACACAGTGCGCAGCAACGGCAGCACCTACTATGTCGGCAAGACGCAGTACAACGAGCGCGGGCAGGTGATGGAACGCTGGCTGGGCAGCACGACCGGGGTGGTGAAGCAGTTGTACGCCTACAGTGTGGCCGAGAACTTCCGCCTGGTGAGCCTGAAGGCAGGCACAGGTGCGACCAACGACAACCGGCAGAAGATCAGCTACACGTACGATGATGCGGGCAACGTGCTGACGATCACGGATGCGGCGGCGTATGGCTGCCGCCAGACGCAGAAGTTCACATATGACACGCTGGACCGGCTGAGCACAGCCTCACGTCGAGCGGCGCCAACTGCTCACGGCTGACGGCACTGGCTACAAACAGCGCAGCTATGCCTACAGCAATGCAGGCAACATCACCAATTTCGAGGGCACAGGCACGAATCTCTACTATCAGAATGGCGCACAAGCACGCGGTGACCCACATCGGGCGGCAGGCTATCAGAAATACTGGTACGATGCGAACGGCAACGCCACACGACGCATCAACGGCAGCCAGGACATCACGCTGACCTACAACGCCGAGAACCGGCTGACAGGCATGAGCGGCGGCGTGACTTCGAGCTACGTCTACGACGCCGACGGCAACCGGGTCAAGGAGACCATCGCGGCGTCACACGCGTCTTTGTGGGGAACACTTACGAAGTAGACAACGGCACGGTCAAGAAGTATTATTACGCTGGCGCGATGCGGGTGGCCGAGAGCAGCGGCGGTGTGCTCTACTATCTGCTGACGGATCATCTTGGCTCCACCGCGCTGACGCTGGACAGCAGCGGCGCCCGCGTGACCGAGCTACGCTACTATCCCTTTGGTGCGGCGCGTTACAACGCCGGCAACCAGGTGACGACCTACCGTTTCACCGGTCAGCGTTGGGATAGCGGCACGGCGTTGTATTTCTACCAGTCCCGCTGGTACGACCCGCTCATCGGGCGATTCCTGGCCGCGGATACGATCGTTCCTCAGCCGCAAAATCCGCAGAATCTGAACCGGTACAGCTACGTCGGGAATCAACCTCTACGCTTCGTAGATCCCAGCGGCCATGCTGGAGTAGATTTCTGGGGCGGTGGTGGCGACGCTGGCGCAGGCATCGGGTTGGTTGTGGCCCTCATCATGACCCAGGCGCAGGGGGCGGTTTACCAATACGGCCCGGTTGCAGCCGAGATTACCTGGTTGTATGGGAATCAAACCATCGCCGCGGGGGATCAGATCAGCCAGGCTGTACAGAATGCCGGTCAGGGCGGCAATACGGCGGGACCGGGTGGGCTGGACCCGAACGATCCTCGCTTCAAACAGGGGACTGAGCAGGCGGCACAAACGCAAGGAAGCGCGGTCACATCGCGCGGATTGAACGTCTTCTCGCGAGCGGCAGAGTTCGGCATCAAGTCCTACAACCAGTTAAGCAAGATGACAAGCGCTACCGGCTTGCGGGCGCATCATCTGATTGAGCAAAGGTTCGCAGAACGTCTGGGACTGAACACCGGAAGGATGTCCAGCATCGCCTTGACGCCGGAGGAGCATCAAATCTTCACGAATATGTGGCGGGCAGAGATCGGCCACATCGGTGATCGATCAGCACTCACTACGGCAACCGCCACTCTGCAGGATGTCTGGACGGCGGCTCAACGCATATATGCACAGCACCCAGAGCTCCTTGAGGCTGTAAGGCAGGATTTGTTCGGGCAATAACGGAGGATCTAGTGAAAATATGGCATAGAATTACCTTCGGCAAGCATGAAGGGGTGGAACATGTGATTGATAGCTTGGGTGTCAAGATCACGAAGACGCCGGGCTTCGATGGATACTATATAATCACGTTCGAGATCGATGAGACTGACCCACGCTGGCCCCAGATCGCTGAACTAGTCAGAGACAAGCAGGCGCCTGATTTCTACAATACCACCTTCACGCCACAGGAAATCTACGCTGCCGAGTGGATCCGTCTGATGCCGACCTTCGAGCAGGGTTACCCGCAGCCAAAGGAGGGCTGGGAGCTCGCGACCTACGCGCACGAGTGCCCGCAGTGTGGCGCCGGCTACCGCCAGCAGGCGCCGTTTCACCTGGCCAAGGAGCCGCGCTTGGGCAGACACGACTTCATGTCGTTCTACTGGGCCTATACGGTGTTCGTCACGCCCAAAGTCCTCGATGTCTTGGCTGCGCAGGGTATCCGCGGCTACGAACGGTGGGATGCGCTCATCCACCGTACCGGTCAGCCGTCGCAAGTTGTTTCCCAGTTGTTCTTTCCCATCGTGGCTGGGCCAGGCCTGGCCGAGGAAGATAAACTGCAGCCGGAAACCTGTGCCCAGTGCGGCCTCACCAAGTACGGCTACCACAAGCGCGGGTACATGCACATCAAGCGCGCCGCGCTGCGTTCGGACGTAGACGTGCAATTGACACACGAATGGATCGGCAGCGGCGGGCACAGCGGTTTCCGGGAGATCCTGATCTCGAACCGTTTGGCACGGCTGGTCCTGGAAAACAACTGGCGCGGTGTCAGTCTCAAGCCCGTTGAGCTGATCTGACCATCCCCCTGTGGGATGGTTTGCGAGCGTCCTCCCAGGAGTGCGTGTAATCCTGGGAGGACGGTCATCCGCGCGGCAATTCCCTTCGAGTCCGCCCGACCTGCCAAGCGGCAAGCGACCTTTACCAGCGGTACAAATGCGGGGATCTACCTGTTGGCGACAGCGGCCACGGGTGCGGAACGCGGGAACAGCTACCGGGTGTGGCAGGATGCAACCCATGTCCGTATCTACGAGAACGCCAGCACCAGCTACCTCCTCGTCGCCAGTTTTCCTGTGAGCAATACGGCCGGGCAGACGCACAGCTACCAGGTGATCTACGATCCGTTGACGGGCAAGGTGCAAGTGTGGCGGGACAACGTCTACCTGGGAAGCTGGACTGACACGACACCGCTCCTCAGCGGGAGCTACCTTTCGCTGCGCACCGATGCGTCCAACGTGCTGTTCGACAATTTGGTGGTGTCGGAGGTAGTGAAGTATTACCAGGCGGGGGGTCAGCGGGTGGCGCTGCGCAAGAACGGTGCGGTGAGCTACCTGTTCGGAGATCATCTGGGCAGCACCAGCGTGACGGCGGACGCGACCGGGGTGCGCACAGCGGAGTTGTGGTACAAGCCGTGGGGAGAGAATCGAGGGACGCCCTATCAGACAACGCCGACGCAGCGGCGCTTCACCGGGCAGGTGCTGGACGAGGTGGCGGGCGGGTTGTATTTTTACAATGCGAGATACTACGACCCGGCGCTGGGGCGATTCATCAGCGCGGATACGATCGTGCCTAGTCCCCAAAATCCGCAAAATCTCAACAGATACAGCTACGTCGGGAACCAACCGACCGCCTATGTTGACCCAACAGGACACGCACACTGCGTGGACACAGATTGTGCAGTCACCTGGCATCCCACCAAACATCGCTATATGATCAGCCCTGGCGCGCCTGGTGTTCGCAGTGTTGCCCAGAGCATTGTCGCTGACTTGGGCGGGGTCAACGATCTCGAAGCAATGGCTGTGATTTCTGACGTGGCGGCTGGCCTCTATCGAACTTGGGACCGTTTCATGCCTGAAATGGGCAAGATATTCACGGGATCGCCCGCTTACGGAACCTTCGGCCTGATAGCGCCAGCTCTCTCAACCATGCTCGGATTGGGGGGCGGCGGCTGTGCCGGCGTCGGTCGAGAACCGCACGATTGCCCAAGCAACACAGTCTACTTTCACGATACTGGCTTCCATTCGAACTTTCAAGATTATCACAACCAACCGTATCATATGTGGGGGTACATCGCCCAAACGGCGACACCCGGAGATATCATCAGTTTCGAACTGAACTTCATCCTATCTCAGTGGGGCAATCTCATACACGAGCAAGTACAAAGCAAGCTCAACTTGGATAGCGGATGGGGCACCAGTTGGCAGGACTGGGTTCTTTCAGAGGCTGGGGTATTGATCGGTTACAAGATTACTTATAATCTGATTACATCCCCTGCGGAGTTGGGTGACACACTCAGACGAGATCTCGGCCCACTTGGTCCTGGCAGCCGTGGTAGGCTTCAGCAACTGGAATCGAACTACGGGAAACTACGAGGTTCACCATGAACAAACAGATTGCTACGGGCCAAACCAGGATGAACGGTATGAGCAGGCGTTTCTTCATTGCCAATCTGGCCTTGTTGCTGGCGATCTCATGCGGATGCACCCTACCGATTTCGATTGCCAGGTTGCGGATGCCAGACTTGTCGAAATACACCACGCCCCTGGACTCGGAAACGATCCAGGATATCTGCATGAACTTCGAGATCAAGGACAACCGTTTGTGCATACAAGATCGGCCCGTGTATGCTCCTGATTTCTTCCCGATTATCCTTTCGACATTCGAACGCGGGGTATCCACGCGTGATGATGTCAAAGCCAAACTAGGGCGTTATGAGTATGGATGTGAACCACCCACTTATGAGCCAAGTTCGGAACTGACCTATTATCGTTGCGCCTACGATCTTAACGGTGATCGAGTATTTTTTGTGGGGATTTGGTACCTGGATAACGATGTTGTCTGGCGCATGACCGGCACAATAGGTGATGATTAGTGATCGCTACGCTTACAGCGAGGTGCGCCCTCATCATACATCACGCTGGTCTGTAGTGCAGAAAACCGGCTGACTGCGATGACCGGGGGCGTCACGGCCAGCTATGTGTACGACGGGGACGGCAACCGGGTCAAGGAGACCATCGGCCCGGTTTTCGGCCACGAATTGCACGAATTGACACGAAAAGACCCTGGAATTCCCGCAAATTAGTGAAATTCGTGGCAGAGAAAGCTGGGCGGATCTTTGCCACGAATTGCACAAATTGACACGAAAAGACCCTGGAATTCGTGCAAATTAGTGAAATTCGTGGCAGAGAAAGCAAGGCGGATTCTTGCCACGAATTGCACGAATTGACACGAAAGGCCCCTGGAATTCGTGCAAATTAGTGAAATTCGTGGCAAAGAAAGCCGGGCGCACGGTGGGCGGCGTGACCTACACGCTGGTCTATGATGCGGAGAACCGGCGTGCAGCAGGTGAAGCAGGGAAGCACGGTGCTGGCCAGTTACACTTACGATGCGGATGGCAATCGGGTGAAGGCGGTGATGGGGAGCAGCACAACAGTCTATATCGGCGCCTACTACGAGAAGACGACGAGCGGCAGCAGCACGACGATCACGAAGTATTACCAGGCGGGCGGTCAGCGGGTGGCGCTGCGGGTCAACGGGGTGGTGCGCTGGCTGGCGACCGATGCGTCTTTTGCGTTAGCGGGATTTGCTCACACAAAGACACGAAGACACAAAGGTGTTCATCTGTGTCTTTGTGTCTTCGTGTGAGTCAAGAAATTTTCACACGAAGCCACGAAGGCGTTTGTCTGTGTCTTCGTGGCTTGCGTCTTCGTGTGAGTTACGAATCGGTTTTCTCGGACGACTCTGCCGCGGGCGGCAACGGCCGCGGGGTGCGGCTGGTGCGGCGGCGCAGCGCTCGGATCGCCAGCGCCAGCAGGACGAACGGCAGGGCCATCAGGATCAGCACGGGCAGCACGTAGATGATCAGCCAGATCACAGCTTCCACCAGGGCTTGCAGGGTCCTGATCAGGCGTGCCGAGGCTTGGCGGAGGGTGACAAGCGGCCGCCAGCCTTCCTCGATCACCGGTGCGTCCAGGGCATCGGGAATCAGCTCGACCTGGATCGTCGCCAGGGAGGTGAGGTTGGACAGAAACTGCATGCGCCCCTTGATCTGCTCGATCTCGCCCCGAATCTGCGTGAGCTTCTCGTAAACTTCCAGAATATCGCTTGTCTTGGCGCCGGGCCGCTGGCGCACTTCGGTCAACAGGGCCAACAGCTCGACCTCGGTCGCCTCCAGGTTGCGCAGACGGCTGCCCAGGTCGGTGAACTCCTGGGTCACATCTTCACCAGACAGGCTGTCGCGCAACACGCGCACGGCCATGCCTTTGACCTGATCGAGGAAAGTGGGCAGGTTTTGACCAGGAACCCGCACAGTCAGCGTACCGCGTAGTTGCTCGCCATCACGGAACAGGTTGGAGTCGGCGATATAGCCCCCCGCGTTCAGCGCCAATGTGCGGATCGCGGTGGCCGTGGCCTCGGTGTCCTTGATCACCATGCTAATCTCAGCACGCTGGATGATCATACGATTTTCCAGGGCTGGCGACATTCCAGCAGCATCACCAGCGGCCACTGCTTCCGTGGCTGCCACCTGCCTCGGCGCTCCGCCTACGACCTGCTCATTGGGCGCAGACTCCGGAGCAGGCGCTGCGCCTCCGCACGCCACCCAACCCAGGGCCACCACGAGTAACAAAATGCTTGTCAATACTTTGCGTGACATCGTCGAACCTCTCTTTCTTCGCTATCGCACTTCGCTTGCAGATCCATCGCGCCGGCCGCAGCAGCCAGGCTCACTGCTTGTACCCAGGGCAGCGGCGGCGCATCATCATCGTATCATTGAATAGGCAATCGCTTATGTGGACGGCCCGCAAAAAAGAATTGTTCCAGGCGCCGGCGATTGAAATCGCTGCAACTACCAGCCAAACGAGAGGCGATTGATGAGGCGTTCCGGCAGTCCGGCGGCCAACATGCGATGCTGCGTTTCTTCGATCGGATATTCAACCCGCACGTAGGTCCACAGCCGGGTCTCGGTGTCCAACAGGGCGTAACTGGCGCGCGGATCATGGTCACGCGGCTGGCCCACACTGCCCGGATTGACAATCAGACGCACCTGGTCGAACGCCAGGGTGACGTCGGGCGGGCCAGGGGTCAGGCGATGCTGCAGGCAACGCCCGAAGGTCTGCCCATCGCGCCGATCGACGCGATAGCTGAACATAGTCGGCACGTGGGTGTGGCCTACCAGGCAGCAGCGAAAATCGGGCATTTCTTCGAAGTTCTCACGCGCAATGCGCGGCGACAGGACGTATTCCCACACCGGATCACGGGGGCTGCCATGCACCAGCATGAACGGCCCGCGCTGCACCGCCTGCCCAGGGAGGGTGTCCAGGTAGGCGCGTGTTTCGTCGGTCAACTGCGCGCGTGTCCACAGCACGGCCTTCTGCGCCTCGGGATTGAAATCTTCGACGTTGATCTCTTTGCCCAGCACGGCGTAGTCATGATTGCCGGCCAGGCGCACCGTCAACTGTGGTTCCAACGCAGCCAGGCGTTCGATGCAGGCGTTGGGGTCCGGCCCGTAGCCCACCACGTCACCCAGGCACCAAATTTCGTCGTAGCCGCGGCCCTGTGCATCCTTGAGAACCGTCTCCAACGCGGCCAGGTTACCGTGAATATCAGAAATGACTAAAACCTTCATACTGTTTGCGCTTTTCTCACCGCTTGCCTCACTGTGGCGGGCGGCGCCCCATTCTGTGTCTGAATTTGTCCCGCGCTTGCATTAGACCTTTTCGGGAATAAGCCAGGTTGTAGTCCGACGCCGTTCTTCCCGATCAGGTCTATTATACCCAGGTCACGCCAGATTACCAATGCACTGCGGGCTGTGCTACAATCGCCCTCATCAAGCACTTGTTTCGACCGGAGTTTGCCTTGTCTGACGAATCGCTCACCGTTGCAACCCACACGTGGATCAGCCACAGCCCGGCCGCGACCTTTGCCCTGGGCCAACAGATAGGACGCCTGGCGCAGCCGGGCGATGTGCTGGCGCTCAGCGGCGACCTGGGGGCCGGCAAAACCGCCCTGGTGCAGGGCATCGGCGCCGGCCTGGGCATTGCCGACCAGATCACCAGCCCCACCTTCACCCTCGTGGGCGAATATGACGGCCGTCTGCATCTCTACCATGTGGATGTCTACCGCCTGGTCGCCGCGCCGGCCGAAGCACTGGCCTTTGGCCTGGATGACTTGCTGGGCGCTGACGGGCTGACCGTGATCGAATGGGCCAACCTGGTCGCCACCCTGCTGCCGGCCGATCGCCTGGAGGTGCAGCTCACCTGGCTGGATGACCTGACGCGGCGCCTGGTCTTCACCGCCCACGGCGCCCGGCACGCCGCGCGGCTGCATGACCTGGCCGCGGAGATGACCCCATGACTACACCGCTGCTGCTGGCGCTCGATACCTGCACCGACCTGGCCAGTATTGCCCTCTATGACGGGGAACAGGTGCTGAGCGAAATGACGTGGCACTCCAACCGGCGCCATACCGTGGAACTGCTACCCCAGGTTGTCGCCATGCTCACGCAGGCCGGCTTGACCGCCGCCGACGTGCGCGGGGTTGCGGTGGCAATTGGCCCTGGCTCCTTCACCGGCACACGGGTGGCCCTGGCGCTGGCCAAAGGGATGGCAACCGCCAACGACCTGCCGTTGTTTGGCATCGCCACGCTCGACGCCATTGCCTATGCACACCATGCCCAGGCATGGCCGGTGACCGCCCTGGTGCAGGCCGGCCGCGGTCGCGTCTGTTGGGGGCACTACATCCAGGCTGCCCGACCGGGCGCGTGGCAGCAGGTCAGCCCCTTTGCCATCAGCAGTATCGAAACCGTGGCCGCAGCCATCCACGCGCCCACCCTTTTTGCCGGCGATCTGCTGGCCAGCACGCGCGCCGTCCTGACTGCACATCTGGGCGCGCACGCGCACTTCGCCTCACCCGCGCTGACCGTGCGGCGGGCCAGTCTCCTGGCCGAACTGGCCTGGCCGCGCTTCCTGGCCGGCGCCACCGATGACATCACCACCCTGGCGCCCATCTACTTGCACGATCTGCCTGCAGGCCCCGGCGCATGACATCACCTGACGCCCTGTTCCCCGTCGTTGCCATGCAACTGAGCGATCTCGATGCGATCATGGAGATCGAGCCGATCCTGTTCACTGGCGATCCGTGGCCGCGCAGCATGTACGAGCATGAGATCGTGCGCAACGAGCTGTCATTCTACCGGGTGATTCATGGTCAGGCGCCGGCGCAGCCGCCTGTCCTGGCCTATGCCGGTGTGTGGATGCTCTACGATACCGCGCATGTAGCCACCATCGGCACGCATCCGGCCTGGCAGCGCCGCGGCCTGAGCACCTGGCTGCTGCTGCACCTCATCGAAGAGTCGCGGCGTCGCGGCGCTGTCGAAATGACATTAGAAGTGCGCAAGTCCAACCTGGCTGCCCAGGCCCTCTACCATCACTTCGGCTTCGAGAAGGTGGGGCGGCGCCGGCGCTACTACCACGATACCGGCGAGGACGCCCTGCTGATGACGCTGACCGCGCTGGGGTCGGACGTGGTTGCGCAGGCGCTGACGGACACCCGCCAGCGCAGCAACGCCCATCTGCGTCGTCAGATGGACGTTGACGACTGACGACGCGCCTTCAGGGCCGTCACCGCACGCTCCGGCACATAGACACTGCCCAACTCCGCGCGGTCGGCACGCGGACCGTGGAAATCGGTGCCGCCGGTGGCCACCAGGCCGTAGCGCTGCGCCGCGGCCAGAAGCTGCTGCACCTGGCCCTGGGTATAATTGGGATAGTAGCACTCCAGCCCCACCAGCCCAGCTGCGATCATGTCTGGCAGCGTCTGCTCCAGGTTCACCTCCACGATCGGATCGCCGGTGAAACGGGCAATGATCGGGTGTGCCAGCACCGGCAGCCCGCCCACGCGCTTGATCGTCTGCACGGCTTCCACCGGCGTGAAGCGCATGCGCTCCACATAGGCCGGGCCGTCGCGGCCGATGTAAAGGGTAAACGCCTCATTCATGGAGTTGACATGTCCGGCTTCCAACAGGGCGCGGGCAATGTGCGGCCGGCCGATGGGCGCATCGCCGGCAATCTCCTGCACGCGCTGCCAGGTGATGGGCACACCCAGCGCGGTCAGCCGCCGCGTGATTTCCTCGCCGCGGCGCTCGCGGCCCGCGCGCAACCGGCGCAGCTCGGCCTGAAACGGCGCGTCGGTGACATCAATGAAATAGCCCAACACATGAATCTCACCGCCAGGCACATCGGTATTGATCTCGATGCCCGGCAGCACTTCGATGCCGGCCGCCGCGCCGGCCGTCAGGGCTTCGGCCACGCCATCGGTGGTGTCGTGATCGGTCACGGCAATCGTCTTCAAGCCAAATTCCAACGCACGCGCCACCAGTTGGCTGGGGGTCAGCGTGCCATCGGAGGCCGTGGTGTGACAATGCAGGTCAACATAGTTCATTTTCGTAACATCTCCGTAACACTGAGTTGATTCGGCTCTCAGGCCAATTCGAACCAAACAGCCTGGCCGGGCTGCAAAACCAGGCGCAGGCGCTGCTCGGCATCGAGCGAATAGGCCGCGCCGTCCAGTTGATCCACCAGGACAGCGGGCACGCCGGGTAGCGTCAGCTCAACCGCCTGGGGATTGAAGTAGTCGCTGTTTGCCAGCACGATGAGGCGCGGCGTATGCTGCCGCGTCGAGCGCAGGATGGCAAAGACGACAGGGTTGGCAGGCAACTGGCCGAAGGCGAAAGTGTCCGGGTCGAGATCTGCGATGACAGGCGCCAGGCGGGCGCGGGTCAACAGAACCTGGCGCATCCAGGCTGCCAGGTGAGTCGCATGGCCGGCCGCGGCCGGCGCCGGGTTTTCCCAGGGGTAGGCGGCTGCGCTGAAAAGGGCCAGCGTTGACGCGGGATAGCGCGCCTGTTCGGCGGGTGAGAAGCCGATGCCCGTGTTGAGCGGTTCGGTGGCGCCCAGCTCGAAGCCGCCATGCAGCACTGGCATGGCCGGCAAGGCGGCGCAGATCGCCCAGGCAAAGCGGACATAGGCCAGGCCGCCGGGGCGTTTGGCCGCGCGCATCGTGTCATGCGTCTCCGGCGTCGCGAAGAAGGGGAGTGGGACGCCGGTCTGCGCCATCTGCGCCAGGAAGTGCGCGGCGCTGAGCTGGTCGTGCAGACTGGTGGGAAAGCTGCCCAGGGTGGCGTTGTAGCCCTCGGCCAGGCTGTTGAGCGGCGAACCGAAGTTTTCATCCCAGAAGGCAAAATCGGGCTTGATGGTCCGCGCCGCGGCCACCATGGCGGCCTTCAGCGCGCTGGGCAGGGCATGACCCATGTCAATCATGACGCCGTCAATGTCGAACGTATCCTGATAGTGCGGGATGATGCCGACGATGCGCTGCCACAGCGGCAGCACCGCTTGCTCCGGCCGGGCCAGGCGGCTGTCGTACAGGCGGACCGCGTTGTAGGCGATGTAGTTGAAATCGGGATGATCGTAGAGGCGCAGGTAGGTCACATCGGTCCAGGGTGGCTGCATGTCGCCCGGCCAGTCTGAAAAGGCGCTGGGCACGCGCACGATGCGGCCATCGGCCAGGCGCCCAAACCAACGGCCATCAATCATTTCGATCTGATCGGGTGCGGGCGGCGGGGTGAAAAAGGCCTGGTGCGGGGCCGGCGGCGGCGGCAGGCGGTCGAAGCGGCCCTCGTTCGCCTCGGCGAAGATGAAAGCGAGTTCCTCCGGTGAAAAGATGGGCGCGCCATAGGCAAGGGTCGCGTCGGCCGGCGACATGCCAGGCTGGCGGGCAGGCACGCGGTCGTCAATCCAGTAGAACCACTCCGGATGCTCGGCCACCCAGTCGGCGTCGCGCGCGGCCGTGCGAAAGACGAATTCGAGCACCACGCGCATGCCCAGGTGGTGCGCCGCTTCCACGAACGCCTTGAATTCCGTCTCGACGCCTAAATCGAGCCGCGGTTCGCCCAGGTTATCGTCCAGACGGTAGGGGTTGCGGATGGCATAGGGTGAACCAAGATTGCCCTTGTGGCCGTCCTTGCCCACAGCGGTGACCGGCAGCAGATAGACGGTGTTGATGCCCAGCCAGCGCAGCCAGGGCAGGAGGGCGATGCACTTGAGGAAGGTGCCGGTCTCGCGCCAGCCCTGGCTGTTGAGCGGCAGGGCCAGCGTACCATCGCCATCATGATCGAAGGCGGCTGCGGCACGGGGAAACAGATTGTAGGCGACTGCGTTCTGGCTCCAACCGCCCCCGGCCGGGCCAACAACCAGCGGCTGCGCAGGCTGCTGCGCAATGGCCTCGATCGTGTCCAGGAAAAAACGCAGGGGGTTGACCTGGCGTGGCGCAGGGGACCCGGCGGGGTCGAGCCACAGGCCGGGCACGGCATAGGCAGCGGCCTGATCGCCTTGCCCAAATAACAGTTCGCCTAGCCGTTGATGGACCTGGGCCAGGGCAGGTAGTGTAGCATCAGGTAAGGTTGACATCATGCTTTCATCGAATCATTGAATCATCGAATCGAATGGTCAGTTCTGGGGCGCAACATTGTACCATCGAGATGCAGGATTCAACCAAAACGGCAAGCCCGCGCTGCGGCGGCGCGCTTCTCGAAACTTGCGGTCGCCCTCGCTGTCGGCCTCACGCGGCCGGTTGGCGCCGCAGCAAGACGGGGCCAAGGCGGTCAAGGAGCCAGCCGAACAGCGGCTCAACCCACTGCACCATGCCCCACCAGGCAGGGATATACACCACGCGTCGCGGATGGCGCAAGGTGGCGATCACGCGCTGCGCAACTTTCTCTGGAGTCACGGCCGCCAGGCGTTCTCCAGGGATGCGTCGGCCTGCCGGTTGGTGAGCCGCGCGGTCGTAGAACTCCGTCTGCACACGGCCGAGGCGCATCAGGCTGACATGCACGGCCGTGCCGCGTAGCTCGCGGTGGAGCGCCGTAGAAAAGCTATCCACGAAAGATTTGGTGGCGCTGTAGAGGGCTGCGCCCTGTTCGGGCAGGTTCCCGGCGATCGAGCCCATGTTGATGATATGTCCTGCACCGCGGGTTTGCATGTCAGGCAACACCAGCAGCGTCAGGTGCGTCAGCGCCGTCATATTGGTCTGGATCATCGCCCGCGCCACGGGCCAGGGCATATCAGCGCCATAGCCATACCAGCCAAAACCGGCGCTGTTCACCAGGACATCTACGGGACCGGCGACGTCGGTTGCCTCATGCAATACCCGCAGCCGCTCCAGTTCATCGGTCAGGTCGGCGGCGATCATCCAGGCTTCACCGCCGTCGCGACGGATCTCGTCCACCAGCCGCTCCAGCCGATCGCCGCGCCGCGCGACCAGGACAACTTTCAGCCCCGCGCGCGCAAGCTGGCGGGCCGAGGCCGCGCCGATGCCGCTTGAAGCGCCTGTCACCAACGCAACCTGGCCGTGACACGCCAGGCGGACGGTTGTCTGGCGTTGCCAATGAGGCGAGCGCTTGAGCAACGCACGGCGTACCAGCGGACGGAAGAGACGGACGAAATGCCGGCGGACGCCGAGCAAGTGGGACAGATCGCGCACATAATCATCGAGGTCACGCGTCTGAAAGCGCAGCAGGCGCTGACTCTCCGCGGTGTCCAGCCAATCGGTGCCGAACGGCGCGGTCGCAAAGGCTTCTGGGGGTAGCTGGCCCGCACCCATCGCGTCCAGGATCGGTTGGATCATGCCCTGGTAGGTAAACTGACAGCGTGGCCCGCCGCCGATGAGCAGGGTTTTGCCCCAGATGTCGTCGCTGCTCACGGCGTTCGCCAGCGCCAGCCCCACGTCGCGCGTGTGAATGTACTCGATGCGGTTGTTCAACGGTACATCGAACATGCCCGGGTCGAGCTTGAGGGCCAGGGGCAGGGTGGCGGCCAGGCGTAAGATGGCCCATGACAAGCCCGACGCCCGGATCATCTCCTCGCAGGCGACCTTGTGGCATGCGTAGTGCTCGAAAGGCTGCACGGGGTCGGTCACCGTGCGCGGGGGCGGCAGATGCTGGGTGCGGCCGTAGACGTGGAGCGAGGAGGTGAAGACCAGCTTCGGGGGATGGGGCTGTGCTTGCAGCGCTTCGATCAGGTTGCGCGTGCCACCGACGTTGACGGCTTCAGCCCAATCGGGCCGCAGCTCTGATTCGATACCGGTGTGTGACATTTTGGGGATGATGAACGCGACATGGAGCACTGCATCCACGCCGGTTGCGGCGGCCGCGACGTTCTGGCGATGGCGCAGATCGCCCCACAGCACTTCGACGCGTCCGGCTGCGATGTGGTGGCGGTAACGCCGCACGGTTCGCCGGTTGGTGGTTGTCTCCAGATCAAAGCAACGGACCGTGTGTCCCTGGCGCAGCAATTCGTCGAGCGTGCTGATGCCCACGTTGCCGAAAGCGCCGGTCAGTAAAACCTTCATCCCAGTGTCTCCTTCGGTGTGTCTATCAAATGACGGGAAGTGAGGGCTGGCGGTCTGCGTCTTGCCAGGCCGCGCCCCAGAAACCCAGAACGGTCCAGGTGAGCAGGCGGCCCTGGGTGGCCTGGAAGGGGTAAAAATCAAAGAGGCCGATCACGATCAGGGCCAGCAGCGCGGCCGTGAGGCCCAGGAGGGAGGCCGGCGGGGTGCGCTGTTTGATCCAGGCCACCAACGGGGCCAGCATGAGCCACAGCCAGAGCAGTCCGCCCAGGGGGCCGAGTTCAACCAGGGCCAGGAGAGGCGCCATATGCACCGGCTGCGGCGCGTAGGCGCCGAGGAGATCTTGATTGCCAACCAGCGTCAGGCGGGTGAACTGCGCCAGACCGATGCCGGGCCAGGGCGCGGTGGTCAGGCGGCGCCAGGCAATGGACAGCGTGGCGCCGCGCTCAGCGATGGAACGCACCTCGGCGCCGGCGCCGGTCAAGCCCAGGCGGCTGGCGAGGATGGGCCAGGTGACGATGCCAAAAACGAGACCGAGGCCAAGCAGGGGCAGGACGATGCGGCGCACGAAACGGCGACGCCTGGGCGGCGGCTGCCCCCACAGGGCACGGCCGCCAATCAGCAGGACGCCCAGCGCAACGCCGATCCAGGTGGCGCGGGAAAAGGTGACGGCCAGCCCGGCCGCGGTCAATGCCAGCCCTGCGTACCAGGCCCAGCGCAGGCGCACGTTGCTTGTGCTGACCGTGGCCAACGCCCACAGGAAGGCCACCGCCAGACAGCCGGCCAGGATGTTCGGGTGCTGAGTCAGGCCATAGGGGCGCAGCCAGCGCACCCCGGCGGCGTAGATCACACTGACGCCTGGCATTTGCTGGCTGAGCGGCACTTCGCCCACGAAGCTCAGCCCAACGGCGTGCTGAACAGCGGCCTGCGCCAGTGCGATGATCGCCTGCAGCGAGCTGCCTGCCAGTAACAGTGCCGGCGCGGCGGCGCAGCCAGGGTGAGCCGGCAATCACCAACGCCCACAGCGTCACCAGGCTGAGGCGCGCCGATTGATAAAGCGCGAGGTCACGATCGGCAGAGACGGGAACCAGGGCGAAGGCCAGGAGCGGCAAGGCCAGCAGCGGCCACAGCATCCAGCCCGGCAGCGCAGACAGATCAGGCTTGGTCAACAGCCAGGCCATCACCGCGACCAGCAGCAGGGCATCGGTGGCGTAGAGCGAGAAATCGGTCAGTTCGTGGAACAGAATTCCTTCGAACGGGCGGCGCACCACGATCCAATGCCACCACCAGGGCAGCATCAACAGCACCAGGGCGCCAACGCCGTTGCGCACCGCGCGGCCCCCCTGGCCCCCAAGTATGGGGGGGGGCATCAACAGCACCAGGGCGCCAACGCCGTTGCGCACGGAAAGGAGAAGGTTGCGAATGGACAAGATGACCTCACACGCAGGGTGCGGCGGTTGCCGCGTGGCGTAGAATGAGAAATCAAGGCAACGCGATTTTATACTGCAGGCGGGCACGAATTGCGCCTGTTTCCGTAGGCGGAAGGGTGAAGTCTATTCCCGCTTGCAGTATATCACACTGGCGGCAGATCGGGAACTCGCAGCAGAAATGAAAATGATCCCCGCGCTTGGCAAGTCGGGCAATTGTGACTATAATCGTTGATATGCGCAGACGATGGTTCGCCCTGGAAGATGAGAGCCAAAAAACTCCTGGCTGGACGCCTGTTGGCAGCCGTTGGGCGTTTGTCCCCGCGATGACAGCCTGGTTGGCTGCGGCCGGCCGGCGTCTGGTGATGGCTGGCCTGGCGCTTGCCGTGCTCAGCGCATGTCAACAGGCAACGCCCGCGCCTCCAGGCCCGGCCGGCGCCGCCGTCACAGCCCCTGCCACCGAGGTTGTGCCCAGCGCAACACCCGCGCCGCCCACAGCGACGCCCGCCCCGCCCGCGCCCACGCCCGTGCCGCCCACGGCGACGCCCATTCCGCCCGCGGCGACGCCCATTCCGCCCACGGCGACGCCCATTCCGCCCGCGGCGACGTCCGTCCCGCCCCCGGTCACGCCTGCCCCGCCCGCGCCGGCGGCGACGGTCAGCGTGTACGAGCGGCAGATCACGTTCGGCGCCTATCCCTACGCGGCGTTTCAGCGCAAAGTGACCGACCCTCTGTTCAACTGGACGTGGCCCATGCTGGACCGGGCGGCCTACGCGGCGACCGCGCCACAGCCCACCCCGCAGACCTGGCGTGAGTTGGTACTGGAGAATGAGTTCCTGCGCCTGGGTGTGCTGCCCGATTTGGGCGGCCGGCTGATCGAATGTTTCTACAAGCCCACGCAGCACCAGGTCTTCTACCGCAACCCGGTGCTCAAGCCATCGCCCTGGGGGCCGCCGGGCCGCGATGGGTTGGAGGCTGGCTGGCTGGCGGCCGGCGGCGTCGAATGGGGCCTGCCGGTGGAAGAGCATGGCTACGCGTGGGGCAGCCCGTGGGGCTTCGACACCCCGCAGCCCAGCCCAGATGAGGCGACGATCACCATCTTTCAGGAGTCGCAGGGCCGGCTGCAGATCAGCGTGGACATCACGCTGCGCGCGGGCGAGGCGGCGTTTTCCGTGCGCACGCGGCTGACCAACCCGACCGACCAGCCGGTGACGTTCAAGTATTGGGTGAACGCGATGCTGGCTCCTGGGGGGGGCAATCGCCCTGGCCCTGAACTGCGCCTGATTCTGCCCGCCTCCGAGGTGACAGTGCATTCGACCGGCGATACGTCCCTGCCCGCCGCGGATCAGGCCATGACCTGGCCCGTTTACCAGGGACGCGATCTGAGCCGCCTGGGCAATTGGCGCCAGTACCTGGGATTTTTTGCCAGGCCCGCGGCCGGCGCCAGCTTCGCGGGCGTGTACGACCTGGCCGCGGACGAGGGGCTGGTGCGCGTCTTTCCGGCCGATGTCATGCGCGGGGTCAAGTTCTTCGGCCTGGGGTGGAGCGATCCGCTGCCTGCCAGCCTTTACACCGATGACGGTTCCGGCTACCTGGAAATGCACGGCGGCCTGGCGCCGACCTTTGCCGACAGCGTCAGCCTGAGCGCCGGGGAGACCCTCTACTGGGAGGAGACCTGGTTCCCGGTGGCTGGCATCGGCACGTTTGTGTACGCCAACCAGGACGGCGCCGTCAATCTGCGGGCCACAGCGCAGGGTTTGCAGGTGGCGTTCTTTCCGGTGCGTCATTTGCGCGGCACGCTGACGGTGTCGGTGGCCGGCGCGGCCATTGCCAGCCAGCCGGTGACGCTCAGCCCGGCGCAACCGTTCGATCAGGTGATCGCGGCGCCGGGAGATGTGCCGGCCCGCGCCGTGGTGTCCGTCCAACTGCTGGACGCCGACGGCGCGGCTATTCTTCAATTCGAGCAGGAGATGACACTGCGGTGACATCGCTCAAGAGAGATTCCAAGACCGATCCTCGCCCGGCCGCGCTGGCGCCGGGTACAGCGAACCCAGTGCAGCCCCTGGCGCCAGGGCCGAATGGACAGCACCAGGCGCCGCTGCCGGTCACACGTCCGCGGACACGCCTGGTCGCGCGCCGCTGGCGCGGACCGGGTTGGCGTTGGCTCACCGTGTACAGCCTGGTGCTGATTTTGGGCCTGGTCGGCGTGCTGCTGGCCGGCATAGGTGGCGTGCGCGAGGGGCTGGAGCAGCGCGCGGCGATCCAGGCCACGGCGGTGACCAATCATTACCAGCGCGGGCTGGCGCATGCGCAGGCGGGCGAGAGTGCGCTGGCGCTGGCTGAATTCGAGATGGTGCTGCGCCTGCGCCCCGATCATCTGGAGGCGCGGGCGGCCATGCTGCGCGTGATGGCAACCACGGCCACGCCGCAGCCGACTTCACCACCGGCGCCGACCCCCACGCCGCCGCCGGTGAGCACGCCGTACACCCTGGATGTCCTGCTCGGTGAAGCGCAGTCATTGTACGATCAAAAGGAATGGACACAGGCCGCTGAACGCCTGGAACGGATCCGGGCCACGGATGCCGCCTATGAAACCGACACCGTGACGAACCTGCTGTACAAAATTTACTACAACACCGGTTCTGACCTGATTGCGGCGGGCCGGCTGGAAGAGGGAATCCGCCAGATCGAACGGGCGCTGGCGTTGCGGCCGGACGACAAGGCCGCCCTGGAGCAAATACAGTTGGCCACGGCCTACCTGCAGGCTATGGGCTATTGGCAGGCCAACTGGCAAAAGGCGGTCAGCGCTTTCGCTGAGCTGTACAAACAGCGGCCCAATTACCTGGATGTGGAAGTCCGCCTGGCCAACGCGGCCATTGCCTACGGCGATGCGATGGCTCAGCGTGGCGCCTGGTGCGACGCGGTGACCCAGTACGCCATCGCCCTGCAGGTGCGACCCAGCGCGGCCCTGCGCGCCACGCGCGACGCGGCCAACAGCCAGTGTAGCAGTCAAGCCAGCACCGCAGCCACGCCTACCGGCGCGGCCAACACAGACGCGACGCCGCCCGCCCCTGCCGGCGCCGCGCCGGGAACGCCGGCCGGCGCCCTGGCTGGCGGACACATCTATTTTTCGACCTGGGACAGCGAGCGCAACAACTTCGTGCTCTACCGCGTGACGGCCGCGCCGGACGCGAAGCCGGAAGCGCTGCTCACGAATGTGCGCCAGCCACGCGCCGCGCCGGGGGGTACCCGCCTGGCGGTGCGCAATGCCAGCGGTAGCGAAATTGGGCTGGCCACCATCACTGCCACGGGCGAAACGCTGCGCCGCGTGACCACCTTTGCCGAAGATGGGATTGCCACCTGGTCGCCCGACGGCCTGGAATGGGTCTTCGCCTCCAACCGTGAGGGTGACCGGCGCTGGCGCCTCTACCATGCCTGGGCCGAAGGCACCGAAGCGACGGAGTACATCGTTTTTGGCCGCAGCCCGGCCTGGTACCCCGGCAAGAACATCGCCTATGACGGCTGTGACGACGAGGGCAACCGCTGTGGCTTGTGGCAAATGACCCCGGATCGCGGCCAGCGCACGCCGCTGACCGACGTGGCCGGCGACACCTCCCCGGCCTGGGCGCCCGGCGGCAGCCGCCTGGCCTTCATGTCCAGCCAACGCAGCGGCAACTGGGACATCTTCGTGCGCAACATGGGGACCGGCAGGATCAGCGCGGTGGCCGCCAGCCCGGGCATCGAAGGGCTGCCCACCTGGTCGCCTGACGGCGCGTGGATCGCGTTCATCTCCAACCGCGAGGGAAGTTGGGGTCTCTACATCACGCAGCCAGGCGCCGCGCCCGTGCGCCTGCTGACCCTGCCCGGCACGCTGCCAGACTGGATGGATGAGCAGATTACCTGGGGGGGGGGCGGGGGGGGGGGGGGGAGAAAGGGGGGGGGGAGGGGAGGGCGAGGGGGCCGTGATTTGCATTCACCATTGACGCCTGTGCGTTTGCTTGCTGTCCGTTTTTGCAGTATACTAAGCGCCTGTTCGGGGCGTAGCGCAGTTGGCAGCGCACAGCGTTTGGGACGCTGGGGTCGGAGGTTCAAATCCTCTCGCCCCGACTGCTTGCGGGTGTAGTTTAGTGGTAGAACACCAGCCTTCCAAGTTGGCTGTGAGGGTCCGATTCCCTCCACCCGCTCTCGATACGGAGAGCCACGGGTCCCTAGCTCAGCGGTTAGAGCGGCCGGCTCATAACCGGTTGGTCCTCAGTTCGAATCTGGGGGGACCCATCCATTGACAAGGACGAACGACCCATGGGGTCGTCGTCCTTTTTTTGTGCCAGCCCGCCGAATAAGCCCGCCGAATGAATTCGGCGTCTGATACCACCGAAGAATTGGTCTGAAACCCGAATGAAGCAGGTTGCGGTGGGGGAATCTCGCAGTCCGCCGAATGTAATTAAGACATGGGCGATCGCCGGGTGACGCTGATCTGATAGACGATGTTTATTCTTAAAAACCATAATTCGGCGTCTGATACCGCCGAATGAATTCGGCGTCTGATATGTCAAACCCGCTGAAGCGGGTTGCGGTGGGGGGGGAATCTCGCAGTCCGCGAATTCATTCACGGGCGTCGCGGCGCGATGGCGGATGGCGCCAAATTGACAGGCCCCATTGTCCTACTTTATACTCCGCCTGGCGGGCCGACCCCGCCGGAGGTAACCATGACCCGCTCCGTCGCTCAATCCACCACCTTGACCTGCCCGGCCTGTCGGCGACCCTACCCGGCCGAGGTCTGGCTGATCGTTGACACGGCCGAGCGGCCCGATCTGCTCGCCCGCATTCGGAATGGCAGTCTGCACGCTATCCCCTGCCCTCACTGCCGTCACGCCGGCGCGGTGGACGCGCCGCTACTCCTATACCGCCCCGGCGAGACGCCGCCGATCTATGAACGCCTGCAAGCAGCGGCCCGCGAGGCGCAGGAAGCCATGTCTAATCCCTTCTGGGCGAGTCTCCAGGCGCTTCTGCAGGCCGACTCCATGGCGTCCCTCTTGCACGTGGCGCAAGATCACCCCGCGTTGTTGACCGACGAGTCCGCCGCGCGCGTCGCGGAAGCCGCGGCCAATGCCCGGCGTCAGGGCGCCGAACAGGCTGCCAACGACCTGGAACAGCGTTATCAACTGCTGCGCAACACGCAGCGCGCCGCTCAGGAGGCCGGCCTCTCACCAGAGCAAACGCTCGCCGCCACCACGGCACTCGAACAAGGCCTGCATGACTCCCCCGATCTGGCCGGCGTTTCCGCCTTGGGACAGACGATCCAGACCTTCATCAACGCCCGCACCTGGGATGACTCGCAGCAGATCGTCGAACAGCACCCTGAGCTGCTCAGTGATAAGGCCGATGTCCTGTTCGGCCAACTCATCGCCGCTACTCAGGCGTCCCAGGTTGACGGCGGCGCAGCCGAGATGGAAGAGCACCGCGACCTGCTGCGTCGCTGCCGAGAGGCGGGCATCCCCCGCGCCTTTGCCGAAAAGATGCTGCCGCCGGATGCGTTGGCCGAGGCCGAACGCCTGGGCCTGGCGCCGGAAGAACTCCTGGCGCAGATGCGCGCCGTCGAGCAGATGCCTCCCGCACTGCGCGAGGTCCTGGCCGAGCTGGCCGCCAGCGGGGCCGAAATCCGTTCAGCGGAAGACCTGGAACGCACCCTGGCCAGCCGGCCAGATCTGCGGGCAAGGCTGGAGGCTGCCGCTCCTGCCAGGGGCGCCGACATACCACCTGAGTTGCAGCCTATTCTTCAGCAACTCTCCCACCGCCGCATCATCCGACATGCCTCGCACGGGTCGACCTTGCCGCCATACCTTTCCCTGCACCGGAGGATCAGAATGCCGCCTGTGGGCAGGTCTCCACGTCGAACTGGGCAACAGCCTGGTTCAGAATCCACTCGGCGACCGGGCGGAGAACCTGGAGCAGGCCATCGCCGCCTACCGCCAGGCGCTGGAGGTGCTGACCCGCCAGGCCATGCCGGTCGAGTGGGCGCAAGTCATGCTGAACCTGGCGAACGCCTACTCTGACCGCATTCGGGGCGACCGGGCGGAGAACCTGGAGCAGGCCATCGCCGCCTACCGCCAGGCGCTGGAGGTGATGACCCGCCAGGCCATGCCGGTCGAGTGGGCGACCGTCATGATGAACCTGGCGAACGCCTACTCTGACCGCATTCGGGGCGACCGGGCGGAGAACCTGGAGGAGGCCATCGCCGCCTACCGCCAGGCGCTGGAGGTGAAAACCCGCGAGGCCATGCCCGTCGAGTGGGCGACCGTCATGATGAACCTGGCGAACGCCTACAATCAGCGCATTCGGGGCGACCGGCGGAGAACCTGGAGCAGGGCATCGCCGCCTACCGCCAGGCGCTGGAGGTGAGGACCCGCCAGGCCATGCCGGTCGAGTGGGCGCAAGTCATGACGAACCTGGCGACCGCCTACAATCAGCGCATTCGGGGCGACCGGGCGGAGAACCTGGAGCAGGCCATCGCCGCCTACCGCCAGGCGCTGGAGGTGATGACCCACCAGGCCATGCCGGTCGAGTGGGCGACCGTCATGATGAACCTGGCGACCGCCTACTATTCACGCATTCGGGGCGACCGGGCGGAGAACCTGGAGCAGGCCATCGCCGCCTACCGCCAGGCGCTGGAGGTGAGGACCCGCCAGGCCATGCCGGTCGAGTGGGCGGCATGCACGATGGGCCTGGCGAACGCCTACAAGAACCGCATTCGAGGCGACCGGGCAGAGAACCTGGAGCAGGCCATCGCCGCCTACCGCCAGGCGCTGGAGGTGATGACCCACCAGGCCATGCCGGTCGAGTGGGCGACCGTCATGATGAACCTGGCGACCGCCTACTATTCCCGCATTCGGGGCGACCGGGCGGAGAACCTGGAGCAGGCCATCGCCGCCTACCGCCAGGCGCTGGAGGTGAAAACCCGCGAGGCCATGCCCGTCGAGTGGGCGACCGTCATGATGAACCTGGCGAACGCCTACAAGAACCGCATTCGGGACGACCGGGCAGAGAACCTGGAGCAGGCCATCGCCGCCTACCGCCAGGCGCTGGAGGTGAGGACCCACCAGGCCATGCCGGTCGAGTGGGCGACCGTCATGATGAACCTGGCGAGTGCCTACGCTGCCCGCATTCGAGGCGACCGGGCGGAGAACCTGGAGCGGGCCATCGCGGCCTACCGCCAGGCGCTGGAGGTGAGGACCCGCCAGGCCATGCCGGTCGAGTGGGCGCAAGCCATGATGAACCTGGCGACCGCCTACAAGAACCGCATTCGGGGCGACCGGGCGGAGAACCTGGAGCAGGCCATCGCCGCCTACCGCCAGGCGCTGGAGGTGAGGACCCGCCAGGCCATGCCGGTCGAGTGGGCGACCGTCATGATAAACCTGGCGAGCGCCTACGCTACACGCATTCGGGGCGAGCGGGCGGAGAACCTGGAGCAGGCCATCGCTGCCTACCGCCAGGCGCTGGAGGTGAGGACACGCCAGGCCATGCCGGTCGAGTGGGCGGCCGTCATGATGAACCTGGCGAACGCCTACTCTGACCGCATTCGGGGCGACCGGGCGGAGAACCTGGAGCAGGCCATCGCCGCCTACCGCCAGGCGCTGGAGGTGAACACCCCAGCCCCGCCGGAACCGCGAACGCGAGCACCGCCACCGCCAGGCACTGGAGATCTTTAGCCCTGAGGCGTTGCCTGATGATTGTCGTCGTACAGCCCGTGCATTGGCCAATCTCTTGTTTGGCGAGCGTCGTTACGCGCTGGTCGTTGATCCGTATCGCCTGGCCATGCAGGCCACCGACACTCTGTTGCAGGCTTCCCTGGTGCGCGGCAGCAAGGAAGTCGAACTGCGGGAGATCCAAGGCCTGCCGGCCAACGCCGCCTACGCCCTGGCCCAACTCGGCCGGCTCGAAGACGCCGTCGTCGCGCTCGAACAGGGTCGCACCCGGCTGCTGGCCGAAGCGCTCGAACAGAGCCGCCGCGACCTGGAACGCCTGCCCGCGCTGGGTCACGGCGACCTCTACGAGCGCTACCGCGCCGCGTCCGATCGCCTCGCTGTCCTGCAGCAGCAGGCCGGCCAGCCCGCAGGCGCCGGCCCGGATCACCCGGCCGGCCCGCGCGACTACGCCGCCTGGCGTCAGGAGCTGGAGGCAGCCCGCCGCGATCTGGATGAAACCATCGCGGCCATCCGCAGCGTGTCGGTGGACGGCCAGCAGCCCTACGCCGATTTCCTGCTGCCCCCGACATTCGCCCGCATCGCCGCCGCGGTGCAGCCCGGCGTGCCCCTGATTTATCTGCTGACGACCGAACCCGGCGGACTGGCCCTGTTCGTGCGGCGCGAGACCGCCGCTGACGCCGTGGCGGTTGTCACTGCCGCGCCGTTGGGCCTCACCGCACCCGCGCTGCGCGCGCTACTGATGGGGCCAGCCGACGATCCTGCCCTGGGCGGCTACCTGGGCGCGTACAGCGCCTGGGTGCGCGACGCGCGCAACCCGGCCAAGCGTCAGGCGTGGTACGATCAGCTCGAGCAGACCACGCGCGACCTCGGCGACAAGGTCATGGGGCCGGTCGTGGCCCATTTGCAGAGCCTGGGCGCCAGGCAGGCGGTTCTCATCCCCAGTGGCCTGCTGGCCCTGCTGCCCCTGCACGCAGCCTGGACGCAGCCAGACGGGCGTCGCCGCTACGCGCTGGACGACCTCACCCTGACCTATGCGCCGTCGGCCGGCGCCTTGCAACATGCCCGCGAACTGGCCGGCCAGACGCGCGATCTGCGCCTGCTGGCCGTGGACGAGCCGCAGCCAGTCGCGGCCAACCGTCTGCCCAACTCGGCGGCCGAAGTGGCCGCCATCGGCGCGCTCTTTGCCGATCCCACCGTTTTGCACCACGGCGAGGCCAGGCGCGAGGCGGTCCTGGCCGCCTTACCCGCGGCGCAGGTGGTCCACTTCTCCTGTCATGGCGCCAACAACTGGCAGAAGCCCCTGCAGAGTGGCCTGGTGATGGCCCACGATGATCTGCTGACCGTGGCCGATGTGCTGGCCCTGTGCCGGGCCGGCGCCCGGCTGGCCACCCTCTCCGCCTGCGAGACCGGCATCGTCGGCGCCGATTTACCCGACGAGGTGGTGGCCCTGCCCGCGGCCCTCACGCAGGCCGGTTTTGCCGGCGTGGTGGCCTCGCTCTGGTCGGTGGCGGACGTCAGCACCGCGATGCTGATGGAGCGCTTCTACCGTCTGTGGCGCCAGGAGGGGCTGCCCCCTGGCGAGGCCCTGGCCGCGGCGCAGCGCTGGTTGCGCGATACGACCAACCAGGAGAAGGCGGACTACTTCGGGCATGACATTCCGGACCTCGATGGCGCCCGTATGCCACAGGCGATTGCCGCTGATTTCTTCGAGCAGGTGGCCGAACGCCATCAGCAGGAGCAGAGCTTCGAGCATCCCTTCTGGTGGGCTGCTTTCTACCTGACCGGGGTGTGAGTCCAGCAGTTCCAAATGTAGCCTGGTTTTTAACCACAGAGATCACAAAGAACGCAGAGAAGTTGCCGATTTGCGTCTGATCTGCCGTTTCTTTGTGTTCTCTGTGTTCTTTGTGGTTGAATGTGTGCTACATTTGGAACTGCTGGTGTGAGTCTCCGCGGCGCCGGGTGCGGAAGCGCATGGGGATCATCACGATGGAGGTCATCACGATGGACAAGAACGCACAACTCCTGGCCGCTCTGCGTCAGCTTGAGCCGGAGCTGCCCGGCCTGTTCGGGCCGGACTGGCCGCAGGTTGCAGACCGTTTGCGCCAGTTGCGCGACGAGCTGACGCATGTCGCCCCGGCGCGCGCCAGCATCGTCCGGGTCACGATTCTGAACATCTTCGGTAACTACCCGGCCGCCCACACCCGCTTGGTTGCGACCCTGGACGTGATGCAGGCCGGCGCAGCTCCCAAAGGCGGCCTGGAACGTCACTACCAGCCGCCCGCGGCCACGACCGTCATCCGCTACACCGACATCGCCTGCCCGTCGCAGGTGTGGGTGCAGACCCCGCGCATCGCGGTCGTCGTGCGCCTGACCGTGCAGCCGCCGGCGTACAGCGCGGCCATCGCCTCGATGGCCCTGGACACCCACCTTCCCGTGCGTCTGCGCCTGGCCGCACCGGGCTTCGATCTGCTCAATGCGGCCGAGCAGGAGACTCCGGTTCTCCCTGGTGCGGACAGCCCGCCGGTCGTCTTCGACCTGCGTCCGCACACGGTCGGCCCCACGCGGGTGACGGTGGACTTCTTCCAGGCCGGCAACCTGGCGGGCACGGTCAGTGTGGCCGTGGAGATTACCGCCGCTCCCAGCAGCGCCGTGGAGATTCCGCGCCACGCGCTCGCACTGCGCATCGCTCCGTCGGCCGAGCCGCCCGCGTACCAGCTTCACATCGCCTACGAGCGCTTTCAGCAGCGGCCGGCGCTGGTCTTCACCCTCTTTCGCGGCAACAAGCCAGGGCAAACCTTCCATCCCGTGCCGTTGATGACGGATCCGCAGACGGAGGCCAATCGTTTGTTGGCGCAGTTGACCGATCTCACCGATCACCTCGACCCCACGGCCAAACTCGCGCATCAGGCCCGCCGCACGCTCCCGGCCGCGGACGCGGAGCGCCGCCTGCGCAGTCTGGGACAGAATCTATGGAAATCGCTGATTCCGGCCGATCTCAAGGCGGTGTACGAGCACGAGCGCGGCGCGTGGCGTGATGCTTCCATGCTCCTCGTTTCCGATGAGCCTTATTTCCCCTGGGAACTGCTCTGGCCCTACGGCGAGGATTGGCAGGATCAGGATGAGGGCCCCTGGTGCCTGACCCTGCGCCTGACCCGCTGGCTGCGCCGGGATGAGCAGGGCAATGGTCACGACGGCCCGCCCACGACCCTCTCCCTGCGGCGGCTGGCCTGCCTGGCCCCCACCGATTCCGGGCTGAACTATGCGCAGGACGAATGTGACCACCTGCGTTCACAAATTGCCGGGCGCGGTCTGCGCGATGCCAGCCCCGCGGCCGCCACCTGGTCAGACACGCTGGATTTGCTGGAAGGCGGCGATTTCGACTGGCTGCACGTCGCCGCCCACGGCTCGTTCTACTCCGATACGCCCGATCTCGACGCTGCGCTCTGGCTGCAAGACGGTCGCAGCCTGACGCCTGACAGCATTGTCGGCCCGGCCATCGAGGCGCACCTCAAGCGCCAACGGCCCGGGTTCGTCTTCAACGCCTGCCACGGCAGCCGTCAGGGCTGGGCGTTGACCGGGTTGGGCGGCTGGGCCAACCGGCTCATCAGCAGCGGCGCGGGTCTCTTCCTGGCGCCCCTGTGGACCGTCACCGATCGCCAGGCCGCGCACTTCGCCGTGACCTTCTACGAGCGGCTCTTCGCCGGCGACGCCGTCGCCGATGCCGTGCGCCAGGCGCGCCTGGCCGCTCGCCAGGTTGGCGATCCCACCTGGCTGGCGTATAGTGTGTACGCGCATCCGAATGCGCGGTTGGTGGCTGGTGCGTAGGGATGTGGCCTCACCTCACCCCCGGCCCCTCTCCTCTCCCGCATAGGGAGAGGAGAGGGGGGAAGGCTTTTCTTGCGTCGTTTGCATCGAAATCTTCAACGCAAGGACGCAGAGGCGCAAGGGCTTTTTTCTTTGCGTCGTTTGCGTCCTGGCGTCCTTGCGTTGAAAAACCTTCCGCCACTCTCAACCCAGCCGGTTTTCCAGCACCATCTCCGGCGTGAAGTTGTCAATCTGCAGATACCACTGCGCGGCGTCCAGCAGGGCTTGCTGGGGGATCATGCCGACCAGCTCGGTCCGTTCGATCATGCAGCCGTAGCGCGCGGCCTCGGAGCGGATCATCTCCACCGCCCGGTGAATGGGCGTCCCCGTGAAATCGGTCAGATTCATGGAAACCTGCGCCCGGCCCTCCACCAACAGCCCCATCGCCTTGACGAAGCGCAGGCCGCCGCTGGAATGGCGCAGCGCCTTGGCCACCTTCTTCGCAATCTCCACGTTGTCGGTGTTCAGATACGCGTTGAACGCCACCAGGAAGCCACGCGCGCCGATGATCGTGGCGCCCGCCGGCCCCACAACCGCCGGGCCGTAGTCTGGCGTGCGCGCCGGATTGACGCCGATCTCCGTCTTGAGCAGCTCATACTCCCCGCGGCGCACATCCGCCAGGTTGACGCGCTCCGGCCGCGTGGCCGCCGCCTCGTACAGATAGACCGGAATCTGCAGCTCGCTGCCGACGCGCTGCCCCAGGCGCTGCGCCAGCGTCACACACTCCGCCATCGTCATGCCGCGCAAGGGCACGAACGGCACCACGTCAGTGGCGCCCAGCCGTTGATGCGCGCCCCGGTGCTGCTCCAGGTCAATCAGACGCGCCGCCGTCGCAATGCCCTGGTACGCCGCTTCCAGGATGACCCCCGGCTCGCCCACCAGCGTCACCACCGAGCGGTTATGGTCCGCGTCGCTCTCCACGTCCAACAGCGAGACGCCCGGCCCGCGCATGGCCTCCACAATGGCCTGCACGATCTCCGGCCGGCGTCCTTCGCTGAAATTCGGCACACATTCAACCAGTTGTTGCACGATTCATCTCCTTTTGTCCGTTCACAGTCAGCCTGTACCTGTCATTCTAAAAGTGGCATGGTGATTGTGCAAATTGAACGCGCGTTGTTTGGCGCCCCTATCGCCGTGTGGTAGAATTCAGCCAATTACTGAGGGTAGTGAGAAATCGCTTTTGAGTTCCATCCTGGCAGGTCCCATTGGGCCAGCTTTCTCCCTGATCGCGGGAGCGCTGGCTCTCATTTTGATTGTGCGCTGGCGCCAGCCCGGCTGGCACAGCGTGCTGGCCATGCTATCGCTGCTGACGGCCGGTCTGCTCTGGTATCGCCTGCGCAGTTTGCCTGACCAGGCGCTGTTGGAGCGCCCCTGGGAGATCATGGTGCTGCCGACGGCTCAACTGGTGTGGCAGGTAGATGGCTGGGCCTGGTTGTGCGGCCTGTTGGCCCTGCTGGTGACTGCCATCGAAATCCTCTTCAACTGGGATTCCGCCGGTTGGAACACGCCCCAGGTACATAGCCGCCGCTTGCTGGCCCTGGTCGCAGCCCTGGCTGTGGTCTCATCCAACAACCTGTTGACCCTCGCCGGCATGTGGGTGCTGTTCGAAATCGCCCTCCTGGCCCGTGCCATCGCGCGACCGCAGCAGCCCGTGGTGGTCACCGGCGCCGTCGGTAGCCTGCTCGTTTGGTTGGCCCTCAGCCTGACCGGGCTGGACTCTGCGCAACTACCGCTCGGCGCGGGCGCCCTGGCGTCGCTGCCCATCCTGCTGCTTCTACTGGCCGGCCTGTGGCGCGTGGCCTTCTATCCGTTTCATGCCTGGCTGCTTGCCTCCACTGCCTATACACGGCCTGTCCACCTGACTGAATTCCTCCTGCCCGCGACGGTCGGGCTGACCCTGCTGGGCCGCGTCTACCAGACCGACCTCGCCCTGGCCCTCAGGCAGCCGGTCTGGCTTGCCATTGGCCTGCTCGGCCTGCTCGGCAGCAGCCTGGCCGCCTGGCTGGACACCAACCAGGAGCGCAGCCTGCTGCTGGTGGCCGTCAACCGCGTCACCTGGTGTGTAGTTGCCATGATCCTCAGCCCGGTGGTCGGACCGACCGCGGCGGTCTGGCCCCTCATGACCGTTACCCTGGGCTTGAGCGGCATAGTCGTGGGTCTGGCCCTGGTGCGGGTGGCCGGCTGGCGTCTCCCGCTGGCGCTCGCCATGCTGGCTCTCATCGGTGTGCCGGGTACCGTGGGCTTTCCCGTGCGGATCACCCTGGCTACCCTGCCCACCATGCAGGAGTCGCTCTTGCCCGGCCTCAACCTGTTGCGCTGGCTGCTCACCTGGCTGGCCGATACGATCGCGATCGCGGCGATCCTGCGTCATTGGCCGGCCGCCACGCGCACCCCATCCGTCGAAATCCTGTTCGGTCAACGCTGGCTGGTGGCCCGTCACCTGCTCGGTTTTGCCCTCTTTGCGGCGCCGCTATTGACCCTGGGATTGCAACCACCCTTGTTGGCCCGTTGGCTGGGCTTGCTGGAGCCAAGCCCCTTGTTCGATTCATTGTGGACGCAGGTACGCCTGCTGCCCGGCTGGATGTGGCTTGTCCAGGGCTTGGCCGCCGGCCTGGGCTTCCTGCTGGCTCGTTGGCGCCCGCGCCTGCTCGTGGCCCAGGTTGCGCAACAACGTATCGTGGCCCAAATTGTGGACCTGGGCTGGCTGCTGGCCGGCTTGCGTGGGTTCGGCCGCGGCCTCAACCTGGCCTCCTCCACAATCACCGGCCTGCTCGATGGCGCCGGCTATGTGGGCTGGCTGGCCTTGATTATGCTGCTGGCCTGGTTCCTGCAAGCCGGCAGCTAGGGAGACGTGTTGTCATGCCACCTTTGTCCAGTTTAGCTGCAGCCCTTGATGGCGTTTCCGGTTTGCCGGCCATTGCCCTGGCCATCGTGGCCGCAGCCTTCCTGATCATCATCGCCGATTGGCGCAGTAGTTTGCTGATGATGCAACTGCTCTACCTGGCGTTGGCCATCGTCAGCCTGCGCCTGCTGCCGCCGGAGTGGGCCGTCCTGCGCATCTTGGTGGGCGCGTTGATCGGCATCATGTGGTATTTGTCAGCCTACCAGCTCAACCGGGATAGATCGCGTCTCAATCAAACCAACGCCGCGGCTGCGATCGCCCAGGACCGCCCGGCCGTGAGGGCAAAGATCGTGCCTCGCTGGCCCTGGCTGGCTACGACCGTGACGTTCCGCAGCATCGTGGTCATCATGGTTGGGCTGGGCTTGTTCCTGACCAGGGCGAGCGTGGCCCTGCCCGAACTTTCCCCCGACGCCGATTTCCTGTGCCTGTGGCTGACCGCGATGGGGCTGCTGGCTTTGGCCCTGGAAGAGGAGCCGTTCAAGGCCGGGATGGGCCTGCTCATGTGGCTGGCAGCCGTGCAGATTTTTTATGGCAATCTCACCCATGATGCGCGCATGATCGGTGTCATCGGCGCGCTGGAACTGCTGGTGGGGCTGGCCTGCGCGTACCTGATGGTGGCACGCGCGGCGCCCGTTCCTGCCAACCCGGATCAGGAACCGCGCCGATGATCAGCGGTACGTTTCTCCTGGCCGTCGTGCCGCTGATGGCTGCCGCCCTGACCTACGCCCTGCGCCGTTTTGCCACCCTGGCCGTGGCCGTGGCCGTCACCCTGATCCTGGCCCTGGGCCTGTTCATCTGGATCGCACCGCCCGATCTCACCGTCACCCTGGCCGGCCGCTCGCTGCTCATGGGGCAGGATGTGACCTGGAGCGGGATGAGTTTTCGTTTTACCGAGGCGCTGCGCCCCTTCCTCAGCTTCCTCTATCTCATCACGGTCATTGCGCTCATCTTCGCCTGGCGCATTTCGCAAGGGCGCACCTTCTTCGCCGCGGCCCTCATCGTCACCAGCCTGGCCAGCCTGATCCTCATGGTGCGGCCCCTGACGCTGGCGCCCCTGGGACTGGCCTTCATCGCCTGCATCGCGGTCTTCATCGTGCAGTCGGGCCGCGGCGGTTCGACCCGGGGCGCGTTCCGCCAACTGTGGCTGCCGCTGGCGGCCTTTCCCTTCTTCCTCACCGCCGGCTGGCTCCTGGAGCAGATTCCGCTCAACCCGGACAACCCGGCGCCCTTCAACCTGGCTGTCACCCTGCTGGGTTGGGGCCTGGTGCTGCTGCTGGCGCCCACCCCCCTGCACGGACCGCGGGTGACCCTGGCCAGCGAAGCGCCGCCGCTGGTGGCCGCGTTCCTGCAGTTGATCAGCGAAGCGGTCATCCTCTACCTGGTGCGCGCCTTCACCGCCGATTTCCTGGCGATCATCAACGACTTCAACCTGGCGCGCTTCCTCATCTACGGCGGGCTTTTCAGCATGGCCTGGGGTGGCATCGCCGCGGTCGGTCAGCGCGACTTTGCGCCACTGTGGAGTTACGCCGGCCTGGTCAACTATGGCAATCTGCTGCTGGCGATGGGACTGGGGCTGCTCAGCTCGTGGTCGCTGGTGCTGCTCCTCTTCGGCGCCCGCACCATCCTGATCCTCCTGGGCGCCATGAGCCTGGCTTCGTTACGCCAACAGGCCGCCGCCACCGATTTCGCCCGCGTCGCTGGCCTGGCCAACCGCTTACCCTGGACCGTGGCCGGCCTGCTGGCCGGCGGCTTGGGGTTGATCGGCTTCCCGGCGACGGCCGGCTTTGCCAGTCAGTGGACGCTGCTGCAGCAGGTGGCGGTGCGCGATGCGCGCTGGATCGCCGTCATGGTGCCGGCCGCCCTCCTGGTAGCCATCGGCTATCTGCGCGGCCTGGCCGTGCTTGGCGGCGCCACCGCCAATTCCCAGGTGCGTCGTGAGCCGGTCGTGGCCGGCTGGCTGATTGCCCTGGCCGTCCTTGCCAGCGCCGTGCTCGGCCTGGCGCCGCAACTGCTCACCGGACCGGTCTCCGCAGCCCTGGCCGCGCTGGCAACCCTGGTGGGGCGTTGAAGGCTTTAACGCAAAGACGCCGGGGCGCAAAGGCGCAATGGCGCAATGATAATCTCTCGATAAGGGGTTATTGAGAGGATGCTGAACCTGATAGGTTTTGACAGTCTGGACCCTGTAAAATTTTCCCGATCTGTGCGTCTCAACCATGAGTGCGCCCGCCGGCTTGCAGGCCGCTGCGGGCGCGTTGTCTGTAGAGGAATTGTCAGAGTTTGGAGTCAGAGTTTGGAGTCAGAGAGTCAATGAAGAAATCATCACGGCTGAGCGGCTTTTATCAGTTGAGCCGGCCAGAGCGCGCTCGCATCGTTGCGGCATGGGCCGATTTGAGCAGCGAAGAGCAGGCTGCGCTGGCGGCCGGGCTGAGCCTGGAGCAGGCCGATTATATGATCGAAAATGTGATTGGCCTCTTTGCCTTGCCGCTCGGCATCGCCACCAATTTTTGTATCAACGATGAGGACATCCTGGTGCCGATGGCCGTCGAAGAGCCGTCCATCGTGGCTGCGGTCAGCTTTGCCGCGCGGCTTGCGCGCGCGGGCGGCGGCTTTCGCACCGGCAGCACAGAACCGGTGATGATCGGCCAGGTACAACTGCTCGACCTGCCCGACCATGATCTGGCCGCAGCGCAGGTGCAGGCGGCCGCGGCCGACATTCTGGCCGTCGCCAACCGCCTGCATCCGAGCATCCAGGCCCGCGGGGGCGGCGCGCGGGGGCTGGAGGTGCGGCCGCTGGCGGATACGCCGGCCGGCCCGATGTTGATCGTGCATCTGCTGTTCGATACCCGCGATGCCATGGGCGCTAATGCGGTCAACACCGCGGCCGAAGCCATCGCGCCGCTGCTGGAGACGCTGACCGGCGGCCGCGCGCTGCTGCGCATTCTCTCCAACCTGAGCGATCAGCGCCAGGCCTGGGCCGAGGTGGCTATCCCCGTGCAGGCGTTGGCAACGGAAAGCCTGGCCGGCGCACGCGTGGCGCAGGGCATCGTGGAGGCCAACGCGTTTGCCGTGGCCGACCCCTACCGGGCCGCGACGCACAACAAAGGCATCATGAACGGCATTGATGCGGTGGCCCTGGCGACCGGCAATGACTGGCGCGCCCTGGAAGCCGGCGCGCACGCCTACGCCGCCCGCGACGGGCAGTATCGCGGCCTGACCGATTGGCGGGTGGCGCCTGAGCTCGACATGCCGACCGGCCCCACGCTGCATGGCCGCCTGCAGATGCCGCTGGCCGTGGGCACCGTGGGCGGCGCGACCAAGGCCCATCCCAGCGCACAGGTGGCGCTGAAGATTCTGGGTCAGCCCGGCGCGCGCCGCCTGGCTGAGATCATGGCCGCGGTGGGGCTGGCGCAGAATCTGGCTGCCATCCGCGCCCTCGTCACCGACGGCATCCAGCGCGGGCACATGGCCCTCCACGCCCGTCAGGTGGCCCTGGCGGCCGGCGCGCGGGGTGACGAGGTCGCGGCCATCGCCGTCCAACTGGCGCGCGAAGGGCAAGTGCGGCAAGCGCGGGCTGAAGAACTGGTGCGGGCGAGCGCCCGCTTGAGCCTGGAGTAACGAGTCGAGGTAAGAAAGATGTTGTTGATGAAACCAAAACGACCGGTAGGCATTACAGGTTATGGCGCCTACGTGCCGCGCTTTCGCTTGCCGGTGACTGAAGTGTCGCGCGTTTGGACCGATGGCGAAGGCGGGGTGCCGATCAAAGAGAAGTCAGTGCCCGGCCTGGACGAAGACACGGCTACCATGTCCATCGAAGCCGCGCGTAATGCCCTGGCGCGCGCCGGTATTGACCCGCGGCTGATTCGTGCCGTCTGGGTAGGCAGTGAGTCGCATCCGTATGCAGTCAAGCCAACCTCCACCATCGTGGCGGAGGCCATTGGCGCCGTGCCTACCACGCAGGCGGCCGATTGGGAATTCGCCTGTAAAGCAGGTACGGAGACCTTGCAGGCCGCCTTCGGCCTGGTTGGTTCACACATGGCCGATTATGCGCTGGGCATCGGCATGGATGCGGCGCAGGGGCGCCCCGGCGACGCGCTGGAATATACCGCAGGCGCGGGCGGGGCCGCATTTATCATCGGGCCGGCCGCAGAAAGCGTCGCGGTGCTGGAAGGCTCGCTTTCGTATGTGACCGACACGCCCGATTTCTGGCGCCGGCCCTATGCGCATTACCCGTCGCACGGCCAGCGCTTCACGGGCGACCCGGCCTATTTCCATCACATCACCGCGGCGGCGGAGATGATCCTGAGCGAAATGGGGCGCCAGCCGTCCGACTATCGCTTTGCGGTCTTCCATCAGCCCAACCTCAAGTTCCCGCAGAAGGTGGCCAAGAACCTGGGCTTCACGCCGGCGCAGATCGAAACCGGGCTGCTGGTTGGCCTCATCGGCAACACCTACGCGGGTTCTTCCATGATCGGGCTGACCGCCATCCTCGATATTGCCGAGCCGGGCGACCGGGTGTTGATCGTCTCTTTTGGCTCTGGCGCAGGCAGTGATGCCATTTCCTTCGAAGTGACCGATCGGATTGCACACAATCGTGACAAGGCGCCCCTGACGCGTCACTACATCGAGCGGCGCAAAGAAATTGACTACGCCACCTATGTCCGCTATCGCGGCAAGCTGCAGACGGCGTAAGGAGTGTTGCTGTGAGACCAGTCAGTATTATCGGCATTGGGCAGACGCCCGTCGGCGAACTCTGGGATCGCTCATTGCGCCATTTGGGCCATGACGCCCTGGTGGCCGCGCTGCGCGATGCCGGCGTGGAGGCGGTTGACGCCTTGTATGTGGGCAACATGCTCTCCGGCGAATTGGCCGGGCAGGAACACCTGGGCGCGCTGATGGCAGACTTCGTGGGCTGGCGCGGCGTCGAGGCGTTCAAGATCGAAGCGGCCTGCGCGTCGGGCGCGGCTGCGCTGCGCGTGGGCTACCTGGCGGTTGCCAGCGGTCAACTCGACGTGGTGGCTGTGTTGGGCGTCGAGAAGATGACAGACACCACGGGTGAGGAGACCACCAGCGGCCTGGCGCTGGCGGCCGATCAGGAGTACGAAGCGGCCGAAGGCGTTTCCTTTGTGGGCATCAACGCCATGCTCATGCAGCGCTACATGCATCAGTATGGCATCAAGCATGAGGCGTTTGCCAATTTCACCGTCAACGCACACCGCAACGCGCTGCATAATCCCAAAGCGATGTTCCATCTGCCGTTGGGGGTCAAGGATTATGTCAAAGCCAGCATGATTGCCGCGCCGGTCAATCTGCTCGATTCCTCGCCCATTTGTGACGGCGCGGCCGCGGTGATCCTCTGTGCGCACGATCGGGCGCGTGAATTCGGCATCAACCGAGCGCCGGTGCGCATCCTGGCCTCAGCCGTGGCGACCGACACCCTGGCGGTGCATGATCGCCGCGATCCGCTGAAGCTGGAGGGCGGTTCTTTGAGCGCGCAGCGCGCTTACGCCCAGGCTGGCGTGACCCGGCGCGACATCAACCTGTTCGAGGTGCATGACGCGTTCACGATCATGTCGGCGCTGTCGCTGGAAGCGGCCGGCTTTGCCGAGCCGGGCCAGGGTGTGCGCCTGGCGCAAGAAGGTGAGATCGCCATCGGCGGCCGGGTTCCCATCAGCACGATGGGCGGGTTGAAGGCGCGCGGGCATCCTGTGGGCGCGACCGGTGTTTATCAGATCGTGGAGTTGGTGCAGCAGTTGCAGGGGCAAGCGGGCGCCAACCAGGTACAGAAAGCGCAGATCGGCATGGCACAGAACATTGGCGGCAGTGGGGCCACCGTCATCACCCACATCCTGGCTAATTAACGGTACTGCGGGCCTGTCAAAAGCTGTCAAATCCAGCGGCAGTTGTGAAAGAAGGGACAGATTGATAGGTTTTGAGAAAAATGAGTGGTAAAGTAGGAGGCATCGAGGGCTTTTTCAACCCTGACTAGTGGAGGTCACTGACCATGGGAGTTGCACGAAATTGGCGGACGCGCCGTCAGCGCTATAGCCTGATGGGCGAAGTCTGTAATGAATGTGGCAAGGCGATCTTCCCGCCGCGCGATGTGTGTCCGCACTGCGCCGAACCGGCCCAGTCGCTGCATCAAATGAGCGGCCAGGGTGAGGTTTACTCGTTCACGACGATGTACGATGCGCCGGCCGGGTTCGAAGCTTACCTGCCGTACACGGTGGCGCTCGTCAAGCTGAACGAAGGGCCGATGCTGACGGCTCAGCTCACCGATGTCGAGTCGGACGATGTCAAGATCGGCATGCCGGTCGAGATGGTCACACGCAAGTTGACCGAAGATGGGCCGGAGGGCGTCATCGTCTACGGCTACAAGTTCCGTCCGCTGCTGATGCCGGTCGCGGTTGCGGCCTAAAGCGAGCGATTACGGCGCGAAGCCCCCGTAGGTCCGGCCTCCTGGCCGGACGACGTTGGACGAGAGAAGCAAGCTCTGCGCCAGACGACGCCGTCACGCCGGAGACGTGACCTACGGTTGAGCAAACATGTTGACACGAAGGGACAAAGCAGTGCTTTGTCCCTTCGTGTTTTTTTTCTAACCGCCGTAGGACCAGGGCGATTCCCACAGATCGAGCGGGACAAAAGCGCCTGGGCGCATTCCCACTTCCACCACATCGGCGATGATCAGGGTGTGGTCACCGCAATCCTGTATGGTGCATACATTTTGGCACTCGATCCAGGCCGCCGCCTCGACGAATAGGGGGCAGGCGGTTTCACCGGGCCGGCAACGATAGCCGTTCAGCGTATCCTGGTCGAAGCCGGCGTGTGTGTACCGAAAGAAAGCATGCGCCATGTCTGCCTGCTCACGGCCGATCAGGTTGAGCGCAAAGACCTGGCTGTTCAGGACGTGCTGCAGAATGCGGGATGGCGTGCGCAGCGCAACGGCCAGGCGCGTCGGCTCGAACGAGACCTGCATCACCCAACTGACCGAAGCCGCGTGCAAACCCTCGTGGTCACGCGTCGTGATGATGTGGATGCCATACGGAATGTGCCTCAGCACCTCGACGCGAGTGCCTGTAAGCTCATAATCGCTCATCGTTTTCTCCTCGTCGTTTTTTTTAGCAGGGGCATGATATTCACCAAAGACTGACGCCCTGCCCGGTGTCCAGGGCGTGGACGATCTCGTCGCGCCAGTTCGGGAAATGATCGGCGCAGGCGCGCAGCAGGCCGAAACAACCGGTCATCATCTGGTCGCCATGCGGCACTGCCTGGTAGACGGGCAGGCGTGAGCCGTTGAGCATGGCGCGGCGCGGCCCGGTGACGGCCACGAAATCGAGCGCGACCGGCGTCTGGTCCAACACCAGGGCGCCATGCCCATGACCGGCAAAGACCTCCTGGTGGCTGATGGAGCCGTCGGCCAGCCGCTCGATCCAGCCGGTCAGCCCCTCCTGGTTCAGCAGGCCGGTGTGGTGCTCGAACAGGCGCACGAACTGGCCGTCACGGTATTGAAAGGCCAGGCAGTGGAAGTTGCCCACGTTGGCGATCAGCGCGGAGGGGTGCGCCCTGACCGCCGGGTCGTCCCAGGCGCCCCACACCGCGGCCGGCGCGGTGTCCATGACCAGCACGGGGACAGAGGGATCGGCGCCGGCGCTGTCTGCCACGGCCTGCAGACGGGTCATGATGGGCGGCACGGCCGCGGCCGGGAAGGCAAAGGTGGACAGGCGGCGGTTGGCCTGCAAACGGGCGGCCAGGTAATCCAGGCGAAACTGGCGATCGCTGACGGCCGGCGGCGCGTCGCCATGATCGAACACCGCGACGGCCAGCGCGTCCGGTCGCAGGGTCAGGCCAAAAGCGGCAAAAGCCTGGGCGATGGCGGGATAGTCGAAATCTCTGAGGGTGACATGGGCCATGTCGGGCCGCCGGGCCAGACCGGCAGCCTCGTCCGCGCTCACCACTTCGATCCCCAGGTCGCGGCGCACGGCCTCCAGGTCGTCGTTGAAGCTGCGCGCCGCCGCCGCGGTGGCCCAGATGGGCAGCCCGGCCTTGTGATGATCCTCCGCGGCCCAGGCGCTCGGCCCGCCGCCCATCAACACCCCGCTGAGCAGCAGCGGCTGCCGCGCCGCGGTGGCCTGCCGAATCTGCCCGGCCACGCGCAGCGTGGGCGATGGCATCACCAACTTCAGACAGTTCTCCGGGTCGCGCGTCGAATCAAACCACAGGATGTCTTGCGTGCCGGTGCCGATGTCAACCGCGAGGATGTGCATCATGACTCCACTGGAAAATTCCCTTGATGTTCTTGGGGGTCCTAAGCCGGTAAGTCAAACTCGGCCTCGATCGCTTCCCAATCTACCAATTCATCGTCGCCAGCCGCCAACCGTGCTTCAATCTGCGACACGTAGCGTGCATCATCATCGTCCAGTAGTTTCTCTGAGCGTTGAATAGTGGGAGTCAGTTCAGGAATTGGAAGCATGGCCCCTCCGCATTGGCAGTCAGATCAGCAATCCAAATTTGACACGCACTTGACCACAAAGAACGCATAGAGCACAAAGAAACGGCAGAAGAGTCGCGGATTGGCGGGGTCTTTGTGCTCTTTGTGTTCTATGTGGCAAAAAAATCGCTCAAATTTGGAATTCCAGCAGTCAGATGATCATTACTTGCCAATTATACACGGGGCTGCGCGGTGGTCAATTCACCTGCAGTAGTTTCTCCAAACGCCGCTGCGTGTTTTGCTGCGCCAGCCGGTTGCCGTGGTGCTCGTGGATGCGCATGGCGGATTGCAGGGCTTCGATGGCCTCGGCCCGGCGGCTCAGTCCGGCCAGGGAGCGCCCCACGGCCTGCAGCACCACGCCGCGGCCGGCGTCATCACCGTAGGACTCGACCAGGGACAGCGCGGTCTGCGCACGCCAGAGGGCCTGCGTCCACTCCCCACGCGCGGCCAGCGCATGGTGCAGGAAAAGGTGCGCTTTGGTCTCATAGACCACATCGCCCGAGGCTTGCACCAGGGCTAACGCCTCGTGCAGCCATGCCTCCAGCGCAGCCGTCTGCGCCGCGGTCAATGGCTGCAACTCAACCACCGTCAGACCGCCCGCCGCGGCCACGGCCGCGTCCAGGTGTACGCGCGCGCGGTTGATCAGAGCATCAGCCCGGCGTGGCGGGTCGCCGATCGCCGCAGCCAGCGCCACGGCCTGCTCCGCGTACGCCTGCGCGGGCGCAAAGTGGTCCGCGGTCAGGTAGATCTCCGCCAGCAAGTTGGCCGCAATCACTTGCCGCAGGCGATCCTGGCCGGCTGCGGCCAATGCCAGCACGCGTTCACCCCAGGCCAGCGCCTCATCCAGGTCTCCCTGCCGGAAGCACATCGTGGCCAGGCGGTGCAACAGATTGAACAGGCGTGCAGCGTCCACGCGATCGGCCGCCGCGGCCAGGCGGGCCAGGCAGGCCTTCCACTCCTGCCACTGCCCGCTGTACATCATGTCGCTGTGCAGGGCAATAGCCAGGTCCACCGCCAACGGCAGGCATGCGCCGGTGGTGGCCGCCCACCACAGCGCGCGCAGCGCATGCCCCCGCAGCGGCTGCAAAGCCAGGTGATCGGCCGGTTGACGCCAGCGGGCCAGCCAGTAATGCAAACTGCGCTCCAGGCCGCTCAAAAAGTCAACGTTCAGATCAGGCTCGATCATGAGAGCGCCGTCGGCGTCATCACGCCCACCAGTTCAGACAGGACGAAATACTCGGTCAAGCGGTGAATACTGTAGACCGTGTCCTGCGCCGCGTGTCCCACATTGAGCAGCGAGGCATTGACCAACTCCTGGATTGCCCGGCAAAACTCGTCATCGGCCGGCACCCCGCTGACCGCGGCCAGGTGCTGCCACGCGGTCCCGCGGGCGTCGAGCAGCGGCATGTGCAGCAGGAGATGACGGGCCGGCCGGGAGAGGTGCTGCCAGGCATAGGCAAACAGGTAGCGGTAGAGATCGTGATCGCCTTCGCTGACCTGAACCAGGTCGGCGAGCACCTGACCGAGCGGCAGCGACTGCAGTTGGCCCACCACCCACTTGATCGCCAGTGGATTACCGTCGGTGATGCGCGCGACGCGCAGCAAGTCCTCCTCGCTGGCATGGTGCAGCGCCTCGATGTTGCGATCCTGACCCTCATAGCGGATAAAATTCACCGCGTCGTGCAGCGTCAGCGGCCTGGTGGTCAGCGATGTGACCGGATCGAAGGCGCCGACCGCGTAGCGCGAGGTGAGCAAGATGCGGGCGGGATGTGACAGGCGGTGCAGGCCCATGACCAGCGATTGCACATCGGGCGCGGTCTCCAGGTTGTCCACGACGACCAGGGTGGGATGCTCGCCCAGCGCCGCGCGCACCGGCGCCTCGCGGCGGTCCGCGGATTGACCTGTCGTCGCGGCCAGATCGAGGCGCCGGGCCAGTTCATCGAGCAGTTGGGCATACGACAGCGCGGGCGCGTCCAGGTTGTGCGCGCGACCCCAGGCGAACAGCCGCTGCTGCACCGTGATCCAGATCACGCGTTCAAAGCGGCCGTCGTAGATCAGCGCCTCGCAGACGGCGCGCGCCAGGGCCGTCTTGCCGATGCCGCCCATGCCATCCAGAGCCACCAGCCAGTGCGCTTGCGCGTCGGTCAGGAAGCGGCGCAGCGCGGAGAGTATTTCCTCCGCGCCGAACAGCCGCGAGAACGTAGGCGTTGGCAACTCGTTGAGGGCCTGCTGCTGCCGTGCGCTGAGGCGAGCCACGCGTTGCGCGTGCTCCTCGGCCTGCCAGAGGAGTTGGCTCAGCGCGGCCAGGGCATCGCTGGCCTGCAGCCGCTGCAGGCCGTCAGTCAGCACCGCGCGCACCGCGTCGGGCAGCGAGGCGCCGGGAGGGCGCTGTTGGGCTACCTGCACCAGGCGCCAATCGGCCAGGCGCGTGAGCGCCAGCAGCCCAGGGTCGTCGTGGTACGCGTGCAGCGCCTGCTTGACGAGCGTCAGCCACGCCTGGCCGCTGCCGGTTTCGAGAGAAGATGGCATACGCATACGCAGACGCTCCTCAGCAATGCGGCAATGGAGATAGAGAATCGTGCGTTCATTATAAGGGCAGATTGCACTCGCCGTCAAACCGCGCCCGCGGCGTTTGGCCGCATTTCTGCAGAAACAGTGCAGTAAGAGTGCAGCTTTTGCCGGTCTAAATGGAAAGGGGCGTGTATACTGGGGGTGCGGCAACCTGACACGCGCAGGCCGGAGAGGATGATTGATGACAGCAGGGGGAGGGTTTGCTGTCTCTTGAACGGCGCCGCATCAAAAGGGAGGCGTTTGCCGTTTCCTGTGGGGACCGCCAACTACCCTCAAACAGGCACGACGGTCCTCCTCACTGTGCCAATGAAGCCTGAGACAGTTCAGCGGCTGAACTTAGTGTACAATTCAGGTAAGGAGAATTGACCATGTCAGACGAACAGACCGTTCAAGCCAGTAATGGCGGCCCGCGTGGGGCCGCTGTAGTCAGCGCCCCAAACCCGGAAGTAGTTCCGAAGGTGGTTGGGTCAGTCATGCAAAAGCATCGTGCGGCCCACAAGCCGTCAGGGGCACAGGCGGGTGGCGTCATGGCGTCGTGCCCGATTTGGTGGCTTGTCTGCGCATATGCTAAAATAACGCACTCCATTGTCACGTTGCCAACCCGGAGGGCGCCATCATGACCGCCGACCTCTTTGAATCCTATCTGATTGCCCTGGACGCCCTGCTCGCACGGCTGGGGCGCGATCATGCCTTGACGGCCGACGCTTTGTTGTATCAACAGCGCCTGCAAGAAACATCAGGCATACGCGCCGCTACGGCGACAACGAGAATCGCCGCAGCGAACGTTCCGGATTAGCGAGCCGCTCAACCGCCTGTGCCGCGGCGCGCTGGGCGTAGACTTCAATACGCTGATGCGACAGGCCCAGGCGAAGCTGGCACAGGATGACGGCCGCCTCCAGCCACGCACGCCCTCTTGAGCCGGAGACGGTTCTCATCCGCAGCGGCTCCTTCCTGATGGGAAGCGACGCCCCGGCCGTGCCGGCGTGGGAGTGGCTGCAGCACAGCGTTGCCCTGTCTACGGTAGGACCCTGGGCGCTGTCGCTGCGGGTGCCAATCTGGGTCCCCGCCGACTACCCCCTTGTCGGTCGCACCGCCGAGCTTCCAGAGATTGGACCGGGTATGGCAAAACGCCTTGGTAGGACAGGCTCATGCCACCGTGGTGTGTGGAGTAGCAGGCAGCGGCAAAACCAGGTTGGTGCGGGAGAGTATCACCAGACACAACAGTGATCAAGCCGGCGTACTGTCGGCGCAGTCCTGCCTGGCGTTCAGGCGCCCTATCAGGCTATCAACGACGCCTTGAAACCAGTCATTGAGCAGAATCTGATTCCTGGACTGCCCGATGAGGCCATGGTAGAGCTAAGACGTCTGGACAGCCAGGCTATTCCTGATGCCATGCCCACAGAGGCGCAGCAACGGCGCGAGTGGGCCTTGACCTTGGCCTTTGAGGCGTTGAGTCGAAGGGCGCCGGTCGTGTTATTTATCGACGACCTGCAATGGACTGATCCAACCAGTCTGGGGTTCATGCGATGTCTCATGATTCGTAAAAGGCAGATGCGCATCCTGTTCATCGGCACACTGCGCACCGACGATCCCGAGGGTCGAGTCGTCTGGCGTGGCCTCATTGCGTGATCAGTTCCATCGGGCTGGTCTGCTCACCGAGGTGGAGTTGAAACCCCTCAGCAAAGAAAGCTCACACGAGCTCCTTTGCGCGTGGCTCGGACTGGCTGACGCTTCCCAATTCCACGACAAGCTGTTCGCATCCACAGAGGGCAATCCCTACTTTCTGCTGGAGACCTTGCAGACGCTATCCGATCAAGGCGTAATCTACCTGGATGCCGACGGCGTGCCCTCGACCGATTATGATGAGATTGGGTACCAGACTCTACCGGTTCCGGACACTGTGCAACAGGCGATTCGTCTACGGCTGAACGGCCTGAACGCATCAGCTCAAGCCTTTTGGACGCCGCTGCCATCGTGGGGCGCCAATTCGATCCTGTCCTTGTACAACAGGTCGCTGGGCTGTCGGATGACGATTCGATCTCGGCCCTGGGAGAGATCTCAAAGCGCAAGTTCGTGCGAGAAGACAGGAGTCTCTGCGACTTCAGCAACGGGATGATTCGTGAGACCCTGATCGGCGCCCTCAATCCGTTGAAACGTTCGTTTTTGCATCGCCGGGTTTTTGCTGCGCTCAAGCAGACCTTGAAACCGGCGCCGTCGTTGGCTGTGATCCAGCAACTTGCCCAACACGCCGACAACGGCGGCCTTTAGCCGAGCATTCCGGTATTCCTTGCAGGCCGGTCTCCAGATCCTGGGGCTGTTCGATGCCCAGACGGCTTGCCGCTCCTGGAACGGAGCACAGGAAATTTCCTGGGATCATCGGCTTAAGTCGAAAACCAGGATAGGTTGAACCTGCTGGATGGACTGGGCGATATGTATGCTAACCTGGAAAGCGCGACGAGGCGCGCAGCCAGTACGAGGAAGCGATGCAGTTGGTACAGGGACAGAAAAGACTGAGTGCTCGACTCGGGTTGAAGATGGCGATTACCTTCCAGAACCAGGCGCAGTTCGACGATGCCGTATTGTGGTTGGATCGCGCCTATGCCCTGCTTCAGGAGGACATGGACGATGCGCTCTGTTCGCAGGTGTACATCCAGTACGGCGTTATAGACGTCATGCGCGGGAACCTGGACGACGCGTTGATCTGGGCGCAGCGGGCCGGTGGGATGGAAAGCGCCCAATATCACAATCTGATGGCAGTGATACAGCGCGGCAGAGATAGCCTGGGCGAGTCTCTTGCACACTGCGACCAGGCCATCGTCCTGGCTCAGAAACCAAACAATCTGCTTGACCTGGCGAAGGCGCACACTAACCGGGGGCTGTTTTGTCGCAAATGAACCGTTGGCAGGAGGCCAAGCAAGCGCACGAGCAAGCGCTGAAGGTCCTGTCTACCACCCGTGATATGCGCATGTACGCCGCGACCCACTGCAATCTCTCAGACGTCTGCCGACACTTGGGCGACCTCGAAGCTGCGCTGCGCCTGGCCGAAGAATCGCTCAAATTGGCCGTGGCTTTGGATCTACATTTCGAGGAAGCGTTGGCGCATCTCAATCTCGGCGAAGCGCTTCTGGAAAGTGGGCAGCCACGCCAGGCCCGCACGGAACATCTGGAGACGGCCCAGCGCATGCTTGACGAGCGAGGGATCACCTACCTCCGCCCAGAGGTCGAACGCGGTGTTGCCGAGACCCTTCTCCAAGAGGGCGAGCTGGAGCAGGCAGAGCGCAGCGCCAGAAAGGCGATCACCCAGGCAGAGGCCCTGCAGTCGGAATCCGATGAGGGTATCGGCCTGCGGGTCCTGGCCGCGATCCAGCGTGCGCAAGGCCTGGTGAGCGACGCCGAAGGGACCTTGCAGCGCGGCATCGAGCTATTGCGCCTCAGCGGTCCGAAATTCGAATTGGCTCAGGCTGACCTGGAGATGGCCCGTCTTGTCTTGGGCGATCCCGCACGGCAAGAGCAGGCTGGCTTTGTCTTGAAAAGGGCCAGAAGTATCTTCGAAGAAGCCGGCGCAACTGGCGCTCAGAGCAGTGGATGCCCTTGAGGCGCAGTTAGCGGCGAGTAGGGGAATCAGAAGCTGATCCTACCATCGGTTCCATGCCAGACTCAACAGGAGGGATTATGGCAGAGTTCAGAGCGACCATTCGTGTGTGGGTTATCGTCGTGCTCGTTGCATGTCTGTTGACTCAAGGCTGTGGACCAGGCGTTGTGCAAACGAGTTATGCGTCGGGTCTGCCAAGCGCGGGGGTGCCTCAACCGGATTCGCAGTGGGATGAACCAAAAGGATGGCATATTGAGCCTGTGGGGCAGTTAGACGTTGCCGAAAAGATTGTTGATGGCGGTGACCGAAGCAGGCCGCATCAGTCGTCTGTGATTGAGGTATATCAGGACCAAACCTACTTAGTGGCGCCTCACGATTCGGAGCAAAGCGATGATCTGCAACCAGCCGCGGTTTGCACGGTTACTAGCAACGTAGACAGCGGCGCGGGCACGCTTCGAACATGCCTACAAAATGCTGTGGCAGGCGCCACAGTTCTGTTTAGCCCGTCAGCATTTCCACCCAGTACTCCCGGAACAATTCACTTGAGTTCGGAACTTCCACGCATCAGAGTGAACAACCTGACTATTGACGGTAGTGATGCTGGTGTGGTCATTGATGGCAGCGGCTTGGGAGGCCAACCTGTGGGGCTGCGTGTTGATGGCGCAAACGGCGTTGTCATCAGAGGACTGCAGATCGTCGGCTTTAGTTGGGGCGTTGTTCTGCAAGGGCCAGCAACTGCATTGTCGGCGGAGACCGGGCAGTCGGCAATGGGCCGATGGGGCAAGAAATCGCCTCAGCAACAACCGTCATGTTGGCATAGAATTGCAGGGTCAGTACAACCAACAACCAGATTCAAGGAACTTGATTGGCACCAACTCGATAGGTCAGGATCAAATGGCAATGAGACAGGCGTTTTTATGGTACTTGGTACTTCGAATAATGTATTAGGAGGGTCACTTACCCCAGGGTTTGCGATGGAGCATGTAACGTTATTAGCGGCAATACTACATCGGGCATAAAACAAAAGTGCAGGTACGTCTGGCAGCAGAATTAATTCCAAATAAGGTCAAATGAGCCTCGGGGCGCTCAGGCGGCCGCTTGTGCGGCCACCGCCGGTTCAGGCGAGTAGAAGACCAGGTTGGGTTCATACTCGCGGATCAACTGAACGTGTTCCCGCACGAGTGACGCGGCGTGCTTCGCGAGCGCCGGAATCTCGTGCAGCGGGAACTTCTGTGCGAGGGTGCGGGTGACTTCGTAGTCCTTGATGTAGCGATCCACGGCGTGCTGCGAGTGGTTGAGTTCGCGAGCAATGTCGGCTGGCGATTGCCCACGCAGATAACGGCGGATCACCTCGGCCTTGTGCGACACCGAGGGCCGATAGTCATGCACTGTACCACGGATCGGCACGGTCTGCATATTCCTGCTCATATTGGCGCAACAATTGGTCCTAGGACTCGCCAGGCCGCTGAGCAAACGACAAATCCAAAGAGGTCGGGACACCGCCTTGGTCATACGCCTCCTGACACCAGCGGACGAAACGCTGTTGATTGAAGGTGCGGCGCGCCGGCGGCCGATCGACGCCTGATCCGCACTGAGCAGCGCCACCTCCGTCGGTGACCGGGTGCAGGCGGACGCGCACCAGTCCGCGAATCTCGGGGTTGCCGGTAGCTCCAGGCACCGCCACGCGGGCCAGTAGACATGCCGGGGCGGCAGGTCGGTGGCGTAGGCCTGCTCCACCAGCGTCAGAATATCGGCGATGATGGCGTGCGCCACGACGGGGCCGCGCTCGTAACCGTACTCGTTAAGAAACTTGTGGAGCAACTGCTGGTGCAAAGGGGCGTTTTGGCCCAACGCCCGTTTCAGGCGTACTAGTCTGGGTTTTCATCGGATCAAACGCCCCCTTTTAATCTCGGCCAGAGTGGCCGTGGCGCGTCCTTCGGGCGTGCCGAGCAGAATTTGCAAGCGGTCGTTGGCCGCCGGGCATTCTTGATACGGCGTCAGGTACTCCTGAATGAGGCGTTCAGACAGCCCGGTGGCGCTGCGGATGGCGGCGCGGTCCAAGTGATGCTGCGCCTGCAAGCGAATGATGCGCACGAAGTCGTCGCAATAACGTCGAATAGCGCCGATACTGGTACCGCCGGCGCTCGATCTCGCTGAAGGTGTAACCGGCGAGATAATCACCGACGATCTGCACCTTGTGACTGACGCCCTTGCCGATGTCTTCGGCTTGGCGAGTGTCGCTACGCACGTCCTGTTTGCGCAACTCATGCACGTCGCGTTTGATCGTCGCCAGACTGCTGCACAACAAACAGGCCAGGTCTTACATGGCTGAGCAACCCACGCCTTGCGCCTCAGCCTCTTCGGTGAGCCGTAAGAGCCGCTGCTGCCGCAGCGCCGCGACGCCAGTGCCCAAAGGCGATCAAATCATCCGGGCCGGCGCAACATCAACTTCACGACCACCCGCTGGCATGCGGTCAGCTTCGGCCCGCCGGACTGGCCTTACTCACGGCCAGGTAGGTCAACTGTCCGTTCTCACGCCGTTGGGGATAGTAGTCCTCGTCGCCATAACAGCGCAACTGCTCGAGCGAGGTTCTCGCCCCGGCGGCGCCAACTGAAAATGCGCGCTGGATACGTTCGATGATAGCTTCCCCGCTTCTTTGGTCTGTAAGCGGGCAATGACTTGATTCGTGCTACTCCTGGGATGCTGCGTCATACGCTATTCTAGGATGATCTTCGTTTGGACCATTGCTCGGCTGGGATTGCCCAAATCGTCGCGTAGCCGCCGGATTGCCAAATCCGGCGGGGAAGCTAGCCGAAACGAAGATCGTCGCCTATTCTATCCCGAGGTCATTTGAGCCTAACGTAAATGT